>JBGPOW010000086.1:0-16792 GCA_041488235.1 Binatia bacterium
GAAGTAGTACTTGTAGAAGAGCGCGAACGTGAGCAGCGTCCGCCGCGCGACGTCGACGTTCAAGCCCCACGGATCGTAGCCGTAGCTGTTGAGCTCGAGCGGCGCCGCCGCGAGCCGATCGCGAATCTCGTGGTTCAAGTCACGGATCACGCGCGGCGCGAGGCTCTCGAGAATGCCGCCGGCGAGGCTTTGCAAGCCTGCGAGCGACTCGGCCAGTACGTCCGGCGGGCGCTCGCTCGGAATGCCGCCGGGACCGAAGCCGAACGCGCGGCCGAATAACGGCGCCGGGGCCGCCGGGACGAGCGCGGCGTCGCCCGCAGCATCCGTCTCGAGACCCGCGTCCGCGGTCGCGGGCGTCGGCGCGAGATGCGTCTCGTCGTCGAGCGCGGGCGCCGTGCGGCGAATCGCGTCGGCGGCGATCGCGCGTGCCGAGCCGGTCGCGTCGACGCGCGCCTTGCCGCTCCCCCGGGCCGAGCTCTTGCCGGTCTTCGCCACGCAGCCTCCCTAGTGCCGCACGCTGCTGAAGGTGTCCTCCAGGTTGAAGACGGGACGGAACCCGGTGGCGTCGTGGAAGCGGCGGCCGTCGATCGTGCACGGGTACTTGACGAAGTCGAGCGCCGCGCTCGGCAAATGGTAGAGCCCGACCCGGAAAAGCCGCTCGACGGTGCCGCGCGCGAGCGGCTCCGGCAGCGGTACCGGCGTGCCGCCGGTCTCGCGGATCGCGACCTTCAGCGGCACCGCACCCGGTCCGACGAGGTTGAACACGCCGCGGACGCCGGTCTCGAGCGTGCGCGCGATCGCTTCCGCGACGTCCTCTTCGTGGATGAATTGCATCATCGGGTTGAAGCCCATGACCGTCGGGACGTAGCGCAATTTCAAATAGCGGCCGATCGCGCTGTGGACGTAGTAGCCGAGGGTGTTCACCGGCCGCAGGAGCGCCGTCGCGATCTCGGGATACTTCCACAGAAACGCCGTGCAGAGCGTATCGACCTCGGCGAGGTCGCGGATGTCGGGGTAGTGGCGGCTGACGTTCAGCGACGTGTCCTCGTCCATATAGTACGGGTTCTCGGGAAGCGCGCCGTACACGTACGAGCTCGAGAGCACGACGAGCTTCTTCACCCCGTACTGCGCGCAGCACTCGAGGACCCGCTTCGTCCCGGCGACGTTGATCTCGTGCCGCACCATCGGGTCGGCACGGAAGTGGCGCACGAACGCGAGGTGCACGACGGCCGTCGGCCGTTCGCGGCGGAAGATGTCCTCGAACTTCTTCTTTCGCAGATCCATCGTGTGGACGGCGATCTGGTGCGGGTGGCCTTCCCAGAGCACGCGGTCGACGCCGCTCACGTCGAACCCCTCGGCGACGCGCTTCGCGACGAGGCGGCCTTGGCCACCCGCGATCCCCGTGATCAGCAACCGTTCCACGCGGCCGTTCTACTGTCTCGCTCCCGGAGGCGCAACGTTCGTCGTGATCGCGAGCGCGCGTCCGGCCGGGCGGGCGCAGCGCGCGGCGGGTCGGCTCCGCGCGAGGATCGCTCGCGCGGGGCACCGGACACGCATGAGATCTTCCGTACTCCGCAGCGGGGAAAAGACTGCAATGGCTCGCTCTTTATGCGCGCTCCGCCGACCCCCCGCGCGCCGCGCCCGCCCGGCAGCAGCGTCCGTCGCGTACACCACGCGCGTTGCGTCCGCGGCGCGATGCGGCGGGTGCCGAAGAGTGTCTGCCGAAGACGGCTGCGCGACTCGCGCGCGACACGCAACGCGATGGCGTCGGCGCACACCGCGTGGCATCCACTCGCGCGCCGCGCATTTCCGCGCGGCCGCGCGACGTGACGGCGTCGTCGCATGCGTCGCAGACGCGACTCGAGCGCGACGTGGTGCGCCCGCCCCGACGCGCGCGCAGAGCGCGAGCGCCGAGCGCTGCCCGCGACGACAGAGGTGGTCGGTAGGCGGGCGCGGGCGGACGGGTCGGCGGAGCGCGCATAAAGAGCGAGCCATTACGATCTTTATCCCGCCGCGGAGTACGGAAGATCTCATGCATGCCCGGTGCCCCGCGCGAGCGATCCTCGCGCGGAGCCGACCCGTCCGTCCGCGCCCGCCTGGCAACGACCTCTTCGTCGTTGGGGCAGGATGCGGCGCTCTCGCGCGGCGGCCGCGGCGGGCGCCGTGCTCAAGTCGCGTCCGCGCGTGTCCGATAGTTGACTGACGAATCGACGTCGGCTCGGCCCATGCACATGCGACATCGCATGGGCCGGAACGCGTGGGGGACACGAGGGTTCATGGCAACCAGCGAAGCGGCGCGCCTGGCGCGGTTGCGGGCGCAGATCATCAATTCGAAGGATCTGCCGACGATCCCTGTGCTGCTGGCGCGCATCCTCGCCGTCGTCGACGGCGATCGGTCGTCGACCCGCGACCTCGTCGAGGTGATGCAGCGCGACCAGGCGCTCAGTGGGCGCGTGCTGCGGCTCGCGAACAGCGGGTTCTTCGGGTTCGCGCGCGAGGTCTCGACCGTGTCGCGCGCGGTGATGATCCTCGGCTTCGGCACCGTCCGCAGCCTCGCGCTGGGCGTGAAGGTATGGGACACGTTCATGGGTGACGAGCGCGGGCTCAAGCTCACTGAGCTGTGGGAGCATTCCGCGCTGGTCGGCGCCGCCGCGCGTCTGATCGCACAACGGACACGCACCGCCGACCCCGAGGAGATCTTCACCGCCGGGCTCTTGCACGACATCGGGCGCGCGGTGCTCGCGCTGCGATTTCCGACACAATACACGACGGTCGTCTACGCGGCGGCACGCGACGCGGCGACGCCGCTCGTCGAGCACGAGCGTGCCGCCTTCGGTATCGACCACGCGCAGGCGGGCGCGTGGCTCAGCGAGACGTGGGCGTTGCCTCCGGCGGTCGTCGAAGCGGCGGGACGCCACGAGGAGCCGATCGCCCCGGCGACGCCGCTTCGCCCGTGGGTGATCGTGGCCCTCGCGAATCATCTCGTTCGTTGGACCGACTTGGAGGGCGGCGCGATCGATCCCGCGGCGGAGCAGCAGCTCGAGACGCTCGGCGCCGCCGGGCTGTCGCTGCCGGTGTGGGTGGAGATCGCCGCCCTGCTGCAAGGACAGAAGGGCGATCTGCGCCAATTCTTCGGGGGCAGCGTGTGAGCGGCAGCGTCTTCCGCGAGGCGCTCGGCGACACGGCCGAGCAGTACGACGTCCTGGTCGCGCATCTCTCCGTGATCCGCGACGTCGTGCAGCTGGCGCATACCGTCGGCTCGTTCGACGAGCTGTGCGCGACGCTCGCCGCACGCATCGTCGCCGGGCTCGGCTACGAGCGCGTGAGCGTCGTCGCCGCGCGTGATCGCGGCGAGCGGAAGGTTCTGGCGAGCGCCAGCCAAGGTCAGCGCCTCGGCGGCGAGACCGCGGCCGCGCCACCGATGCTCGACGCGTTCGCGCACGACGTCGTCGGGGCGCGGCGTCTGCTGCGCTGGAGCGACGAAGGTGTGGGGGCGCGCCGCCCAGTGCCCGCGGGGCTCGACGGCAGCGTCGTCGGTTGGCCGCTCGTCGTCGGCGGCGAGTGCGTCGGTGCCGTGCTCTGCGAGGAGTTGGTTGCGACGCCGTGGAACCTCGCGCGCCAACGCGCGCTCGAGCTCGTCGGCGAGATCATCGACCAGATCGTGACCGTCGCCGACCTCCGCCTCTCCATGTCGGCGATTCAGCGACGACTCGAGCACGAGCTCGGCAGCAGCCGCAGCCTCTTGAGCGACCAGCAGGAGACGCTGCGGGCGCAGTCCGATCGCATCAGCGGTCTCGCGAGCGCGCTCGTCACCTCGAACCAGGCGAAGAACCACTTCCTCGGGCTCATGTCGCACGAGCTGCGGACGCCGCTCAGCGTGATCCTCGGGTTCACCTCGATTCTGCACGATGGTCTCGCGGGCGAGGTCAACGCCGACCAGCAGGACCATCTGCAGCGCGTGCTCTGCAACGGCCGTCGCCTGAACCAGCTGATCGACGACATGCTGTTCTTCGTCGACGCCGAGACGACCGAGATCGCGCCGCAGTGGGTGCGCGTCGACCTGGCGGCCTTAGTGCGCGAGGTGGCGGAGTCGCTGCCGGACATGGCGCGTCCCGACGCGCCGGCGCTGACGGTCGCGATCGCGCCCGAGGCCGCAATCCTCTGCACCGACCAGGCGCTCGTACGGCGCGTGCTGTTCCACCTGCTCGGCAACGCATTCAAATTCACCGAGCGCGGCACGGTATGCGTCGAGGCGACGCGCGTCGTCGACGCGAGCGCGACCGAGATTCGCATCACGGACACCGGGATCGGCGTCGGCGGCGAGCAGCTGCGGCGCATCTTCGACCTCTTCCAACAAGGCGACGACACGCACGCGCGCAAGCGCGAGGGGATCGGCCTCGGTCTGAACCTCGTTCAGGTCTGCCTCGTCCTCCTGCGCGGGCGCTGCCGATTGGCGTCGATGCCCGAGGGGGGAACGCGCGTCGCGCTGTGGATCCCCGATCGCGGCGTCGCGCGTCCGGCCGTGAACGGGGCGCACGGTGCGAGTGAGACGCTCGCGGTGGCGACGGACGTCGCGCTCAGCGAGGCGGCGCTCGTCGGCGTCGCCTGCGACGGCGCCGAGGTGATCGCCCTTGCGCGCGAGGCGCTCGCCGGGGACGCGCGTCCGATCGAGGCGGCGGCTTCGCCGCCGAGCGGCACGCCCAAGCGCGCGTAGCGGCGCACTTCTCATATTCGCGCTATCGCGACGCCGCTCTCCGCGTCCCTGCGCGGCCGACGGCGGCGCTCTACCGCGCGGCGGCGGGCGTTGGTAGGCTCCGCCGTCTCGATGGAGTTGCTCGCTTCGCGATGACTGCGCCGCGGCCGGGTCCGCCGGCGACGATCAACGGCGTCGGCGCGCGCGCGGCGACGCCGGAAGGCGCGGTCGTCGCGACGGTGCTCGTCGGTCTCTGGCTCGTCGCCGCGGCGCTCGTCGATCCGCGCGCCGACGTGCCGCTGATCGACGATTGGACGTACGCGTTCAGCGTCGAGCGTCTACTCGCGGGGAAAGGCTTCGCGGTTTCGAGCTGGAGCTCGACGTTTCCACCGGCGCAGATCGCTTGGGGCGCGCTGTGCGCCGCGCTCGGCGGCTTCTCGTTCACGACCTTGCGCATCTCGACGCTCGTGCTCGCGGCGCTCGGCACCGTCGCCTTCCACGCGTTGCTGCGGGCGCTCGGCTGCGGTGCCGGACGCGCGCTCGTCGGTGCGATGACGCTCGCGCTCTACCCGGTCTTCTTCGTCCTGAGCTTCACTTTCATGACGGACGTCGCGATGGTGACGGCGATCGTGGCGAGCCTGGCGGCGATCGTGCGCGGCCTCGGCGGGGCGCGCGGACGCCTCGAGATCGGCCTCGTGTGTGCGCTCGTCGCCTTTCTCGTGCGCCCGGTCGCGGTCGCGATCCCGCTCGCGGTGCTCGCGACCGCGGCGGTGCAACCCGCGATGCCGCGGCGGGCGCGCGCGGTCGTCTTCGCGCTCGCAGCGCTCGTCGCCATGGCGGCGGCGACCGCCGTCGCGCCGCGGTATTGGCTCGCGGCTGCGTCGGGCGAGGGCGGATTGGCGTACCGCCTCGAGCGGTTGCGGTGGATCCTGCTCGTCTCGCCTTTCGTGTACGCGGAGGCGCTGCTCAGCATGCTCGCGCACCTCGGCCTCGCGGCGCTTCCTGCACTCGTAGCGAGCGCGTCGCCGCGGCGCTTTCCGCTTCGCCTCGCGCTCCTGCTCGGGGTCGCGGCGATCGCCGTATCAGCCGTGGCGCCGCAACCGGTGGCGGCGCTGCGGCCGCACGCGACGTGGAGCATGCTCGAGCTCGGCGCGGCGCGCCCGCTGCTGCTCGGCGTGGTTCCCGAGAGCGGCGTACGACGCGCGCTCGCCGCCGGCGCAACGGTCGTCGGGCTCGGCGCGGCGGCGTGCTTCCTCGCGCGGCTCGGCCGCGGTTTCGCTCGCGGCGGGGCGCTGCGCGCGGCGGCGGGGAGCTGCGTCGTGCTCTTCGGCGCGCTGTCCCTCGGGCTCTGCTTCGCGTTTTGGTTCTTCTACGACCGCTATTACCTGCCGCTCGTGCCGGCGGCGATCGCGATCGTCCTCATCGCCGACGGCACCGCCGCGGCGCCGCTCGCCACTCGACGCGCCGCGCTTGCCGGGACGCTCCTCGCGGCGCTTTTCCTCCTCGACGTCAGCGGCACCCGCGACATGCTGGACTATGCGCGCGCCGTCGGCGGCGCGCGCGAGCGGCTCGTCGCCGCCGGCGTCCCCTGGCGCGACATCGACGCCGGGTACGCGGAGAACGGCTGGAACCTGTACGCCCACCCGGAACGTCTGGCGCCGGGGGCGAACGTCGATCGCGACGTGCCGCACGTCACCGCCGCCGTGGAGCTGCCGTTTGCGATCGCGAATGCGCCGCTTGCCGGCTACTCGGTCCGCGCCACGGTGCCCTTCACGCGCCGTTGGGCGGGGACGGATCGCGTGTACGTCCTGGCGCGAACGCCGTGAGGAGGAGCTCAGCGGCTGCGTCGCGGGATCGCTCGCCGAGGGACGGGCGTCAGACGGCCTTCAAATGACGCGCGGGACGTGCCGTCGGCGGCGGCTTCGATTGTGCCGGCGGCAACGCTCCACCATGACGCTCGCCGTAGCACGCGAGGAGATCGCTCTGCATGCGCTCCGCGTCCTCGGTGGGCGCATAGCGAAAGTACAAGCGTCCGGCGCGGGCGTGGAGGGCGCTCGGCGTCTCGAGATGGGCTGTGACCGTCGTCACCAGGCTGTCCGTGGCGGCGCCGATGAAGAGCGTCGTGCGGACGAGGTTGGCGATCTCGAACACTCCGGGACTGTTCGGGAGCAGCGCGACGGTGCTCCAGTCGAGTGCCTTCCAAGCGGAGAATGCGGGCGTCATGAGATGGTTGAAACGGCCAGCAACGCTTGTGCCATCAGGGACAGGCGGGATGTCCCGTCGGCGCGCGCGCGGGGTCGCTGCGAGCGCCACTTTTCTGCCAATCGCGGCACGAAAGTGCGCATGCACGTCCTCACACGGGTGCGACGAGCGTGAGACGCACGCCATGCGCCGCGCTCGGATCGACGTCGAGCCGTGGACGGCCGCCCTCGCTGCGTCGCGTGATGCCGACACCGGCGCGCTCGAGGGCGCGCGCCGCCTCGTCGAGATCGGCGACCGTCAGGGTCAGCGCCGCCATGCCCTCGCCGCCCGTTTGCAAGGCGTCGGCGAGCGCGGTGCCCTCGGGCGGGGTGACGAACTCGATCCGCGCGTCGCCGATCGCGAGCGCGGCGGCGCTCGCCGGGCCGGCGCTCGCGGCGCGGCAGAGGTCGAAGAGGCGCTCGAACGTCGCCGCCGCGCGTGTCGCGTCCGGCGACACGACGGTCACGTGATCGATCTCGAGGGTCTTCATCGGTGCGCGTCCTCGGGAAAAGGCTGTGCATACTCGATCAGCACGCCGTGCGTCGATGCCGGGTGGAGGAAGCAGATCATCCCGGCGAGTCCGGGGCGGGGATGTTCGTCGATCAACCGCACGTTCTTCGCGCGCGCCGCCGTGAGCGCGGCGCCGACGTCGGCGGTCGCATAGCAGAGGTGATGTAGACCCTCGCCGCGCTTGGCGAGGAACTTGCCGATCCCGCTCGTCGGCGCGAGCGGCTCGAGCAGCTCGATTTCGCTCTCCCCGACGGTGAGGAGCGCCGCGCGCACGCCTTGGTCCTCGACCGTCGCGACCTTGTGGACCGGCAAGCCCAGGCAGTCGCGCCAGAAACCGTACGCCTGCTCGAGGTTCCGGACGACGACGCCGACGTGGTGGATGCGGGTGAAGGCGCCGCTCATGACGGGGTGCCGACGAGCCAGTCGTTCGGCGTCGGCGGCGTCGTCGAATAGTCGTAGAAGCCTTTGCCGCTCTTGCGGCCGAGGTAGCCGGCGAGGACGAGGCGGCGCAGCAGCGGCGGCGGCGTGAGCCGCGGCTCGCGGTATTCCTCGAAGAGGTTCGAGGCCATGTGAAAGACGATGTCGAGGCCGATGAAGTCGGCGAGCGCCAGCGGGCCGAGCGGATGATTGGCGCCGAGCTGCATCGCCGAATCCAGAGCACCGATCGATCCAAGACCTTCCTGCAACGTGCGGATCGCATCGACCATGTACGGCGTGAGCAAGCGGTTCACGACGAAGCCGGTGAAGTCGCGGACGACGACGCCGGTCTTCTTGATCTTCTGCACGAACGCCTCGGCGGCGCCGATCACGGCGGCGTCGGTGCGCAGCGTCGGCACGATCTCGACGAGCTTCATGACCGGCGCCGGATTGAAGAAGTGGAGACCGATCACGCGGTCGGGGCGACGTGTCGCCTCGGCGAGCGCGGTCACCGACAGCGTCGAGGTGTTGGTCGCGAAGATGCCGCCCTCGCGCACGACGTCCTCGAGCCGCGCGAAGAGGCGCTTCTTCTCCTCCATGTCCTCGATGATCGACTCGATCACGAGGTCGCACTCGGTGAGATCGTGGACGCGATTGGTGCACTCGAGCCGGCCGAGGGTGTCTTTGAGCTCGGCCTCGGTGCAGCGCTGCTTCTCGACGTCGCGTTGCAGCGCCTTTGCGATCTTCTGCTTGCCCGCCTCGACCGGCCCTTCCGTCATCTTGACGAGGACGGTCTCGTACCCGGCGCGCGCCGTCACTTGCGCGACACCGACGCCCATCTGACCGCTTCCGATCACGGCGACCCGACGGATCTCCATCACATGCTCCTTTTGAGATCGTTCATTGATGCGCGACGGCCGGCAGCGTGGCTCGGTACCGCGAAGGGGGCGAAACGAGAGCCGCAGGCGAAAAAGTCGCGCGATCCTAGCGACTGCAGGCGCGGGTCGTCAACATCGCATGCGGCGTATCGCATGGCGGCGCCGGACACGTCGCCCGCCACGGGGTCCCCGTCTCCGTTGACAGCGAAGGGGAGAAAGGACGAACGTCGTCGTGGTTGCGCGTGCCATGCCGGATTCCAGTCCAGCCGACATCATCCGTTTCTCCTACACGTTCCGACTCCCCGAAGGGACGGAGAAGGACTTCGAAGTGCGCCTCGATGCCGACACCCTGGCGTCGGTGCCGGCGAGGGATGTGCCGAAGCCCGCGTGGACCAAGCTCGAGTACTTTCAGTGTGCGAATTGCCCGCTCGGTGACGACGTCGAGCATTGCCCGGTCGCGGTGAACCTCGCTGCGGTGGTGGAGACCTTCAAGGACGCCGTGTCGTTCGAGAACACCACGGTCAAGGTCGAGACGGCGGAGCGGGTCTATGAGAAGACGACGACACTCCAAAAGGGACTCAGCTCGATCATCGGCATCTACATGGTGACGAGCAACTGCCCGGTGATGGATCCGTTGCGCCCGATGGTGCGGTTTCATCTGCCGTTTGCGTCAGTCGACGAGACGATCTACCGCGCCGTGGCCATGTATTTGGTGGCGCAGTATTTTCGGATGCGCAAGGGGAAAACACCGGACTGGCAGCTCGAGCATCTCGCCGACATCTATCGGGAGGTTGGCACAGTGAACGCGGGCATGACGGAACGGCTCCGGCATGCCTCGACCGAGGATGCAAACGTCAACGCCGTGACCATCCTGTCCACGCAAGGCGGCATGGTGCCCATGTACTTGGAGGACAGCTTCGCCGAGATGGAGCACCTGTTCCGAGGATTCATCGAGCGCGAGTAGGCCGGTCATGCCCTCGCGCGAAGTGTTGCCGCCGATTTCATTCCTCCTCGCGTTCTCGCGTGCCGCGGAAACCCTGAGTTTCAAGGAGGCCGCGGCGGGGCTCAACCTGTCGCCATCGGCCGTGAGCCGACAAATCCAATCGTTGGAATCGCACCTCGGTGTGACGTTGTTTCGACGCCTCAACCCGGGGCTGGAGATCACCGCCGAGGGCCGGCGCTACCTCGAGTCCGTGGAACGAGTGCTGCGCGAGCTCCGCAGCGCGCAGGAAGGTTTCGTCGTTCCCAGCTCCGGTCCGTTGCGGGTGAGTGCGCTCGAGTCGTTCACCGAAAGCTGGTTGATTCCGCACCTGTCCGATTTCGAGCGCGCCCATCCCGGTATCGAGCTCCAGGTCGAAGCGACGCTGCGGTACGCGGACTTCGAGCGCGACCCGGTCGACGTGGCGATCCGCTTCGGGACGGGCCCGTGGGCCGACCTGCACAGCGAGCCGATCGTCGACCTGACCTACTTCCCCGTCTGCAGTCCCGCGCTCCTGCAGGGCGACGCGGCGCTCCTCGAGCCCGGCCGGGCTCCGATCGCAGACGATCATTCACGTCAGCCAGACTCCGGACGCGTGGAGTGCGTGGTTGCGCCAGGCCGGGCTCGCGGACTTGCAACCCAAGCGCGCCGTCACCTACGACCATGCCTCGATCGCGCTCAGCGCGGCGGAGGCCGGACATGGTGTCGCGCTGTCGAGTCAGTTCTTGTGCGAGCAACGCCTGGCGGCGGGCCGGCTCTGTGTGCCGTTCGAGCTCCGCGTGCGCTCGCCGTCGACGTATCACCTCGTGTGCCGACCCGAGGGCCTCGAAGACCCGCGGATCGCGGCCCTCCGCGACTGGTTGGTCGACGCGCTCGCGTAGGAGCAGTTGCGTCGCACGCAATCGCGCGTGCGGAGAAATCGTTTGCGACGGGACCGCCGCTCTGGCGAACTCCCCTCCATGCGACAGCTCACCTGCACCGCACCCGGCACCATCGAATGGCACGAGATTCCCGAGCCGCGAATCCAGACCGACGTGGAAGCGCTCGTTCGCCCCTTGGCGGTCGCGCGCTGCGACATCGATCTCTTCCTGACCTCCGGACTCTTTCCCGCGCGCGGGCCGTTCGCGCTCGGGCACGAGTGCGTCGGCGAGGTCGTCGCCCTCGGTGACGCAGTTCGCGGCTTGGAGGTCGGTCAGCGCGTGGTCGTCGCCTTTCAGGTGTCGTGCGGCACCTGCCGCTCGTGCGCCGCCGGCCACACCGCGAACTGCGACAAATTTCCCGTGCTCTCCGACTACGGCATGCAGCCGCTCTCGGGTGTCGAGTACGGCGGCATGCTCGCCGATCTCGTCCGCGTGCCCTACGCCGAGGCCATGCTCGCGCCGGTCGCGCCCGAGTTGGATTCGGTCGCGCTCGGGAGCGTGTCGGACAACGTACTCGACGGCTATCGTGCCGTCGCGCCTCACCTCGCGGCGCTCCCCGGGTCCGAGGTGCTGGTCGTGAGCCACGGCCTGAAGAGCGTCCCGCTCTATGCCGCGCAGGCCGCCGTCGCCTTGGGCGCCGCCGCTGTCGACTTCGCGAGCGACGACGGCGAAGCCCTCGCGCTCGCCGAACGCCTCGGTGCGCGGCCGTTACGTACGGAGTTCGAGAAGCCCGAGCGCCGCTACCCGATCGTCGTCGACGCCGGCCTCACACCGGTGGGCCTGCGCTACGCCATCAGAGCCACGGAACCGGAAGGCATCTGCCAGAGCGTGAGCTTCTACGCCGGCGGCGACATGCCGATGCCGCTCGGCAGGCTCTACACGTTGGGGATTCGCTTCTTCACCGGGCGGGCGCACGCCGCGGCACTGCTTCCCGCGGTCATGCCGCTGATCGCGGACGGGCGCCTGCGCCCGCAAGAGGTGACCACGCGCGTCGTCGATTGGGAGGACGCGCCTGCGGCCTACGTCGAGCCGGCGATCAAGCTCGTCGTGCGCCGGGTGTGAGCGTGCGCAACGCACCCACGACCGACCGGACGGCTCCGAGCGACGTGAGATCCCCGGCCGTGTGGCTGGCCGCTGCGGTGAGCCTCGCGATTCTTCTCCTCGGTGTGCGCGCATTTCTCGATCCGCGATCGTGATTGGGAATCGTCCATGTCGCCGTCGCGTACGACTCGCGCATGACCGTCAGAGCGGATAGTCGAGCTCCCGCTGGTGGCGAACGGCGAGGATGCGAATCTCGTCACGGGCCGGCACGAAACGATAGAGCGCCACGTACCCCGTGCGTCCGAAAGAGATGACGAGCTCGCGGAGATCCGCCACGACGCGGCGGCCGATCATCGGGTGATGTTCGAGGGCCTTGACCGCGGTTCGGACGGCCTCCGCTGCCGCGGCTCTGGCATCGGGGTCGTGCTGGGTGAGAAAGTCGAAGGCGCGCTCGAGGTTCGCCAGCGCATTGGCCGCATAGACTACCCGCGCCACGGCTTCGGCGGTGCGACCTTTTTGCCACTTGCGAGCCGAGCCAGCCACGCATGAACGTCGGCGGCGGCGTATACCTCTCCGCTCTCTTCGATCACCCGATCGGCTGCGAGCGCCTCCTTGACGAATGCCTCCATGCGCTCCTCGCGTGTGGTCTGGCGCTCGATCGCCTCGAGCATGAATCCGTGCGGTGTGCGGCCCATTTTCTTCGCGACGCGCGAGATGCGCGCCTTGAGCTCGCGAGGCAGCTTCAGCGTGGTGGTCGTCGTCATCGCCGGCGGTAGCACCAAGGTACTACTATCAGGTGCACTGGAGCAAGGTCCCGGTCGCTCGTCGCGATCGGTACTCGGCTGCCCAGGTGCTTCGGCGGATGATTTGGCGGCTCCGCCGTCGAATGATAAGAGCTCCGAATCACGCAGCCTCGGCCGACGAATCGACGGCCGAGACGCACCGGAGGATCCAATCCCATGAGCAGATCAGAGGCCGGCGGCGCGCTCACGTCGCTGATCGATGCGCTCGACGCGACGGTTCGTGAGGCGGTCGCCAAGGCGTCGGCGAACACGAACGGCGGGCGCGACATCGACGCGCACCAGCCGCATGCCGAGCGCGTCGCCTACCTCGCGACCGAGGTCGAAGCGGCGAAGCGCCTGCGTGCGTACGCCGACGAGCTCGCCGCGGAAGGCGAGCGCGATGCGCAGATCGACGACATGGCGCTCGTGTTCGCCGCCGAGATCGCGGCGAAGGCGGCGTCGCAGCTCGACGCGCACCTCGACGACTTCGGCCTCGACCCCACGTTTCTCGAGCGTACGCTCGCCTCACCTGCCGCGCGCGGCGCGATTCGTGCCGCGCTCCGCGACGATCGCCTGACCGCGCTCGGCCGCCATCAGCTCGCGACGCGCGGCGTGAACAACGGCCGCATCGACGAGATCGCCGGCATGGCGCGCGACGCCGTCCGCCAGTTCGCCGCGACCGAGGTGGCGCCGATCGCCGAGCACCTCCACCGTCACGACGATCTCATCCCCGAGGAGCTCATCCGCAAGATGGCCGAGCTCGGCTACTTCGGGATGGCGGTTCCCGAGGAGTACGGCGGCGGCGGGATGGGCAACCTCGTCATGATCGTGACGACCGAGGAGCTCTCCGCGGCGTCGCTCGCCGGCGCCGGCAGTCTCATCACCCGACCCGAGATCCTCACGAAAGCGCTCCTCAAGGGCGGCACGCAGACGCAGAAGGAAAAATGGCTGCCGCCGATCGCGGCGGGCGAGGTCATGGTCGGCGTGTCGGTGACCGAGCCCGACACCGGCTCCGACGTCGCGTCGATCACCTGCCGGGCCGATGCCGCCGAGCGTGACGGGCGTCGCGGCTACGTGATCAACGGCGCCAAGGCATGGTGCACGTTCGCCGGTCGCGCCAACGTCCTCGCGCTCCTCGCCCGTACCGACCCGAACGCGAAGCTCGGCGCCAAAGGCCTCTCGCTCTTCATCGTCGAGAAGGAGACGTTTCCCGGCCACGCGTTCGAGATGCGCCAGCCGGGCGGCGGCCTCTTGACGGGCAAAGCCGACGCCACGCCCGGCTACCGCGGCATGCATTCCTTCACGCTCATGCTCGACAACTTCTTCGTGCCGGCGGAGAACCTGGTCGGGGAGGAGGGTGGCCTCGGCAAAGGGTTCTATCTCCAGATGGCGGGCTTCGCCGCCGGGCGCCTCCAGACCGGCGGGCGCGCGACCGGGATCGCCCAAGCGGCGCTGCAGCGCACCGCCGAGTACGCCAACGACCGCAAGCAGTTCGGGAAGCCGATCGGCGAGTTCGGGTTGACGCAACACAAGCTCGGCCGCATGGCGACGCACATCGCCGCCGCCCGCCAGCTGACGTACGCGGCGGCGCGCGCGATGGACGAGGACGAGTCGATCGCGCTCCTCCCGGCGATGGCGAAGCTCTTCGCCTCCGACGTCGCCGTGTGGGTGACGCAGGAAGGGCAGCTGCTGCACGGCGGCTGGGGCTACGCCGAGGAGTTCCCGATCTCGCGCTACGTCGTCGACGCCACCGTGCTGCCGATCTTCGAGGGCGTGAAGCCGATCCTCGAGCTCAAGGTGATCGCCCGCACGCTTTTCGCGTAGCCTTTCTTCGAAGGAGAACATGATGATCCCCCGCCTCGTGCTTGGTTCGCCGCGTCGCTCGGGTTTCCTCGTCGCGCTCACGGTCCTCACCTTGGCGACATCGATGGCGCCGACGCTCGCGGGCCCCGCGATCGTCCCGACCGAGATCTGCGACAACTGCTTCGACGACGACGGCAACACGTTCACCGACCGCGACGACCAGCCGATCTGCACCGCGCCCGCGAACGGCGCGCTCGCCGGGTTGGGCGACGAGAGCGAGGCGAAGGCGGCGATCAAGTGTCAAAAGGCGATCGAGAAGGCGAGCACGAAGTTCGCCGTCACGAAACTCGGCCGGCTGAGCAAGTGCGTGAACCAGGCGTTCGCCTGCATTCAACGGAAGAACAGCGATACGACGTGCCTCCCCAAGGCAACGACGGCCTGCGACAAACAGGTCGGCGCCATCGCGACCGACGCGACGAAGCTCCGTGCCACGCTCGCCAAGGCGTGCGACGAGAGCCAAGGCGCGAGCGTCTCGTTCGCGAACGCCGTCCTGCCGGTCACGGGACTCGGCTACGTGGCCGAGGAGGGTGGCACACCCGCGGTGCACCCCTGCGCGCAATCGTTCGCGAGCTTCACCGACGTCGCCGATTGCATCGTCACGCGTCACGAGTGCAGCATCGAGCGCATCCTCCTCGCCGCCGCGCCGCGGGCCGGAGAGATGCTGAGCGCGCTCGGTCACGATCTGGCGACGGATTTCCCGTGCCTCCTCGACCCGCTCACGAACAGCGGCAGCAATGGTGGCGGTCTCGGGCTGGCCGACGTCGCCACGCAGAAGACCGCCGTGAAGTGCCAGGCGGCGATCACCAGAAGTGCCGCGTCGTTTGCCGCCGGAGGCGCGAACATCATCCACAAGTGTGCCGATGAAGCAGCCGCCTGCGTGCAAATCACCGATGCTTCCCAGCGCGACGCGTGCGGCCAAAAGGCCGCCCCAAAGTGTCAGGCGGCGGTCGACAAGTTCAGGCACGTGACATTGAACAAAATCTTCTTCGCGGTCGAGACCAAATGCGGCCCCTTGAGCCTCGTCGATCTCAACTCGTCGAGCGGCCTCGGCTTCGGCGCGACGGCAGGACGCTGCGCGCAGTTCATGTTGAAGCCCGACGCCGATCAGCGGGTGGTTGAGCTCGAGTGCGTTGCGGCGCGCCACTTCTGCGAGGACGAGCAACTGTTCGAGCGTCAGGTCCCTCGCGTCCGCGAGTACGCCGACTTCCTCGGAATCCAGTACAACAACGGCGCGTGACGTAGCTGCGCGCGCGCCGTCGATCCGCGTCAGCTCGGTTCAGGGCGCGGCGACGAAGCGGTCGTCGTCCATCTCGTCGACCCGTCCCGCCGCGACGAGCCGCGCGAGGTGCTGCGTCATGCTGCGGCGCTCGACGTCGTCGGCGTACGGTACCGCGTCGCCGGGGCGGTAGACGAAGCGGTGCGCGACGATCTCGTCGAGCGTCCGCGGCGCGGCGAGAAACTCGAGGAGCCGCGCCTCGCGCGTCGCGATCACGGCGGTGAAACGGTCGAGGCGTTCGAGAAACGCGACGCGGCCGTCGATGACGCCGATGTGGTGGAAGGTCGCGTACCAGCGCGCGTCGAGCGTCCGCGCGTGGGCGAGTGTGCGCTCGAAGTCTTCGAGTGAGGACCAGGCGTCGCCGTAGTACGGGCCGAAGCTCGTGAGGTCGACGTCGCCCAGGTAGAGGACGTCGTCGGGCTCGACGTGGAAGAAACTATGACCACGTGTGTGGCCCGGCGCGTGAATGACGCGGACGCGGCAGCGTCCGAGCTCGAAGACGTCGCCGTCGCGGAACGCGGTGGCGTCGGGCCGCGCCGTGTAGTGGAACTGCTCGAGGACGATGCGGCGAAAGGCCGCCTCGATCCGCGGCGACATCCCGTAGATCGCCATCATCGCGTCGATCGAGCCGAGCCCCGGCAGGTCGGACTCGTGAAGGTGCCACGGTACGTCCAGGAAGAGGTGGTTCCCGGCGATGTGATCCTCGTGGCAGTGGCTGTTCAGCACGCGGTCGACGCGTGGTAGCGCCGTCGCGTCCGCCCGCCCGCTCGCGACCGCGCGGCCGATCAACGAGAGCGACGGGTCGATGACCACGGTCTCCTCCGTCCCGGCGACGAGGAGCGAGTTGCCGTGTGGGTACTTGCCGTCACGCTCGCCGCCGAGCACCGTGCTCCTTCCGATCGCGCGATCCACGCCAGCCACGGCCACCTTTCGATCTCAGCGCAGACGCAGCGGCATCGGCAGATACTCGCGGTAGATGCGATCGCGATGCTCGAGGAGGAGTGGATCGACGCGCGCGAGCCACTCGGGGTCGGTCATGGTGTAGAAGTGCCGGCTCTCCTCGTACATCGGGCACACCTCGGCCGGCAGCGGTTTGATGAGCGTCGCGAACGCCGACCAGTAGAGGTCGAGCGCGGTCACGCGCGCGCCGATGAAGAACGGGCGACCGGCATCGTACTGGCGGCGGAGCTGA
>JBGPOW010000087.1:0-16692 GCA_041488235.1 Binatia bacterium
CGCGACGAAGAGGGCATTTCGTTCCAGATTACCGTCGGAGCACGAAATGTCGAACTGTGCGCGGCCGCTCTGCCAATCGTCGCGATTCCTGCTACAAATCGATGGAGATGGCCGCGGGCCTCGACGATCTGCACCGGAAAAGCGTGGCGGAGCTCTCGGCGGCGATCGCCGCGGGCACGCTGTCGCCCCGCGAGCTGACCGACGCCGCGCTCGCGCACGTCGCCGCCAACGATCGCGTGCACGCGTTCGTCGCCGTGTGCGCCGACGAGGCGCGTCGCGACGCCGACCGCCTCACCGAAGAGCTCGCGCACGGCCGCCGCCGCGGGCCGCTGCACGGGATTCCGATTGCGGTCAAAGATTTGTGCGACACCGCCGGTCTGCGCACGACATACGGGTCGAGTCTCTTCCGCGAGCACGTGCCCGTCGCCGACGCCGAGCCGGTCCGACGGTTGCGTGCGGCCGGCGCGATCGTGCTCGGCAAATCCAATACGCACGAGTTCGCGTGCGGCGTCTCGACGAGCAATCCGCACTACGGGACGACGCACAACCCGTGGCGCCACGACCGCATCCCGGGCGGCTCGAGCGGCGGGTCGGCGGCGGCCGTCGGTGGCGGTCTCGTCGCGCTCGCCATCGGCTCCGATACCGGCGGGTCGATCCGCATCCCGAGCGCGCTGTGCGGCTGCGTCGGGCTGAAGCCGACGCACGGACGCGTGAGCTTACGCGGGACGTATCCGATGGCGGCGAGTTGCGATCACGTGGGACCGATCGCGCGCACCACGCGGGACTGCGCGCTGGCGTTGAACGCGATGGCGGAATTCGACCCCGAAGATCCTTGGTCGCGCCGGTTTCCGGAGGAGGACTTCACGCGCCACCTGGATCGTGCGCTGCGCGGCCGGCGGATCGGAGTCGCCCCGCAGTTTCGCGCCGCGCCCCTCGCCCGCGCGGTCGACGCCGCGCTCGCGCGCGCCCGCGACGCGCTCGCGGCGCTCGGTGCGGAGATCGTGCCGGTCGCGCTGCCGCCGCCGGACGACACGTTCCTCGCCGCGAACCTGATCTGGGTCGAGACGTACGCGCAGCACGCGCACCAGTTCGCGTCACAGTCGGACGCGTACGGCGCCGACGTGCGCGCGCTCCTCGAGTTCGCGAAGAGCTTCGACACCACCGCGCTCGTCCGGTCGCAGCACATGCGCGAGCGTCTCACGCAAACGCTGTCGGTACTGCTCACCGAGCGCGTCGACGCGCTTCTCGTGCCGACGACGGCGCTCGAGGCGCCGCGGATCGGTGCCGATTACGTCGACGTCGCCGGCCAGCAGATGCCGGTCACGCTCGTCCTCGCCGCCTACACGCTGCTGTTCAATCTGACGCGTATGCCCGCAATCGCGGTACCCGCCGGCCTCGGCGACGAGGGGCTGCCGACGAGCGTCCAGATCGCGACCGCCGCCGGCGGCGAGGCGCTCGCGCTCAACGTCGCGCATCAGCTCGAGCAGGCATTGTGGCCCGTCGAGCAGCGCTGGCGCGACCTCGACCGGGTTGCCGCTCCGATGCGCGCGTGAGAATCTGCCGCCGAGGAGCGCGACCATGGCACAGGCGACGTTTGCGGCGGGCTGTTTCTGGGGCGTCGAGGAGGCGTTTCGCACGCTCCCCGGTGTCCAGAAGACGACGGTCGGCTACACCGGCGGCAGCGTCGAGAGCCCGACGTACGAGGACGTGTGCTCGGGCCGTACCGGTCACGCCGAGAGCCTGCTCGTCGAGTACGACCCGGCGCGCGTCACGTATGAGCAGCTCCTCGACGCCTTCTGGAACGAGCACGATCCGACGACCCTGAATCGCCAGGGACCCGACGTCGGGACGCAGTACCGCTCCGCGATCTTCTTCCACGACGCCGAGCAACAGGCGGCGGCGCTCGCGTCGAAGGAGCGTCTCGAGCGCAGCGGCCGCGTCCGCCGGCCGATCGTCACCGCCATCGTACCCGCCTCGACGTTCTACCCGGCCGAGGAGTACCACCAGCAGTATTTCGCGAAGCGCGGCCGTACCTGCCATCGATGAAAGCGGTCTTGTGCAAGGAGTACGGGCCGCCCGACACGCTCGTCGTCGAGGAGCTGCCGTCGCCGACCGCGGGACGCGGCGAGGTCGTGCTCGCGGTGCGCGCGTGCGGCGTCAACTTCCCTGACGTCCTCATCATCCAGAACAAATATCAATTCCGTCCGCCGCTGCCGTTCGCGCCCGGCGGCGAGGTCGCGGGTGTCGTCACGGCCGTGGGCGAGGGCGTCGACACGCTGAAGGTCGGCGACCGCGTGATCGGCTCGACGGGCTGGGGCGGGTTCGCCGAGGAGCTCGCGCTCGACGCGAGCCGCGTGATCCCGATCCCCGACGAGATGGACTTCGTCACCGCGTCGGCGTTTCTCCTCACGTACGGCACGTCGCATCACGCGCTGAAGGATCGCGCGCAGCTCCGCGCGGGCGAGACGCTGCTCGTGCTCGGCGCGGCGGGCGGCGTCGGGCTCGCCGCCGTCGAGCTCGGGAAAGTCATGGGCGCGCGCGTGATCGCCGCGGCGTCGACGCCGGAGAAGCTCGCCGTCTGTCGCGAGCACGGCGCCGACGAGCTCATCGACTACGCGCGCGAGGACCTGAAGGAGCGCGTGAAGCAGCTGACGTCGGGAAACGGCGTCGACGTCGTCTACGATCCGATCGGCGGGGCCTACGCCGAGACGGCGCTGCGCGGGACCGCGTGGAACGGCCGCTATCTGGTCGTCGGCTTCGCCGCGGGCGACATCCCCAAGATCCCGCTCAACCTGGTGCTGCTGAAGGGCTGCCAGATCGTCGGCGTCTTTTGGGGCGCGTTCACCGCGCGCGAGCCGGAGCGGCATCGCGCCAACGTCGCCGAGCTGATGGCCTGGTTTCGTGCCGGGAAGATCAAGCCGCACGTTTCCGCGACGTATCCGCTCGAGCGCGCCGGCGAGGCGTTGAACGCGATGGCGGAGCGGCGCGTGATGGGGAAAGTCGTGCTCGTGCCGGGCGCCGCGTAGTCAGGGAGGACAGTCGAATGGCGATCGAAGAAGGCAAAGCGGCGCCGGCGTTCACGCTCAGCGACGCCGCCGGCAAGAAGGTCTCGCTCAGGGACTTCGCGGGAAAGAACGTGATTCTCTACTTCTACCCGAAGGACGACACGCCGGGCTGCACGAAAGAGGCGTGCGGGTTCCGCGACGATTGGAAAGAGCTCGGAAAGCACAATACCGTCGTGCTCGGCGTCTCCGCCGACGATACGGCGTCGCACCAGAAGTTCATCGGCAAGTACAAGCTGCCGTTCCCGCTGCTCTCCGATCCCGATCGCGCCGTCATGACGAAGTACGGCGCGTACGGCGAGAAGATGATGTACGGCAAGAAGACGACGGGCGTGATCCGCTCGACGGTGTGGATCGGGCCCGACGGCAAGGTGAAGCGCCACTGGGCGCGCGTCGCGAACGCGGAGGAGCATCCGGCGAAGGTGCTCGAGGCGCTGCGCGCCGCCGAGCGATGAGCGCGCTCGAGCTCACCGGCCCGAACGCCGAGCAGATCAAGTACTGGAACGATCAGCGCGCGCGCAGCTGGATCGAGCAGCAGGATCTGATCGACCGCCAGATCGGGTCGCTCGGCCGCCATGCGATGGATCGCGCCGCGATCGCCGCGGGTGAGCGCGTCCTCGACGTCGGCTGCGGCTGCGGCCAGACGACGCTCGAGCTCGGCCGCCGCGTCGGACAGGCCGGCTCGGTGCTCGGCGCCGACCTCTCCACGCCGATGCTCGGCGAGGGGCGCGCGGCAGCACGCGCCGCCGGCGCGACGAACGTCCATTTCGAGGAGGCCGACGCGCAGACACACGCTTTCTCGCCCGCTGCGTTCGACGTCGTCTTCTCGCGCTTCGGGGTCATGTTCTTCGCCGACCCGCGCGCCGCCTTTGCCAACCTCGCCAAAGCTCTGCGCCCCCGCGGCCGCGTCGCGTTCGTCTGCTGGCGCACGCTGCCGGAGAACCCGTGGATGGCGGTGCCGCTGATGGCGGCGTTCCAACACATCCCGCCGCCGCAACCCCCGGGGCCGAACGACCCCGGCCCATTCGCGTTCGCCGACCGCGCACGCGTCGACGGCATTCTGACAGGCGCCGGCTACGAGCAGGTCGCCTTCGATGCCGTCGACGAACACATCCTCGTCGGCGGCGGCGCCGAGGTCGCGCAAGCCGTGAAGTTCATCCTGCAGCTCGGCCCGACCGCCGCCGCGCTGCGCGACAGCGGTCCCGAGAAGAGGGACGAGGTGGCAGCTGCCGTCGCTGAGGCGCTGCAGCCGTATTTCACGCCGGGTGTCGGCGTGCGGATGGCCGCCGCGGCGTGGGTCGTGAGCGCACGCCGTCCCTGACGGGCCGTCGCCGGCGGACGCGGCGGGAGCACGAGAACGGGGTGCGCAGGGCCGTAGAATTTGCACGCCGACCTCGCCGGGCACTGGTACGCAGACGCCACGTGCGCCCGCCGGCGTCCGCCCGCGGTATAGACGGCTCCGCGCGCGTGCCGGCCCCGCGCACCCCGTTCTCGTGCTCCCGCCGCGTCCGCCGGCGCCGAGCCGGTACGCGCTCCTTCACTCGCCGAAGAACCGTGCGCGCACGTCGTCGCCGGCCGGCAGATCGGGCCCGCTGAACGGGATGTCCGGGATCCGAGTCGGGTCCGCTGCGATCAGCGGTAGGGCGCGAGCGCGGACGGCATCGGCTTCGTTGCCAATCTGCATGAAGAACTCCGCGGACCATCCGTCGACGCGGTGAACGACGTCGTAGTGGCGGTGGTGCGTGTCGGCGTAGGCGTCTGCGGCACGCGTCCAGTCCTCGTCGGAGCAGAGCGCGTCGCGTAGCACGCGTACGTCGCGCAGCGTGAGCGACATGCCTTGACCCCACGTCGGGTCGCTCGTCGCGGCGGCGTCGCCGATGAGCACGACGCCGTCGCGGTACGGATGCTCGACCCACGCGTCGGCGCCCTCGAAGAGCGCGAGCGGCCCGGCGGCGCTGGCGTCCACGTACCAGCTCGGGTCGACGCCGGCGCGGACAGACTCGGCGATGAAGCAGCGCACGTCACGACCCGCCTCCGGCGGCGGCGCCGCGTCCTTGTGGTACCCGACGTAAGCGCGGACGCGGCCACCGCCTTGCGGGAAGAAGAGCGAGATGCGGCCGATCGACGGGTGGAAAAAAATGCTGCTGGTGGCGTCCGGCGCCCCGTGGCCGTCGAAGAGCACGCCCGAGAACAGGAGCCGCTGCGGGTCGCGACATACCGTGAAACCGCCCCACTTCCGCACAGCTGAGGCGCGGCCGTCGGCGCCGACGACGAGGCGAGCGCGCTCCGTCGCCGTCCGTCCGTCGTGCTCGACGATCGCCTCCGGCATCGCGCCCGGCTCGACGTCACGGACGCGCGCCCCGCGCCGCACCTCGGCGCCGGCGCGCGCCGCCGCCTCGAGCACGGCCTCCTGCATGTCGGGGTGAAAAAAGCTCATCCAGCCCGTCGCCTGCGGCGTCGTCGCGGAAAGATCGCGGTGCACGACCTGTGCGCCTGCGAACGCGAGGTCGATCCAGCGGAGTTCGTGGCCGCAGGTCGCGCGGAGGAGCGGCTCGAGACCGAGGGTACGCGCCTCGCCGACGCCCCAAGGCGCGAGTGCCTCGCCGCGGACGCGATCGCCGAAGCGCCGCTCGCGCTCGACGACGAGCACGCGCGCGCCGCGCTCGGCCATGACCTTCGCGAGCGCCGCGCCGCCGAGCCCGCCGCCGACGGTGATCAGATCGTAGGTCGCGCTCACCAACGCAGCGCTACCAGCGCGGCGACGCTCGGGTCAACGCGGGTTGCAGTCTTCACCGTGATCCAGTTTCTTGGCGCACGTGCGCTCGTCTCCGGCGCTGCTCGTGCGCGCGACACTCGTCGTCGGGTTCTTGACCCTGCAGGTGGTCGTGCCGACGCTGCTGCTCTTCGGCGCGCGTCCGGTGCGCTTCGGCTGGCAGATGTTCGCGGCGCACACACGCGCGCCCGCATTCGTCGTCGAGCGCGCCGACGGCAGCCGCGCCGTCATCGACGTCGACGACTACTTCGCCATGCGGCGCGGCGACCTCGATCCCACGGTGTTCGACAGGTTTCCTGCGCATCTCTGCGCGCTCGAGCCGTCGGTCGTGACCGTGTACGAGCAGCGCGTGCCGCAGGGCGCGATCGAGGCGCACGCGTGTCGGTGACGCGAGCGGACGCGGGCACGCGGCGTGCCGGCGTGACCACGCGTGCAGCGATGGAGCGCCTGCTCACCGGCGACGTCGACGCGCGACCGCTCGCGGTCCTGCGCGTCGTCATCGGCGTCACGGCGTTCGCGCGCGCGCTCGTCGCCTACGGCATCCTCGAGCGCCTGCTGCGGCCGACGACGATTCGCCTGCTGTACGTGTCGTGGCTGCCGCAGCTCGGGCCGTCGGCGATTCCGTGGCTCGTCGCGCTGTGGGCGGCCGCGGCGCTGCTCTTCGCGTGCGGCTGGTGGACCCGAACCGCCGGAGTCGTACTCGCAGCGGCGATCCTCTATGTCCTCCTCCTCGACGAGCAGACGTACTCGAACCATCTGTACCTCCTCGTCCTCATCGTCCTCTTGCTCGTGCTCGCGAACGCGGGCGCCGCCCTCGGTGTCGACGCGCGTGGCGACACGCGTCCGCGCGCCGAGGCGTACGCGGTCTGGCTGTTGCGGACGCAGGTGAGCGCGACGTACGCCTTCGCCGCGCTCGCGAAGCTCAACTCCGTGTACCTGAGCGGCGCGACGCTCGCCGGCTACATGTCGCCGACCCTCCTCGCCGCGCTGCCGGAGGCGACGCGGCTGCCCTTCGTGCTGGCGTGCTCGTGGGGGACGATCGCCGTCGAGCTGGGGCTGGCCGTCACGCTCTGGAGCGCGCGCTGGCGCCGGGTCGCGGTCGCCGCGGGCGTGGCGCTGCACGTCGGCATGGTCGCGCTCTTGCCGCCGGGCGCACGCGTGCAGTTGGCGATCTTCGCGATCGAGATGGTGGCGCTCTACCTCGTGTTTTTCGTCCCGCTCGCGAGTTGCGGTCGGGTCGACGACCTCGCCGAGGGTTGATCCGGGACCGCGTGCGCGTCATGGTCCCGGCGCAAGGAGGAGCGCCATGAACGATCGCACGTTGCTGCGGATCTGCGGCATCTGCTTCTGTCTCCTCGCGGTTTCGAACTTCACGAAGTTTCTCGAGATGAGCCCGCATCAAGGGTTCATGTTTTTCGGGATGCGGCAGCACGGCACGCCCAACCTCGTCTGGGGATGGGTCTTCGGGCTCTACCTGTTGATCTACGGCATCGGCGTCCTGCGCATGCGCGCGTGGGCCGTGCCGATGGGTATGGCATACGCCGCATACGTCATCGTGAACCTCGTCCTGTTCACGATCCGCATGCCCGGCGAGGCGTTCGAGCGCCCGCTCTTCGGCCTCATCTACTCGATCGTCGCGATCGGCGTGTCGAGCGGCGCGGTCTACTTGCTGCGCAAACATCGCGGCGAGCTCACGTAGGCGCGGCGGCGAGGGCGAGCGAGGGGTGCGCACGGCCGGAAGAGAAGTCTACGTCCTCGCTCGCCCTCGCCGCCGGGTCCGTCGATCGCGGCGTGTCGATCGCAGGTTGACGTCGCCGCTCGCAATCGCGTAAGACAGTCGTCATGTTGATTCGGCCGCGCACGACGAGCTGCACCGTCGGCCTCGCTCTACGCCTACTCACCGAGGTGGATAGGGCGTAGCGCGCCGAGTACGTAAGCGGGCGCAGCACACACGAACCCTCTCCGCCGGATCGGCTGGAGGGGGTTTTTCGTTTCTGGCGTCCCGTCTCCTCTTCAGCCGGTTTTGGCGCGAGAGCAGCTTTCGAGGAGACGACGATGACGACGATGCCGATCCAGAAGTACCGGGCTTTTCCGCCGATCGAGCTGCCGGACCGACGGTGGCCGACGCGGACCATCACGCGCGCACCGCGCTGGTGCAGCGTCGACCTGCGCGACGGCAACCAGGCGCTCGTCGAGCCGATGAGCGTCGCGCGCAAGCGCCGCATGTTCGAGGCGCTCGTGGCGATGGGATTCGAGGAGATCGAGGTCGGGTTCCCGAGCGCGTCGCAGCCCGACTTCGACTTCGTCCGCCTTTTGATCGAGGAGGATCTCGTCCCCGACGACGTGACGATCCAAGTGCTGACGCAGGCGCGGGCGCCCCTCGTCGAACGCACGTTCGAGGCGATCCGCGGCGCGCGCCGCGCGATCGTCCACCTCTACAACTCGACGTCGACGGTGCAGCGGCGCGTGGTCTTCGGCCTCGACGAGGCCGGCATCATCGACATCGCCGTTGCGGGTACCCGTCTCGTTCGTGCCCTCGCCGACGCGATGCCGGAAACCGACGTGCGCTTCGAGTACTCGCCCGAGAGCTTCACGGGAACCGAGCTGCCCTTCGCCGTCGCGATCTGCGAGGCGGTGATGGACGTGTGGGGACCGACGCGCGAGCGGCCGATCATTCTCAACCTGCCGGCGACGGTCGAGATGGCAACGCCGAACGTCTACGCCGATCAGATCGAGTGGTTCGGCCGCCACATTGCGCGGCGCGATGCAGTCGTGCTGAGCGTGCACCCGCACAACGATCGCGGCACCGCCGTCGCCGCCGCCGAGCTCGCGGTCATGGCCGGGGCGGAGCGCGTCGAGGGGACGCTCTTCGGAAACGGCGAGCGCACCGGCAACGTCGACGTGGTCACGCTGGCGCTGAACCTCTTCTCGCAAGGCGTCGATCCCGAGCTCGACGTGCACGACGTCGACGGGCTCGTGCGCGTCGCCGAGCACTGCAACCGGCTGCCGGTGCACCCGCGCCACCCGTACGCCGGGGCGCTCGTGTACACCGCCTTCTCGGGCTCGCATCAGGACGCGATCAAGAAGGGCCTCGCGGCGCGTCGCGCAAGCGACCGCTGGGAAGTGCCGTACCTGCCGATCGATCCCGCCGACGTCGGCCGCAGCTACGAGGCGGTGATCCGCGTCAACAGCCAGTCGGGGAAGGGTGGGGTGGCGTACCTGCTCGAAACCGACCACGGGATCCGGCTGCCGCGCGCGCACCAAGTCGAGTTCGCCGCCGCCGTGCAACGGCTGACGGAGGAGAGCGGCAGCGAGCTCTCCTCGGCAGACATCCTCGCCGCGCTCGAGGCGGAATACATCGCTCCTGGGGCAGACGGCCTCATCGAGTATCGGACCGCCCCGGCGGCGCGTTCGGGAAATACGTGCGCGATCGACGCGGTCGTGCGCCTCGGCGACGCCGTGCAGGAGGTCGCCGGCCGTGGCAACGGTCCGATCGCTGCGTTCGTCGACGCACTCGGCCCGGCGATCGGCGCCGACGTCCGCGTGCTCGACTACGCCGAGCACGCGCTCACCCGCGGTGCCGACGCGGCGGCGATCGCCTACGTCGAGGTGGCGCTTGCTGGCAACATCCGCGGCCTCGGCATCGGCCGCCACCACGACATCGTCACCGCGTCGCTGCGCGCGCTGATCAGCGCGATCGTCCGCGCACGTCGTGACGCCAGCGTCGGGTGCGCGGCATGATGGCCCGTTTCGACAAGCTCGGGGTGAACGGTTATCAGCGAGCGTGTGGCCCGTCGTCTTCCTCTGTTCGCCACCACCGCGCGCGGCACCGAGGACCTTCTCGCCGAGGAGCTGACCGAACTGGGGGCGACCAAGGTCCGTCGAGACCGCGGCGGCGTTCGTTTCTCCGCCAACCTCGACGAGGCTCTGCGCATCTGTCTCTGGACCCGCATCGCGATGCGGGTGCTCTATCCGCTGGGCGAGTTCGAATCGAAGGGCGCCGAGGGTCTCTACGAAGCAGCGGCGAGCGTACCGTGGGAGGAGCACTTCACTGCCGACTCGACCTTCATGGTCGAAGCGACCCTCCGGAACACCGAGCACACCCATTCGGGTTTCGTCGCGCTCAAGATCAAGGACGCGATCGCGGATCGGCTGCGCGCAAAGCTGGGCTCGCGTCCCAATGTCGACACGAAAGATCCCGTCTTCCGCGTGGTGGCGCACCTGGCAAAGGCGAAGCTTTCTCTCTCGCTCGATCTCTGCGGTGAACCGTTGAACCGCCGCGGCTACCGGGTGAGTCCCATCGTCACACCGCTCAAGGAAACGCTCGCCGCCGCCATCTTGCGCGCGGCGAAGTACGCCGGCGAGGAGCCGCTCGTGGATCCGATGTGCGGCTCGGGCACGCTCGCCATCGAAGCCGGCTTGATCGCGCTGCGCCGCGCCCCTGGAATCACGCGTACGTTCGCGGTCGAACGCTGGCCGCAACTCGGCGCCGAGGCGAAGCGCAAGATCGAAGATCTCCGCCGCGACGCTCGCGCCAATGAGCGCACCGCCCCGTGTCCCATCTACGGGCTCGACCGGGAAGAGAAAGCAGTCGACGCAGCGACGAAGAACGTCGCCGCGGCGAACCTGACGCAGGCAGTGCGAATCATCCACGCGGACGCGACCAGGCCGTTGCCGATTCCCACCGATCGCCCCGGGCTACTCGTCACCAACCCGCCGTACGGAGACCGGCTCAAAGCGGGCGGACAGAAAGGGATGAAGACCTTCTACTTCCAGATCGGCGAGAATTTCCGTCGTCTCAAAGGCTGGAGGACGGCAATCCTCTCAGGGAACGAGGCATTCGAAAGCGCGTTCCACATGCGCCCCTCGGGCAAGCGGAACCTGTGGAATGGCCCCATTGCGTGCGAGCTGTTGACCTACGATCGAATGCCGGGTTGACACGGCCGGGCGCAGCGGATTATCACTTCATCCGGATACACGGATGATGCATTCAGCGGCACCAGCGATCCTCGACCATCTCTCCGTCCTCGGCGACGTTACCCGGAGCCGCATTCTCCTCGCGCTCGAGCGCCACGAGCTCACCGTCGCCGAGCTCTGCGCTGTCTTGCAGGCGCCGCAGTCGACCGTCAGCCGTCACTTGAAGGCACTCCTCGACTGCGGCTGGGTGACGGCGCGCGCCGAGGGCACGAGCCGGCTCTACCGCAGCGGGCGCGACGCGATGGAGCCGCCGGCGCGGCGCCTCTGGCAGCTCGTCCGCGAGCAGGTCGCCGAGACCCCGGCGTCGATGCAGGACGGGCGACGCCTCGAGCGCGTGCTCGCGGAGCGACGCACGAAGTCGCAGGAGTTCTTCACGTCGTCCGCGGGGCAGTGGGACCGCGTGCGCGAGGAGCTCTTCGGACGCGACTTCCATTTCCAGGCGCTGCTCGGCCTCCTCGACGACGCGGCGGTCGTCGGCGACCTCGGCTGCGGCGGCGGGCAAGTCGCCGAGGCGCTCGCGCCGTGCGTGCGGCGCGTGATCGCCGTCGACGACTCGGCGACGATGCTGCACGCGGCGCGACGCCGTTTGCGCGCCCACGGGAACGTCGAGCTCCGCCGCGGCCGCCTCGAGGCGCTGCCGATCGACGACGGCGCGCTCGACGCCGCGACCTGCGTCCTCGTTCTGCACCACGTGCCCGATCCGGCGCGCGCGCTCGCCGAGGCGGGACGCGTGCTCCGGCCGGGCGGGCGCCTGCTCGTCGTCGACATGCAGCCGCACGATCGCGAGCGCTACCGGCAGCAGATGGGCCACGTCTGGCTCGGCTTCGCCGAGGCGCAGATCACGGCGCATCTCGCCGCCGCCGGCTTCGACGGCGTTCGCGTTCGTGCGCTCCCGCCCGAGCCGAAAGCGCAAGGCCCCGCGCTCTTCGCCGCGAGCGCGCGCCGCGTCGTCACCACCAACGGCCACCATTCGCGGCGCGCGCGGACGCGCATCCGCGGCAACGTTCGCAACATGCCCCCGAAAGGAGACAACGGATGACCGTCACCGCAGCCAAGTCGCACGTCGCCCACGCGTCGGAAGGACGCGTGCCGTTCAAAGTCGCCGATCTCTCGCTCGCCGAGTTCGGCCGCAAGGAGATCCGCCTCGCCGAGCAAGAGATGCCCGGCCTGATGGCGCTCCGCCGCCGCCACGCCGGCACGCGCCCGCTCGCCGGCGCGAAGATCATGGGCAGCTTGCACATGACGATCCAGACGGCGGTGCTGATCGAGACACTCGTCGAGCTCGGCGCCGACGTGCGCTGGGTCTCGTGCAACATCTTCTCGACGCAGGATCACGCGGCGGCGGCGGTCGCCGTCGGACGGCCCGAGTCGGGCGGCACACCGGCGAATCCGAAAGGCACGCCCGTGTTCGCGTGGAAGGGCGAGACGCTCGAGGAGTACTGGTGGTGCACCGGCGAGGCCCTCATGTGGCCCGACGGTACGGGGCCGAACCTCATCGTCGACGACGGCGGCGACGCGACGCTCCTCGTCCACAAGGGCGTCGAGTTCGAGAAGGCGGGCGCGGTGCCGGCGTGCGATCCGAAGAGCGACCCCGAGGAGTGGGGCGTCATTCTCGATTTGCTGCGTGCCGAGCAGCAGCGCGATCCGCAGCGCTGGACGCGCGTCGCCGCGTACATCCAGGGCGTGAGCGAGGAGACGACGACCGGTGTGCACCGCCTCTACCAGATGATGGAGGCGGGGCTGCTGCTCTTCCCGGCGATCAACGTCAACGACTCCGTCACCAAGAGCAAGTTCGACAACATCTACGGCTGCCGCCACTCGCTCGTCGACGGCATCTGCCGCGCCTCCGACGTCATGCTCGGCGGCAAGGTCGCCGTCGTCTGCGGCTTCGGCGAGGTCGGCAAGGGGTGCGCGCAGGCGCTGCGTGGGCAGGGTTGCCGCGTCGTCGTCGCCGAGATCGATCCGATCTGCGCGCTGCAGGCGGCGATGGAAGGCTACGAGGTGAACACGCTCGACAACATGGTCGAGCGCGCCGACGTCTTCGTCACCGCGACGGGCAATTTGAACATCATCACCGTCGAGCACATGAAGCGGATGAAGGACAAGGCGATCGTCGGCAACATCGGTCACTTCGACAACGAGATCGACATGGCCGGATTGAAGAAGGTTGCCGGCATCGAGCGCATCAACATCAAGCCGCAGTACGACGAGTGGCGCTTCCCCGACGGCCACAGCGTCATGATCCTCGCCGAAGGCCGCTTGTTGAATCTCGGCTGCGCCACCGGCCACCCGAGTTTCGTCATGTCGGCGTCCTTCTCGAACCAGGTGATCGCCCAGCTCGAGCTGCACCAGAACGCCGCCAACTACGAGAAGAAGGTCTACATGCTGCCGAAGCACCTCGACGAGGAAGTCGCGCGTCTCCACCTCGACCATCTCGGCGTGAAGCTGACGCAGCTCACGAAGGAGCAGGCGGAGTACATCGGCGTGCCGGTCGGCGGGCCGTACAAGTCGGACCACTACCGGTACTGATCGACGCGTCAATGGGTGCGACGATTGGCATGATGGCTTGACCACGTCAGCGATCTTGTTGGATATTCCCAATATGTCCTCGCGACCCGTGCAGATATCGATCGATAATGCCTTGCTGAAGCGCATCGATACGGACCCAGAAACGAAGAAACAGGGCAGGTCAGCCTTCGTTCGCTCGGCGGTTGAGCTCTACCTCAGGGCGAAAGAACGCCGTGAGATCGACCACGCCATCAGGCGTGCCTACTTGGGAAAACGCGATGAGCTGCTGGCGGAGATCGAAGACCTGATCGAGGTACAAGAGTGGCCCGAGAGGTAGCCCGGGGGGAAGTCTGGTTGCTGACATTGCCGCGCCCCGACCGCAGGCGCCCCGTCTTGATTCTCAGCCGTCCGTCGCTTCTGAGAGTGCTGCACACCGCCACGGTGGCATCGATCACGTCGACCTTGCGGGGCGCGCCGACCGAAGTGACCGTTGGTCCGGAGGATGGCCTGAAGCAGGTTTCGTGCGTCAACCTCACGAACCTGTTCACGGTACGCAAGTCGGAGCTCCGTCACTACGTCGGAAGCCTGAACGCGCAGAAGATGCGCGACGTCTGCCACGCTCTCAACATCGCGTGCGGGTGCGACTAAAGACGCCCAGCTCGCAAGACCGTTACTGAGCGGCATCAGAGCACCGAAGCACGATCGGCGCGGCGGGATTCGCTCCCGGCTGCGCCGATTTCATCTCTGGCGCAAATGCAGGCGCGGGTGCGTGGGAGGCGCATTGCCGCGCTATTTGCTGGTCGTCCGAGCACCGTTCGTGCTACGCGGTGGCGGCGGCGCAGGGCCGCCATGGAGGCCTTCATGCGTCCCCCCTTCGCACGGTCCTTGATCGGTGTCAGCGCGCTCGTCGGCGCGCTGCTCTGTCTCCTCGCCGCGACGCCGACGCGCGTCGACGCGGCGAGCTTCACGGTCGACACGACGATCGACGACGTCGACGCGGCGCCGGGTGACGGCGTGTGCGCGACGGCGAGCACCGCGTGCTCGCTTCGCGCCGCGGTGCAGGAAGCGAACGCGCTCGCCGGTCCCGATGTCGTCGTCGTTCCGGCGGGAACGTACGTCCTGACGCTCGTCGGCGCCGGTGAGACGAGCGCGGCGACGGGCGACCTCAACGTCACCGACGACCTCGATCTCCAGGGCGCGGGAGCGGCGACGACGACCCTCGACGGCAACGGCACCGATCGCGTGCTCGCGATCGCGGCGACGGCGACCGTCCAGGTGAGCGGCGTCACGATTCGCAACGGTTCCTTCGCGGCGTCCGACTCGTGGTTGGTCGGTGGCGGCGGCGTCGCCAACGAAGGGACGCTCGCGCTCACCGACTCCGTCGTGACCGCGAACAGCGCGCCGTACGGCGGCGGCGTGCACAGCACCGGCACGCTCTCGGTCACGCGCTCGACGATCGCCGGCAACGACGCGTCGATCGCCGGCGGCGGCCTCGTGCTCGCGGGACCGTCGACGGTCGTCGCGAGCACCGTGAGCGGCAACGACGCGCCCTTCGTCCAGAACCGACTCGGCGCGGGCGGCATTTGGGCCACGGGAACGTCGGTGCCGACGATCGATCTGCGCAATACGACGATCAGCGGCAACAACGGGCACGGACTCGTGAACCGCATGGTCGCCGGCCCCTGCGATCCCGACGTGATCCCGTGCCCCGTCGATCCGGCGGCGGTCCACCTCAACAACGTCACCGTCGCCGATTCGGTCAGCAACAACGCAAACGCGCTGATCACCGCGCGCAACTCGCTGTTCGCCGAGGCGTGCAACGAGGTGACGTCCGAAGGCTGGAACGCCGGCTCGTCGCTCGCGGGGTGTTTGCCGCAGCATCCGAGTGACAACGTCGCGTTCGACAACGTCAGCATCGGACCGCTCGCCGACAACGGCGGGCCGACCAAAACGCACGCGCTGCTCGCGGGAAGCAACGCGATCGAGAACGGCAACCCGGCGACACCGGGGAGCGGCGACCCGGCGTGCGAAGCCACCGATCAACGCGGCGTCGTCCGCCCGAAGGGTGCACGCTGCGACAGCGGCGCCCTCGAACGCAGCTTCAATTGCGGTGACGGCGTTCTCGAGGAGCTCGAGGATTGCGACGACGGCAACACGAGCGCCGGTGACGGTTGCGACGCCGCGTGCCAACTCGAGCCGTGCTTCACGTGCACGGGCGAGCCGTCGACGTGCACGAGCTTCTCCTGCGGTCCGTGCGAGACCTGCGGCGCCGGCGCATGCGTCGCGACGCCGCGCAGCGGATGTCTGCGCTCGACCGCGGTGCATGGCTCGAGCCTCGCGATCAGGCGCACGGCGGACGGCAGCGGCAACAAGCTCAGCTGGCGACTCGGCAAAGGTGCGGCCACGTCCGCGGCGGACTTCGGCGACCCGACCTCGACGACGCCGTACGCGCTCTGCCTCTTCGACAGCCCGGCGAGCGGATCACAGCCGCTCATGACCGTGCCCCTGCCCGCGGGCGGGACCTGCGGAACGAAACCGTGCTGGAAGGCGCGCGGTACGCCCGCCGGCACGAAGGGCTACGATTATCGCGATTCCACCGGCGCGTCCGGCGGCGTCGTCCGCGTCGGCCTTCGTCCCGGGGACGATCGCCACGCGCGGATCGCCGTCAAGGGCAAAGGCACGAGCCTGCCACTGCCGACGCTGCCGCGGGACGGGATGCAGGTGCAGCTACAGACGCCCGACGTCGGGCCGTGTTGGGGAGCGGACTTCAGCACCACCGAGTCGACGGCGACGTCGTTTCACGCCAAGGGGCAATGACGTACTGGCGCGGCCGACCGCGCGACATCACCGAAGGGTGGAGCGCGGCTACGCGGCCGCCGCCATCGTCAGCCGCTCGATCTCGGCGCGGACGCTCGGCCGCTCGGCGACCCGCCCGAGCCAGTCACCGAGACGCGTAAGGTCCGCATCGGGCGCGGCGCCAAGGAAGCGCGCGAAGGTGAACGTCAGGAAGTAGGCGATGTCGGCGACGGTGAACGCGTCGCCGCACATGTAGCGGTGGCCGTCGAGGTCGGCGTCGAGACGGGTACAGATCGCGGCGATCGCGCTGCGTGCCGCGGCGATCGCGGCGTCGTCGCGACCGCCCGCAGGCGTATAGAAGCTCTCGCGAATGAGCGTGGAGACGTGCGGGAAGAGCACCTCGTCCGACGCCGCTTCCGCCTGCCGGCAGCGCGCCCGCCCGACGACGTCCCGCGGCAGGAGCGGCGGCTCGGGATAGCGCTCCTCGAGGTACTCGAGGATGAGCGTCGAGTCGTAGAGCGCGAGGTCGCCGTCGATCAGCACCGGCACCTGCGCCTTCGGGTTGTACTCGAGCAC
>JBGPOW010000088.1:0-16483 GCA_041488235.1 Binatia bacterium
CGAACGGCGCCGTATCGCTGGCGGGGCGCGTCGCCCCCTCTTTCTTGTCGGGCAGGAGACCCTTGACCGGCGGGACGTCGACGGGCGACGGCAGGTACTCGACGACGGCGTCGAGCAGCGGCTGCACGCCGCGGTTCTTGAACGCCGAGCCGCAGAGCACCGGCACCATCGACATCGCGAGCGTGCCTTTGCGAATCGCCGCGCGCAGCTCGTCCTCACCGATCGTCCCGCCCTCGAGGTACTTCTCCATCAACGACTCTTCCGCGTCGGCCGCGGCCTCGATGAGCTTCTCGCGGTACTCGTCGGCTTGCGCGCGCATGTCGGCGGGAATCTCGTCCTCGCGGTACTTGGCGCCGAGGCTCTCCTCGTCCCACACCACCGCCTTCATCGTGACGAGATCGATGACGCCGCGATGCTTGTCCTCGGTGCCGAGCGGCAACTGCACGGGGACGGCGTTCGAGCGCAGACGGTCCTTCATCATCGCGACCGTGCGGAAGAAGTCGGCGCCGACGCGGTCCATCTTGTTGACGAACGCGAGCCGCGGGACGCCGTACTTGTCGGCCTGGCGCCACACCGTCTCCGACTGCGGCTCGACGCCCGCGACCGAGTCGAAGAGCGCGACCGCGCCGTCGAGCACGCGCAGCGAGCGCTCCACTTCCATCGTGAAGTCGACGTGGCCGGGCGTGTCGATGATGTTGATGCGGTGGTCGCGCCAGAAGCAGGTCGTCGCGGCGGACGTGATGGTGATGCCGCGCTCCTGCTCTTGCACCATCCAGTCCATCGTGGCGGTGCCTTCGTGGACCTCGCCGATCTTATAGTTGATGCCGGTGTAATAGAGGATGCGCTCGGTCGCCGTGGTCTTGCCGGCATCGATGTGGGCCATGATGCCGATGTTCCGCGTGCGCTCGAGTGGGATCTGCCGGGCCATGGCGAGAAACTACCAGCGGTAATGGGCGAAGGCTTTGTTGGCCTCCGCCATACGATGTGTGTCCTCGCGCTTCTTGATCGCGGCGCCGCGGTTGTTGGCGGCGTCGTTCAGCTCGCCGGCGAGACGCTCGACCATCGACTTCTCGGGACGGGTGCGGGCGTGCAGCACGATCCAGCGCATGCCGAGAGACACCCGACGCGCGGGGCGGACCTCGACCGGCACCTGATAGGTGGCGCCGCCGACGCGGCGTGAGCGCACCTCGACGATCGGCTTCACGTTGTCGAGAGCGCGCTTGAAAATACCGAGCGGCTCTTCCTTCGTGCGCTGCTGGATGAGGTCGAGCGCGCCGTAGAACGTGCGCTCCGCGAGGCTCTTCTTGCCGCCGACCATGATCGTGTTCATGAACTTCGTCACCAGCCGATCGTGGAACTTGGGATCGGGCAGGACGTCGCGGCGACGGACTTCACCTTTGCGTGGCATGAGGGATCCGGATCTCCGGCCTACTTGGGTTTCTTGGCGCCGTACTTCGAGCGGCTCTGCCGGCGGTCCTGGACGCCGATCGAGTCGAGCGTGCCGCGAACGATGTGATAGCGGACGCCCGGCAGGTCCTTCACGCGGCCGCCGCGCACCAACACGACCGAGTGCTCCTGCAGGTTGTGTCCGACGCCGGGAATGTAGGAGGTCACCTCGATGCCGTTCGTCAGCCGCACGCGCGCCACTTTGCGGAGCGCGGAGTTCGGCTTCTTCGGGGTGGACGTGTAGACGCGCGTGCAGACGCCGCGCCGCTGCGGGCAGCCCTGCAACGCCGGCGCCGCGAGCTTACGGCGCTGAGGTTTCCGTCCACCTCGAATGAGTTGGTTGATCGTCGGCATCCACCCTCCTATGCGAAGGCGCGCCGCAGCTCGGGCGCACCAGAAAGACCAGGCAAAACGGGCAAGGTATGCGAACCCATATGGGCTGTCAAACGGTCCTGGGCCAATTTGCGTCGCCATACTTCGTTGCTCGGTCGCTCCGCTGCTCGGCGTAGCTCCGCTACGCCTGCGCTGCTCACTTCCCTCACGCCTCGTCTGGCTCGCAACTCGACCCAGGCCCTTCCCGTAAACTGATTCATTACGCTCGCGCGCCAGCTCATGCGCTGGCGCTCTCGATCTCGCTCTTCTCGGTTGGCGGCTCGAGGGCATCTTCGGGACGCTCGACGGGCTCGTCCATCTCGAGCTCGATCGCCGCGTAGCGCGCCAGTCCCGTGCCGGCGGGGATGAGCCGGCCCATGATGACGTTCTCCTTGAGGCCGGCGAGGCGATCGACTTTGCCGTTGATGGCCGCCTCCGTCAGCACCTTCGTCGTCTCCTGGAAGGATGCCGCCGAAATGAAGCTTTCGGTCGAGAGGCTCGCCTTGGTGATGCCGAGGAGCAGCGGCTCGGCGATCGCCGGCTCGCCGCCCTTGTCCTCGACCTTCTGATTCGCTTCCTCGAAGCGCCACTTCTCGACCTGATCGCCGACGAGGAACTCGGTGTCGCCGACCTCCTTGATGCGGACGCGACGCAACATCTGGCGCACGATCACCTCGATGTGCTTGTCGTTGATGCGCACGCCTTGCAGGCGGTAGATCTCCTGCACCTCGTCGACCAGGTACTTCGCGAGCGCCTTCTCGCCGAGGATCGTGAGGATGTCGTGCGGGTTCGACGAGCCGTCCATGAGCGGCTCGCCGGCGCGGACGTGGTCGCCCTCGTGGGCGCTGATGTGCTTGCCCTTCGGGATCAGGTACTCGCGCGCCTCGCCGACCTCGGGGGTGACGATGACCTTGCGCTTGCCCTTGGTGTCCTTGCCGAACGACACCACGCCGTCGATCTCGCTGACGACCGCGAACTCCTTCGGCTTGCGCGCCTCGAAGAGCTCGGCGACGCGCGGCAGACCGCCGGTGATGTCCTTCGTCTTCGTGGTCTCGCGCGGCATCTTGGCGATGATGTCGCCGGGGCCGACCGCTTGGCCGTCGTAGACGTTCAGGTGGACGCCGACGGGCAGCTGGTAGCGCGCCTCGTTGCCGTTCGGCAGCTTCAGCGTGTTGCCCTCGGCGCCCTTGATGCTGATGCGCGGCCGCTTCTCGATGTCCTTGGTATCGATGACGACCTTGGTCGAGAGACCGGTGCGCTCGTCGACACGCTCCTCGATCGTGACGCCCTCGAGGAGGTCGCCGAACTTCACGGTACCGCCGACCTGCGTCAGCATCGGCAACGTGTACGGATCCCACTCGGCGAGGAGATCGGCGGCCTTCACCTTCTGCCCGTCGTGCTTCTTCAGCTTGGCGCCGTACACGATGGGATAGCGCTCACGCTCGCGCTCGCGACCCGGTTCCGGCACGTCGATGATCGCGAGCTCGCCGTTACGGTTCATGACGATCTCGTCGCCTTCGTTGTTGCGCACGGTCTGGAGGTTGATGAACTTCACCTGACCGTCGTTGCGGGTCTCGAGCGTCGTCTGCTCGGCGCGCCGGCTGGCGGTACCGCCGATGTGGAACGTCCGCATCGTCAGCTGCGTGCCGGGCTCACCGATCGATTGCGCGGCGATGACGCCGATCGCCTCGCCGAGGTTCACCATGTGCCCGCGCGCCAAGTCGCGACCGTAGCAGCGGCTGCAGACGCCTTGCCGTGACTGGCAAGTGAGCACGGAGCGGATGCGGACGCGCTCGAGACCGGCCTCCTCGATGCGCGTCTCGAGATCCTCGTCGATCTCGTGGTTGGCGTGGACGATGACGTCGCCCGAGAACGGGTCGCGGATATCCTCGAGCGCGGTGCGGCCGAGGACGCGGTCGCCGAGGCCCTCGATGATCTCACCGCCCTCGACGAGCGGCGTCATCTCGATGCCGTCGAGCGTACCGCAGTCGACCTCGGTGATGATCGAATCCTGCGCGACGTCGACGAGGCGGCGCGTGAGATAGCCGGAGTTGGCGGTCTTCAGCGCGGTGTCCGCGAGACCTTTGCGCGCGCCGTGCGTCGAGATGAAGTACTGCAGCACGGTGAGCCCCTCGCGGAAGTTGGCGGTGATCGGGGTCTCGATGATCTCGCCCGACGGCTTCGCCATGAGGCCGCGCATGCCGGCGAGCTGGCGGATCTGCTGCGCGCTGCCGCGCGCGCCGGAGTCCGCCATCATGAAGATCGGATTGAAGCTCGGGGTGGTGCGCTCGTTGCCTTTATCGTCGGTGAACGTCTCGGTGCCGAGCTGGCGCAGCATCTCGTCGGCGATGCGATCGGTGACCTGCGCCCAAATGTCGACGACCTTGTTGTAGCGCTCGCCGTCGGTAATGAGGCCCTTGTTGTACTGGTCCTCGATCTGCCGCACCTCGCTCGTCGCCTCCTCGAGGAGCTTCGCCTTGTGCGGCGGGATCAGCATGTCTTTGATGCCGATCGAGATGCCGGCGCGGGTGGCGAACTCGTAGCCGAGGTCCTTCAGCTTGTCGGCGAAAATGACCGTCGCCTTGTTGCCGGCGCGGCGGTACGCGAGATCGATCAGGCCGCCGAGCTCCTTCTTCTTCATCACCCGGTTCACCTCTGGGAAGGTGATCTCCGGCGGCACGATCTCGTAGAGGAGCACGCGGCCGACGGTCGTCTCGACGATGCCGCCGTCGCGGCGCAGCTTGATCTGCGCCTGGAGGTGCACCGCGCCTTGATCGTACGCGATCCGCACCTCGTCGGGGTTGGAGAAGGTCTTCCCCTCGCCCTTCACCATCGGCTTCTCGCGGGTCATGTAATAGAGGCCGAGGACGATGTCCTGCGTCGGCACGATGATCGGCTTGCCGTTCGCCGGCGAGAGAATGTTGTTGGTCGACATCATGAGGGCGCGCGACTCGACCTGCGCCTCGACCGACAGCGGTACGTGCACCGCCATTTGGTCGCCGTCGAAGTCGGCGTTGTAGGCGGCGCAGACGAGCGGGTGCAGTTGAATCGCCTTGCCCTCGATGAGGATCGGCTCGAACGCCTGGATACCGAGACGGTGCAGCGTCGGCGCACGGTTGAGGAGCACCGGGTGCTCGCGGATCACCTCGTCGAGGATGTCCCAGACCTCGGGCTTCTCCTTCTCCACCATCTTCTTCGCGCTCTTGATGGTGGTGACGAAGCCGCGCTCCTCGAGCTTGTTGTAGATGAAGGGCTTGAAGAGCTCGAGCGCCATCTTCTTCGGCAGCCCGCATTGATGGAGCCGCAGCTCCGGACCGACGACGATGACCGAGCGCCCGGAGTAGTCGACGCGCTTTCCGAGCAGGTTCTGGCGGAAGCGGCCGCTCTTGCCCTTCAGCATATCGGAAAGCGACTTCAGCGGACGCTTGTTCGGGCCGGTGATCGCGCGGCCGCGGCGGCCGTTGTCGAAGAGCGCGTCGACCGCCTCTTGCAGCATGCGCTTCTCGTTGCGGATGATGATGTCGGGCGCGTTCAGCTCCATCAGCCGCTTCAGCCGATTGTTGCGGTTGATCACGCGCCGGTAGAGGTCGTTCAGGTCTGAGGTCGCGAATCGTCCGCCGTCGAGCGGCACGAGCGGCCGGAGATCCGGCGGAATGACCGGGATCACCTCGAGGATCATCCACTCCGGACGGTTTCCAGAGAGGCGAAACGCGTTCAGGACTTTCAGGCGCTTCGCGATCTTCTTCCGCCGCGCCTCGCTGCCCGCCTCACGCATCTCGAGACGCAGGCGCTCGCATTCGTCGTCGATCTCGATGTCGCCGAGGAGCTTGCGGATCGCGGCAGCGCCCATCCCGGCGACGAACGCGTCGGGGCCGTGCTCTTCCATGAGCTTCCGGTAGCGCCCCTCCGACAGCACCTCCTTGTACTCGACCGGCTGATTGGGAAGGTCCTTCTTGTCGCTCGTCACGACGAAGCACTCGAAATAGAGGATTTTTTCGAGGTCCTTCAGCGTCATGTCGAGCAGCGTGCCGATGCGCGACGGCAGGCTCTTCAGGAACCAGATGTGCGCGACCGGAGTCGCGAGGTCGACGTGGCCCATGCGCTCGCGCCGCACCTTCGACTGGATCACCTCGACGCCGCACTTCTCGCACACGACGCCGCGGTGCCGCATGCGCTTGTACTTGCCGCAGTTGCACTCGTAGTCCTTCGTCGGCCCGAAGATCTTGGCGCAGAAGAGGCCGTCACGCTCGGGCTTGAAGGTCCGGTAGTTGATCGTCTCCGGCTTCTTCACCTCGCCGTGCGACCACGAATGAATCTTCTCCGGCGACGCGAGCGAGATCCGCAGCGCGTTGAACTGGAGCGGGTTTTTCGGCTTTTCGAATAAATTGAAGAGATCTTCCATTACCATATGATCAACCCTCGTTTGCGGCTTGGTCCTCGAGCAATTCGACGTCGAGTGCCAAGCTCTGCAGCTCCTTCACCATGACGTTGAAGGACTCCGGCAGACCGGGTTCGAGAACGTTCTCGCCTTTGACTATCGCCTCGTACATGCGCGTGCGGCCGGCGACGTCGTCGGATTTGACGGTCAACATCTCCTGCAGACTGAACGCGGCGCCGTACGCCTCGAGCGCCCACACCTCCATCTCGCCGAGCCGTTGGCCGCCGAACTGCGCCTTACCGCCGAGCGGTTGTTGGGTGACCAGCGAGTACGGGCCGGTCGAGCGGGCGTGGATCTTGTCGTCGACCAGGTGGTGGAGCTTCATCATGTACATGACGCCGACGGTGACCGGCTGCTCGAACGGCTCGCCGGTGCGGCCGTCGTAGAGCGGCATCTGGCCGCTCGGCGGCAGCCCCGCCCGTTTGAGAAGGCCGAACGTCTCCTCCTCGCTGGCGCCGTCGAAGACCGGCGACGCGACGTGCACGCCGCGCGCCGCCTTGCGCACGAGCTTCACGACATCCTCGTCGCGCAAGTCGTCGATCAGCTCGACGATCTCTTTCGACGCGTAGATGTCCTTGAGCTTGCGGCGAACGCTCTCGATTCCCGCCTTGCCGTCGGCGCGGACCTCGCTCTCGAGCTGCCGTCCGATCTCCAACGCCGCCCAGCCGAGATGCGTCTCGAGAATCTGGCCGACGTTCATGCGCGACGGCACGCCGAGCGGATTGAGGACGATGTCGACCGGGGTGCCGTCGGGCAGGTACGGCATGTCCTCCTCGGGAAGAATACGCGAGAGCACGCCTTTGTTGCCGTGACGGCCGGCCATCTTGTCGCCGACCTGCAGCTTGCGCTTGATGGCGACGAACACCTTCACCATCTTGATGACACCCGGCGGCAGCTCGTCGCCGCTCTTCAAGCGGTCGATCTTCTCCTGGAAGACGTTCTTGATGAGCTCGATCTGCTCGCGCATCGCATCGACGGCGCGCGACAGCTCGTCCTCGATCTTTTCGTTGTCGACCTTGATGTCGCCCCAGTAGGTCGCCGGGATCTGATCGAGATCCTCGGCCTTGATCTCCGCGCTTTTCGCGAGGAGGACGCGGCGGCTGTCGTCGTGCAGGCGCACGCTCGCCACCCGGCCGACGAGGAGCTTCTTCACCTTCTTGAGCGTCGAGTCCTTGATGATGCGGATCTCGTCCTGCTGATCCTTGGTGAGACGCGCCACCTCGTCTTCCTCGATGATGCGGCTGCGCTCGTCCTTGCTAACGCCCTTGCGCGAGAAGACGCGGGCGTAGATCGTCGTGCCCTCGACACCCGGCGGGACGCGCAGCGAGGTGTCGCGCACCTCGCCCGCCTTCTCGCCGAAGATCGCGCGCAGGAGCTTCTCCTCGGGTGAGAGCTGGGTCTCGCCTTTCGGGGTGATCTTGCCGACGAGGATGTCACCCGGCTTCACCTCGGCGCCGATGCGGATGATGCCGGAGTCGTCGAGGTCCTTCAGTGCCTCGTCGCCGACGTTCGGGATGTCGCGCGTGATCTCCTCGGGGCCGAGCTTGGTGTCGCGCGCGACGCACTCGAACTCCTCGATGTGCACCGACGTGAAGTAGTCCTCGCGGACGATCTTCTCGCTGATGAGGATCGAGTCCTCGAAGTTGTACCCGCCCCACGGCATGAACGCGACGACGATGTTGCGTCCGAGCGCGAGCTCGCCCATCTCCGTCGACGGTCCGTCGGCGATGACGTCGCCGGCTTTCACCTTGTCGCCGACGACGACGATCGGCCGCTGGTTCATGCACGTGTTCTGGTTGGAGCGCTGGTACTTGACGAGGTTGTAGATGTCGACGCCGGCGTCGCGGCCGTCGTTGCTCGGCTTGTCGGCCTTGACGACGATGCGCGTGGCGTCGACGGTCTCGACCGCACCGTCGCGGCGCGCGACGATCGTCACGCCGGAGTCGCGGGCGACGACGCGCTCCATCCCGGTGCCGACGAGGGGCGCGTCCGTGCGCAGCAGCGGTACCGCCTGGCGCTGCATGTTCGAGCCCATGAGGGCGCGGTTCGCGTCGTCGTTCTCGAGGAAGGGGATCAGCGACGCGGCGACGCTCACCAGCTGGTTCGGCGAGACGTCCATGTACTCGACTTGATCGGGCGGGATCTGCATGAAGTTGCCGCCCTTGCGCGCCGAGACGAGGTCGGTCGTGAACATGCCCTTGGCGTCGATCGGCGCGTTCGCCTGCGCGATGACGAGGTCTTCCTCCTCGAGCGCCGAGAGGAAACGGATGCGTTCGGTGACGCGGCCCTTCTCGACCTCACGGTACGGCGTCTCGACGAAGCCGTAATCGTTGACGCGCGCGTAGGTCGAGAGCGAGGCAATGAGGCCGATGTTCGGACCTTCCGGCGTCTCGATCGGACAGACGCGGCCGTAGTGCGTCGGGTGCACGTCGCGCACCTCGAACCCGGCGCGCTCGCGCGTGAGACCGCCCGGTCCGAGCGCGGAGAGCCGGCGCTTGTGCGTGATCTCGGAGAGCGGGTTCGTCTGATCCATGAACTGCGAGAGCTGCGAAGATCCAAAAAACTCCTTGATGACGGCGGAGACCGGCTTGTAGTTGATGAGCTCCTGCGGCATCAGCGTCTCGATGTCCTGCAGGCTCATGCGCTCCTTGATCGCGCGCTCCATGCGCACGAGGCCGATGCGGTACTGGTTCTCGACCAGCTCGCCGACGGCGCGCACGCGGCGGTTGCCGAGGTGGTCGATGTCGTCGATCGTGCCGTTGCCGTTCTTCAGCTCGATCAGGTAGCGCACGACCTCGAGGATGTCCTCGCGTCGCAGCGTGCCCTGCTCGAGAGGCACGTTCAGCTTGAGCTTGTGATTGAGCTTCAGGCGGCCGACCTTCGAGAGGTCGTAACGGTCGGGATTGAAGAACAGGTTGTGGAAGAACGCCGTCGCGGTCTCGACCGTCGGCGGGTCGCCGGGGCGGAGCCGCCGGTAGATCTCGAGGATCGACTCCTGATCGGACGCAATCTTGTCCTGGAGGAGCGTGTTGCGCAGCGACGGGCCGATGTGCAGGTCGTCGACGAAGAGCACCTCGATCGTGCCGATGCCGCGCTCGCGCAGCTGGTCGTAGCGCTCCTGTGTGATCTCCTGGTTGCACTCGACGAGCACCTCGCCAGTCTTCGCGTCGGCGATGTCGTGCGCGGAGACCCGGCCGATCACCTCCTCGAGCGCGACCGGCACCTGCTCGACGCCGGCCGCCTCCATCTGGCGAATCACCGCCTTCGTGAACTTCCGACCTTCCTTGACGATGATCTCGTTCGACGACGGATGGCGGACGTCGCGCGTCGCTTTCACGCCGGCGAGCTGGTCGGGCTTGAACACCTTCGACGCCTTGCGGCCGTCGAGGTGAATGGTGTCCGTCTTGTAATAGTAGTTGAGCAGATCCTCGGCGCTCATGCCGAGCGCACGCAGGAGGACCGTGGCGTGGAACTTTCGCCGCCGGTCGATGCGCACGAAGAGGATGTCGCGAGCGTCGAACTCGAAATCGATCCACGACCCGCGATACGGGATGATGCGGCCTGAGTAGAGAAGCCGTCCACTCGCGTGCGTCTTCCCCTTGTCGTGGTCGAAGAACACGCCGGGCGAGCGGTGCAGCTGGCTCACGATCACGCGCTCGGTGCCGTTGATCATGAACGTCCCGTTGCGTGTCATGAGCGGGATCTCGCCGAAGTAGACCTCCTGCTCCTTCACGTTCTTGATCGAGCGCACGCCGCTCTCCGGATCGACGTCCCAGATGACCAGCTGGATCGTGACCTTGAGCGGCGCGGCGAAGGTCATGCCGCGCTGATGGCACTCGTCGACGTCGTACTTGGGCTCGCCGAGCGTGTAGCTGACGAACTCGAGCGAGGCCGTCTCGTTGAAGTCCTTGATCGGAAAAACGGACTTGAACACGCCCTGGAGTCCGGTGTCGGCACGGCCTTCGGGCGCGATGTCGCGTTGCAGGAACTCCTCGTACGACCGCTGCTGGATGTCGATCAGGTTCGGGATCTCGACGATCTTCTTGATCCGACCGAACGTGCGACGGAGGCGGAGATTATTCGCGACCTGTTGTACTCCCATTCCCTTTACCTTCCGACGAGCCGCGCATGGCCCGTGTCATCGAGTCGATGTTCGAAACGAGCGTCGGCGCCGCAGCCGCCCACCGCTTTCGGCGGACGCCGCACGCGCCACACTCCGCAGCACTGCTCTCGCGTGCCGTTGCAACCGCCTACTTGATCTCGACTTGGCCGCCGGCCTCCTCGAGCTTCTTCTTCATGTCCTCGGCGTCCTTCTTGGCGATGCCTTCCTTCACGTTCTTCGGCGCGCCGTCGACGAGGTCCTTCGCTTCCTTCAAGCCGAGCCCGGTGAGCTCGCGGACGACCTTGATCACCTGGATCTTCTTGTCGCCGGCGCTCTTCAGCACGACCGCCCACTCGTCCTTTTCCTCGACCGGCGCCGCGGCACCGGCGCCACCGGCCGCTGCCCCTGGCGCCATCGCCATTGCCGGCGCGGCAGCGCTCACCCCGAGCTCCGACTCGAGCTCTTTCACGAGGGCGGCCGCGTCCATCAACGACATGTTCTTGATGAAATCCTTCACTTGCTCGCGAGACACTTCAGTCATGTGACAACTCCTCCTTCATGGTTCGACGAACACGTCGTCTCAAGTCGTGGCGTTCTCGGCACTCTCAGTCGTGACGCTCTCGGTCGCGGTGCTCTCGGGCGTTGCGCTCTCGGCCGCACTGGCTTTCGACCGCTCGAGCGCACCGAGCAGCCGCGCGAAGCGCGCGCCCGGCTCCTGGATCGTCCGCAAGAGCTGCGCCGCCGGTGCATTGATGAGCCCGAGAAGCTGCGCGAGCAGCACCTCGCGGCTCGGAAGCTTGGCGAGCGCGCTGACGTTCTCGGCCGGCAGCACCGTGCCTTCGAGCACGCCGCCGGTGATCTTCAGCTTGTCGTGCTGTTCGGCGAACTTCACGAGGACCTTGGCGACCGCGACGGGATCGCCGCCGGCGGTCACGAGCCCCGTCGGCCCGGTGAGCAGCTGTTCCAGCTTCTCGAACGCGGTGTCCTTCAGCGCACGTCGCGTGAGCGTGTTCTTCGTCACGCGGTACGTGCCGCCGACCTGCTTCAGCTCACGCCGGAGACGGTTCAGCTGCACGACGGTGAGCCCACGGTACTCGGCGATGATCGCCAAGCTCGAGTGCTTCAACCGCGCGTTGATGTCGGCGATGAGCGCCGTCTTTTCCTCTCGATTCACCGATCCTCCTCAGGCGGCCGCCAAGTCGCGCGTCGCCGTGCTCGGGTCGATCGCGACACCGGGCCCCATCGTCGTCGCGACCGAGATGCTGCGCAGGTAGTGACCCTTCGCCGCGGCCGGCTTCGCGCGCACGAGCGCCGTGATGAGGGCGCCGGCGTTGTCGATGAGCTTCTCGGGCCCGAACGATGCCTTGCCGACGGGTACGTGCACGATCCCGGCTTTCTCGACGCGGTACTCGACCTTGCCCGCCTTCACCTCGCGGACGGTCTTCGCGACGTCGAAGGTGACGGTGCCGACCTTGGGATTCGGCATCAACCCGCGCGGACCGAGAATCTTCCCGAGTCGGCCGACGACGCCCATCATGTCGGGAGTCGCGACCACCGTGTCGAAGTCGAGCCAGTTCTCCTCGACGATGCGCTTGGTGAGCTCTTCGCCGCCGGCGAAGTCGGCGCCGGCCTCCTCGGCCTCCTTCACCTTCTCGCCCTTGGCGATCACGAGAACGCGCACGCTCTTGCCGGTGCCGTGGGGCAGCATCACCGTCCCGCGGACGTTCTGGTCCGCTTGGCGCGGATCGACGCCGAGCCGCACCGCGAGCTCGACGGTCTCATCGAACTTGGCGAATTTCGACTCGATGGCGAGTCGGACCGCCTCCTCGAGTGAATAGAGCTTCGTCGGATCGATCTTCGCGACACCCGCCCGATATTTCTTGCCGTGCTTGCCCATAATATCTCCCGGATCAGCCCTCGACTGTGATGCCCATGCTGCGCGCCGTGCCTTCGACGGTGCGGATCGCCGCGTTGAGGTCGGAAGCGGTCAGGTCGGGCGTCTTCAGCTGCGCGATCTCGCGGACCTGCTGCTTGGTGACCGTGCCGACCTTCTTCTTGTGCGGCTCGCCCGAGCCCTTCTCGATGCCCGCGGCGCGCTTCAGCAGCACCGACGCCGGCGGCGTCTTGGTGATGAACGTGAACGAGCGATCGGCGTAGACGGTGATGATCACCGGGATGATCAGCCCCTGCTGCGCCTGCGTCTGCGCGTTGAACTGCTTGCAGAACTCCATGATGTTCACGCCGCGCTGTCCGAGCGCCGGACCGACGGGCGGGCTCGGGTTCGCCTGCCCGGCGGGAATCTGCAGCTTCACCTCGGCGACGACTTTCTTGGCCATCTATCGCTCTCTCCTGCTCTCTCTCCTCACGCCTTCTCGACCTGGACGAAATCGAGCTCGACGGGGGTGGCGCGTCCGAAGATGCTGATCAGCACGCGCAGCTTGCCCTTTTCGGGCTTCACTTCCTCGACGACGCCGTTGAAATCTTGGAACGGCCCGTCGACGACCTTCACGTTCTCGCCGGTCTCGAAGAAGACCTTCGGCTTCGGCTTCACCGCGCCTTCCTCGACCTGCTGCGCGATCTGCCGTACCTCGGTCTCGGAGATCGACGGCGGGTTGGTCGCGCCGCCGACGAAGCCCGTGACCTTCGGCGTCGACTTGACGACGTGCCAGGTGTCGTCGTTCAGCGTCATGTTGACGAGGATGTAGCCGGGGAAGAACTTCCGCGACGAGGTGCGCTTCTTCCCCTTCACCAGCTCCACGACCTTCTCGGCGGGAACGAGGATCTCCCCGAAGTACTCCTCCTTGCCGAGCGATCGGATGCGCTCCTCGAGCGCCGCCTTCACCTTGTGCTCGTAGCCGGAATACGTGTGCACCACGTACCAGCGCTTCTCGCTTTCGGTCGCTTGTGCCGTGCTCATCGGTTGCCCAGAACTCGCGTCATCAGGAACGAGACCACGCCGTCGACGAACCCGAGCCACAGGGCGACGATGATCACGACGACGATGACGACGACCGTCGCCGCCATCGTCTCCTGCGGCGTCGGCCAGTGCACCTTGCGCAGTTCGCTCCAGACCTCCGTCAGAAATTGCCGGCTCTGCGGAACGACGTCTTTGACTCGTTGTAGTCGATCTTCCAATTCGGCTCCGCGCAAAAGGTGTCCCGCTCGGCTCAGCTCCGAAGGACGGGCCAGGCAGGATTCGAACCTGCAGCCCCCGGATTTGGAGTCCGGTGCTCTAGCCAGTTAGAGCTACTGGCCCCCACGTCCGTGTCGCCTGCCGATCGCGCTCTCTCCAGCGTCCCTAAACCTTGCCTTCCTTGTGCAGCGTATGGCTCCGACACGCCGGGCAGAACTTCTTCAACGACAGCTTGTCGGTCGTGGTCTTCTTGTTTCTGCTGGTCGTGTAGTTCTTCCGTTTGCACGAGTCGCAGTTGAGCGTGATGAGGTCTCGCATCGTCGAGCTCCGGCTATTCGAGAATTTTGGCGACGACGCCGGCGCCGACCGTGCGGCCGCCCTCGCGGATCGCGAAGCGCAGCCCCTCGTCCATCGCGATCGGCATGATCAGCTGCACGACGAGCTTGATGTTGTCCCCCGGCATCACCATCTCCGTCCCTTCCGGCAACGTCGCGACCCCCGTCACGTCCGTCGTCCGAAAGTAAAACTGCGGCCGGTACCCGTTGAAAAACGGCGTGTGCCGCCCGCCTTCTTCTTTCGTCAACACGTACGCCTCGGCCTCGAACTTCATGTGCGGCGTGATCGACCCCGGCTTCGCCAGCACCTGCCCGCGCTCGATCTCCTCGCGCTTGATCCCGCGCAGCAAACACCCGACGTTGTCCCCCGCCTGCCCTTCATCCAAGATCTTGCGGAACATCTCGACCCCCGTCACCACCGTCTTCGCCGTCGCCTTGATCCCGACGACCTCCACCTCTTCGCCCACCTTGATCTTCCCGCGCTCGATCCGTCCCGTCGCCACCGTGCCGCGCCCGCTGATCGAGAACACGTCTTCCACCGGCATCAAAAACGGCTTGTCCACGTCGCGCTGCGGCTGCGGAATGTAGCTGTCGAGCGCGTCGAGCAGCTTCGTGATCGACCCCTCGCCGATCTCCGACGGATCGCCCTCGAGCGCTTTCAACGCGCTGCCGCGGATGACCGGAATCTGGTCGCCCGGAAACTCGTACTTCGACAGCAGCTCCCGCACCTCGAGCTCCACCAAATCCAGGAGCTCCGGATCGTCGACCGCGTCGACCTTGTTCATGAACACGACGATGTAGGGCACCCCCACCTGGCGCGCCAACAAGATGTGCTCGCGCGTCTGCGGCATCGGCCCATCGGCCGCCGACACCACCAAAATCGCGCCGTCCATCTGCGCCGCCCCGGTGATCATGTTCTTCACGTAATCCGCGTGCCCCGGACAATCGACGTGCGCGTAATGCCGCTTCGCCGACTCGTACTCCACGTGCGCCGTCGCAATCGTGATCCCGCGCGCCTTCTCCTCGGGCGCCTTGTCGATCTGATCGAACGCCACGAAGTCCGCCAGCTTCTTCGCCGCCTGCACCTTCGTGATCGCCGCCGTCAGCGTCGTCTTCCCGTGATCGACGTGCCCGATCGTCCCCACGTTCGCGTGCGGCTTCTTGCGCTCGAACTTCGCCTTCGCCATTGCAACCCTCCATTGATGCCGCCCCCGCTCGCTACGCTCGCGATGGGCGTCGGAGCGCGAAGTGAATTCGCGCTCCTCCCGATACCGCCCCCGCTCGCTACGCTCGCGACGGGCGTCAACGCCCGGGAGTCGATCCCGGACGCTCCGTTCTTCCCCTATTTCCCTCTGTCCTCTAAGCGCCGACGGCTTTGGCGGCGATCTCCTCCGAGATCGTCGCCGGCGCCGGCTCGTAGTGTGCGAACTGCATCGTGTACGTGGCGCGACCTTGCGTCTTCGACCGCAAATCGGTCGAATAGCCGAACATCTGCGCCAGCGGTACCTGCGCGGTGATGACTTGTGCCCCGGCGCGCGCTTCATGGCCCTGGACGCGCCCGCGCCGACTGGCCAGGTCACCGATGACCTCACCCATGAATTCCTCCGGCGCAACGACCTCGACGGCCATGATCGGCTCGAGGATGATCGGCTTCGCCTTCGCCGCACCCTCCTTGGCCGCCATCGAGCCGGCGATCTTGAACGCGATCTCCGACGAGTCGACGTCGTGGTACGAGCCGTCGGTCAACGTCGCCTTCACGTCCACGAGCGGATACCCGGCGAGGACGCCGCCCTCGAGCGCCTCGCGGATGCCCTTCTCGACGGCCGGTACGAACTCCTTCGGGACGGGCGCCCCCTTGGTGCCGTCTTTGAACTCGAAACCGCTGCCGGGAGGCAACGGCTCGAGCGTGATCCAGACGTGGCCGTATTGGCCGCGGCCGCCCGTCTGTCGCACGAACCTGCCCTCTTGCTCGACCGCCTTGCGGATCGTCTCGCGATAGGCAACCTGCGGCTTCCCGACGTTGGCATCGACCTTGAACTCGCGCAGGAGGCGATCGACGATGATCTCGAGATGGAGCTCGCCCATGCCGGAGATGATCGTCTGGCCGGTCTCCTGCTCGGAGTGGACGCGGAACGACGGATCTTCGGCGGCGAGCTTCTGCAATGCGACGCCGAGCTTCTCCTGATCGTCCTTCGTCTTCGGCTCGATCGCGATGTGGATGACCGGATCCGGGAAGTCGATCGACTCGAGGATGATCGGATGGTCTTCGTCGCACAGCGTATCGCCGGTGGTCGTCTGCCGCAGGCCGACGGCCGCGGCGATGTCACCCGCGTAGACCTCTTTGATCTCCTCGCGCTTGTTCGCGTGCATCTTGAGCAAGCGCCCGATGCGTTCCTTGCGGCCGCCCTTCGTCGAGTTGAACACGTACGAGCCCGAGCTGAGGACACCTGAATAGACGCGGAAGAACGTCAGCACGCCGACGAACGGATCGGTCATGATCTTGAAGGCGAGAGCCGCGAACGGCGCCGTATCGCTGGCGGGGCGCGTCGCCCCCTCTTTCTTGTCGGGCAGGAGACCCTTGACCGGCGGGACGTCGACGGGCGACGGCAGGTACTCGACGACGGCGTCGAGCAGCGGCTGCACGCCGCGGTTCTTGA
>JBGPOW010000089.1:0-16453 GCA_041488235.1 Binatia bacterium
CCCAGACCCCACCCTTTGCCCTCGTCACCACAGACGAAGGGCTCGAGGATGCGCGCGCGCATTTCGGGGTCCATACCGCGACCGGTATCGCTCACCGCGATGATCACGCTGTCGTCGCAATACGCGGCGGTCATGTGAATACTGCCGGTGTCGGTGAATTTGGCGGCGTTGACGAGAAGGTTGGTCAGGATCTGCCGCAGGCGCTCCAGGTCGGCGAGCACGACGACGTCAGGGGCGATATCGACGGCGAACGTCACCGGCCGGCCGCGCAGCAGCGTCGCCATCGTATCGCGCATCGACTCGGCAAGGCCGCCCACCGCGACTGGGGTGAGGCTATACGAGAGCTTCCCTTGTTCGATGCGCGCCAGGTCGAGGAGATCCTGCACTAGCGTCAGTTGATCCTGGACGGCGCGGCGAACGCGGCGGAGCGCGTCCGCTTGCTCGGGAGTCGTCGCGCCGAAGACGCCTTCCTCGTGCAGCTGCGTGTAGCCGATGATGACGTTCAACGGCGTCCGGAGATCGTGCGAGACGTTGGCCAGGAACTCGCTCTTGGCATTGTTCGCGGTCTCGGCCTGTTCCTTCGCTTCGGCGAGCGCGTGCTCGGCGCGCTTCTTCTCGGTGACGTCGCGCAGCAGGCAGACGGTCGCAATCGCGTCCTGACGCGCGTCCCGCATCGTCGACGCCGAGAGGCTGTAGGTCGCAAGACTGCCGTCGAGGTTCGGCATCGTGAGCTCGTGGTCGCGGAGCGTCCCCGCCGCCGCGACGGCGGCGAGCGGCGCGCTGAACGCCGTTCCCGCGACGGACGTGAGCGGCCGGCCGGTCGGCTCGATGTCGGTCGCCCCGAGGAGCGCGCGCGCCGCGGGATTCACGAGGCGGATGATGCCCTCGTGATCGATCACGAGGAGCGCGTCGGTCATCGTGTCGACGACGATGTTCGCGGTCGACGCGGCGCTGATGTCGACGAGCCGGTACCGGCGAATCGTCCACGCGCAGATGGAGAAGAACACGAAGAGCGTCACGTACCCGCACGGGTAGACGGCGAATCCGTACTTGGCGACGAAGTCGACGGAACCGAGATACGCGATCGCGAGCCCGACGGAGAGCCCGCGGATGCGCGCGGCGTGCGACGTCCCGGGAGCGGCTTTGCGGTACTCGCGGAGAAAGAGCCCGAGGTTCGCCACCATCGACGCGAAGAAGTAGGCGAGAAACGGCGTCCCGAGCCAGCTGTACAGCGGGTAGTAACCCCACCAGTAGAGATGGACTTCGCCGAAGAGCGCGTCCGTGAAAACTGCCGCGACCAAGAACACCGCGCCGACGAGCCACATGCCCCACGCGACGTAGCGATAGCGGGCGTATAGCCCGAGCGAGACGACGACGAAGTACCAGACGCTCGCCGGGATGAGCGTGACGCCGACGTACGCGACGCGCGCCCACCACAGCGCCACATCTGCGACGGTGGACGCGTAGACGGCGGCGTAGGCGAAGAGCCAAATGCTCTGGATCGTCGCCATGAGAAAACACGCGACGGCGACGCGCGAGCCGCGCTCGCGAACGAGCGTGCCGATGCCGAGCGCGAGCATCGCGATGCCGCAAACCAGCGGCGGGATCGCATAGAAGCTCGCAGCGTAGGTGTGCGTCGGCATCGTCAAACTCTCAACGCAGCAGAGCAACGCACGTACCACCGCGGTTCCGTGACTCCGTATGCGTGGATGGGCGCCGCCAGCGCCGCGGTTGTGTCGCTCGCGCACGCGCCATGCCGCCCGCGCCGCTGCATGCGCCAGCATGCTCGTTTCTCACGCCGAGAAACCCGACGGTCTCCCGTGTCGCCGTGATGGCACGGCGCATGCTTTCTCGGTCGCGGCCCTCTCATGCCAGAGCGACGGACACAGTCGATCGGTGGTAGCCTCGCCATCGAGGCGCAGCGCTCGGCCGCCGACTCGCATGCGAGCACGCAAAGAACGTCCGCTGCTGCGACCGTAGACGCGCCCGCGGGCGCGCCATCCGCGCCTGGCGGCCTTCGCGCCTGGTGGCGCCTCATCAATACTCCGCTGCGCGTCGACCCGCGCGCGATGCGGACCGGGTGCAGCATCTTTCTCGGCGTCTACGGCGCGATCGCGATCGTACGGTACCAAGAGTCGCACGGCTTCTTCTGGCTGCGCTTCGTCGTCTGTCTCTACGCGGCCTTCGGGATCTGGCTCGCGCGGCGCGCGACGTGGCGATCCGTCCGCGGCTACACGCTCGTCCTCGCGCTCCTCCTGCCGCTCGTCTCCTCCTACATCGACGGCGCGCTCGGCAATCACATGCACGAGGTGACGCTCACCGGGCTCGCGACGTTCAGCGGCATCGTCTTCATGCAGTCTGGCCTGGACCTCGCGATCGCAATCGCCGGCTTGATCGTCGGCAACGCGTTCGTGCTGAGCATCGTGCCGAGCCCCGCCGTTCCGCTGTCGACCTTCATCATGGTGCTGGGCGGCGCCATCGCGACCGGCGCCGGCGCCGCGCTGCAAGGGCTCATCTACGGCGCCCGTTGGATGGAGAGTCTGGCGCGCGGCGAGGCGGCCGTCGCCGAGAGCGCCGGCTGGCGCCACCGCTACGAAGCCGCGATCCTCGCCAGCGGACAGCTGCTCTACGATTGGGACCCGCACCGCGACGAGGTCCATTGCGCCGGCGCCTTCGAGCGCATGCTCGGCTACACGGAAGCAGAGCTGCCGCCGAACCTCGGCGGGTGGGTGCAGTTCGTCCACCCCGACGACCGGGCGCCGTTCGAGCGCGAGGTGGAACGCGTCGTCGCATCGAAGACGTCGTTCCACATGCGCTACCGCGTGCGGCGCAAGGACGGCGTCTACATCTTCGCCGAGAGCAACGGCTATTTCGTGCTCGACAATGCGGGCAACGTCGTCCGCATGATCGGCTTTCTCGCCGACATCACCGAACGCACCCGCGTGGAGACGGAACGCGCCGATGAGGCGGCCATATCGTCGGCGCTGGCGCTCGTCGGTCGCGAGCTCATCTCGTCGCTCGAAACGCCGGTCGTGCTCGACCGTCTCTGCCGCCTCACGACCGAGGTGCTCGAGTGCGATTTCAGCAGCACGTGGCTGTGGAAACCGGACGAGCGCGTCTACTCCGCAATCGCGCAGCACGGTCTCCGCGACGAGCATTGGGACGCGCTCAGCCTCCTCCGCCTGCCCTCCGATCCGTCGTCACCGGGCATGATCCAGCTGATGCGCGACGACCTCATTCAAGTGCAGCGCGACAGCACCGCGATGTATCCAATGCTCGCGAGCGTTCTCGAGTACTACGAAATTCGCGTGGTCCTCTGCGTCGCCCTCCGCCGCGGCACGGAGATCGTCGGCATTCACACGGCCGGATATCGCACCGCGCGCGACCGCTTCACGTCGACGCAAGAGCGCGTCGCCCGCGGCATCGCGCAGCTCGCGTCGATGGCGCTCACGAACGCGCGGCTCGTCGAGGAGCTCGAGCGCGCCGGCAGGCTCAAATCGGAGTTCGTGTCGACGATGTCGCACGAGCTGCGCACGCCGCTGAACGTGATCCTCGGCTACACCGACATCCTCGCCGACGACCTCGCGCGCGACGAGGACCGCGCCCTCCTCGGGCGCATCCGCCACTCGAGCGTCGAGCTCCTCGAGATGATCGAGGCGACGTTGAACGTGAACCGCCTCGCCGCCGGCAAAGACCTACCGCAGATCGAGCTCACGTCGCTCGCCTCGCTCTGGGACGATCTGCGGATGGAGTTCGACGCGCTGCCGCGCACAACCGACACCGCGCTGCGTTGGGAGCCCGTCGGCGGCACGACGCTCCACACCGATCGACGGAAGCTGAAGATGATCCTGAAGAACCTCGTCGGCAACGCGCGCAAGTTCACGGCGACCGGCGAGATCGTCGTGCGCTGCGACGCGCGCCCGGAGGGCGCGATCCTCACCGTGCGCGACACCGGCATCGGGATTCCGCCGGAGCACCTGCCGCACATCTTCGAGATGTTCCGGCAGGTCGACAGCTCGGACAGGCGCTCGTACGGCGGCGCCGGCCTCGGTCTCTACATCGTGCGCCAGTTCGTCGAGCAGCTCGGCGGCACGATCGCCGTCGAGAGCACGCCGGGCCGGGGATCGACGTTCACGATCCGCCTGCCCGCCGTGCCCGTCCCGACGACGCACATCGCCGCCTGAGCACCGCCGTCGATAGGCATCGGCGGCTGAACGCCGCCTAGCACACATCGGCGGCCGAGCGCCGCCTAGGGCGGCGTCGACGCCGATCGTGGCGTACCGTTGACTCGCCTCCGCGTGCGACGCACATCGGGCGACGTGGACCCGTGCGGCGACACGCTCTGGTACTTCGCGTACGGCAGCAACCTGCACGACGCGATCTTTCGCGAGCGCCGCGGCATGCACGCACGCGCCGTCCGCCGCGGCTGGCTCGACGGCTTCCGCTTGTGCTTCAACCTGCCGGTCGGTCGGGGCGAGCGCGGCGTCGCGAACATCGTGCCGGCGCCCGCGGCGTCGACCTGCGGCGCCCTCTATCTCCTCACGCCTGAGGATTGCGCGCGCCTCGATCGCAGCGAAGGCGTCCACTTCGGGGCCTACTGCCGTTTCGGCGTCGACGTCCGTCTCGACGACGGCAGCACCTGCGCCGCGTTCACGTATCGCTCGGAGTCCACGAGCGACGGACGGAAGCCGTCACCGCGATACCTCGGGCTCCTCGTCGAGGGCGCCCGCCAGCGCGGCCTGCCCGACGAGTACGTCCACTGGCTCGAAGGCCTGGAGCTGGCGCGCGACGAGCGCGTCGGCGCCTGAGCTCACCGGTTCCGGCGCCGCCACTCACATCACGTGCTGCGGCGCCGCCACTCCTCCGGCGTGTACGCCGCGATCGCGAGCGCGTGCACCTCGTCCGGGATGAGATCGCCGACCGCCGCGTAGACGAGGCGATGCCGCGCCAGCGCGTCGCAATCGCGAAACTGCGCGCTCACGACGGTGACGTCGTAGTGCCCGGCGCCGCCCGCCGCGCCGACATGGCCGACGTGCTGCGCGCCATCGTCGCGCACCTCGACGTATTCCGCGCCGAGTCCGTCGCGAAGTCTATCGTGGAGGCGCGTCGCGCGCGTCGCGTCGCTCACCGCGAGCTCGGACCGCGGCGCGTGACCTCGGCCCAGACGAGCCAGCCGCCGTCGGCACGCGCGTACTCGACGTGGTGCACCTCGACAGCGCTGCCGACCCCGAGCACGGCGACGACGGGCGCCGTCGCGTGCGTCGGCGCGCCCGTGTCCTTCCGGAGATAGACGTCGTCGCGGATCTTCAACAGCGTGCCCGGCTGGAGGTTCGGCGGGCGCGCGTCGACCGTCGACGACGACGTCCAACGCTGCTTGTCGTCCGTCGCCGTGCCGACGTAGATCCAGCCGTGGGCGTCGATGCTCGCGGGCGACACGCGCTCGATGAGCCGCTGTTGCGTCAGCAAGCTGTTCTTCACCGCGTGATCGGCGAGGCGGGCTTTCTCTTGTGAATCGCGCATCTCGTCCGCGAGCTGCTTGATCGAGCTCTTGAGCTCCGGGTCGGCCGCGCTCGTCTCGATCGCGCGCAGGCGTGTCGTGTACTCGGTGAGCTTCGCCTCGACGTCCGCGATCTGCTGCCCGGCGTTCTTCGCCGCCGTCGAGGCTTGCTTTACGACCCCTTTCCACTGCAAGCCCGCAGTCGACCCTGCGGTGAACCCCGCCTCCGTCAAGCGCCGATTGATCGTCGCCGGCGCGATCAGCAAGAGGAGCACGAGCGCGATGAGCAACCCGTCGCGAATTGCCGTGAGCGCGTCCTTGAATGTCGCGAGGCCGCGCTCGAACGGACTCTTCGCTTCCGCCATGCGGACGTCGTATCACGGACGCTCCGCACGCTCGACGGCGCCCGCGAGCACGGTAGGCCCGGCGAGCACGCGCAGGAGGACGCATGCCGTTCACGGAGATCGCGTACGAGACCCGCGGCGAGGTCAGGATCATCCGCTTCGCCCGCCCGGAGGTCCGCAACTGCATCGGCCCGACGACGCACCGCGAGCTCGTCGAGGCGTGGACGCGCTTTCGCGACGACGAGGGCGCGAAGGTCGCGATCATCACCGGCACCGGCGACAAGGCGTTCTGCTCCGGCGGCGACTTGAAGGCCGCCGGCCTGGTGCCGTTCAGCGAGGACGAGATGGCCGCACACGAGCGCGGCGAGCGTCCCGGCGTCCTCGGCCCGAGCCGCTGGACCGACATCAACAAGCCGATCATCGCCGCCGTGAACGGCGTCGCCTACGCCGGCGGCCTCGAGTGGGCGTGCTTCGCCGACATCCGCATCGCCGAGGAGCACGCGACGTTCGGGGTCACCTGCCGGCGCTGGAACATCGGCCTCGCCGACGGCGGCACGCAGCGCCTGCCGCGCATCGTCGGCATGGGGCGCGCCCTCGAGCTGATCATCACCGGCCGCGTCATCGACGCGCGCGAGGCGGAGCACATCGGCCTCGTGAACGAGATCGTGCCGACGGGCACGTCGTTGGCGCGCGCCCTCGCGCTCGCCGAGTTCATCTGCGCCCTGCCGCAGCCGGCGCTCCGCACCGACAAGGAAGCCGCCGTCCGCGGCTTCGGCCTGCCGCTCGCCGACGGCCTCCGCATCGAGGCGGCGTGCTTCAACCGCTCGATCCGCGACCCTGCGACCGTCGAGGGCTTGCGGCAGTTCGTCGAGCGCGATCACCCCGATCGTCGCCGCGGGGAGGCGCCGCGCACGCCGGGCCTCCGCCGCGATCCGCAACGCGACGGGTGACCGCATGACTCGACGTGGTGCGTCGTCGGGACGATCCCGTTCGTCGATCTCGTTCGTCGATCTCCGCTTCGTCACGATCCCGCCATTCGTATGCGGATATGACAATAATGTAGTGCGCCAATCTGGCGCACCTTAAACGTACCGTCATCGGCGACTCGCCCACGATTTTCGTTGACAGGTCGTCCCGCAATGCGCGACACAGTGACGTGCCGCCCCGCCGAGACGTCGAATGCGGCGGGCTTCGCAGTCCTGCACGATCTGAGACCGAAAGCATCGCGCCGTCCGGGCGGCTCACGAAGTGAGTACCACGAAGTGAGTACATGGAGGGTAAGCCCATGACGCTGACGACGCGATTCATGCACCTCGGTCCGATGCCATTCGCGGCACGGGGCATCGTTGCCGCTTTCGTTCTCGTCTGCCTCGGGACGGCGCAACCGGTGACGGCCGACGGTCCGCTCACCGCCGAGAAGGCACGCATCTCCGGTGGCGGCGCGATGGCAGGCGGCGTCTCGGCGCCGGCCGCCGTGCGAGGCCCCCTCACAGCGGAGCAGCCCGCGCCATTTGGGCCGCCGGTCGTCGGCCTCGGGTTCGACGGCTTCGCCTTCGACGACAACCCCGTTGAAAACGGCGGCTTCTACTTCATCCCGCCGGACCCCATCGGTGCGGCTGGAACCGACCGCGTGATCGCGACCGTCAACGCGATGATCGAGGCCCGCACCACGGCGGGCGGGCTCTTGTGGCGAGACAGCCTCGCCGGCTTCCTCGCGCCGCTGACGCCGGCTAACGCGTTGTTCGATCCCAAGATCGTGTGGGACCACTACGAGAACCGCTTCGTCGTCGTCGCGCTCGAGAAGGTCGAGCCCGGGACGGCCAATCCCGACCCCGGCAACACCTCGCGTCTCCTGGTCGCGGTATCGAAGACAGCGACGCCGGCAACGGCCACCGCCGCCGACTGGTGGTACACCGCGATCAACGGCAAGTTCAGCATTGATCCCGGCGGTGGGTTCAAAGACTACTGGACCGACTATCCCGGCCTCGAGGTCGACGAGGAGGCGGTCTATATCACGGCCAACCTCTTTCTCTTCGCGCCCTTCGCCGGGGGACCCGCGTTCGGCCGGCTATGGATCATCAATAAGGGCGTCGCCGGCGGGTTCTACGCGGGCGGCGCAGCGGCCGTCACCGTGCACAACCCGTATACGTGCGGCGGCTGCTTCACGCTGTCCTCGCAGCCCGCACTAGTCTTCGGCGCCGGCGGTGTACCCGGTGCCGGCAGTGGCACGTTTCTCGTCGGCTACAGCGGCCTCACCGACGGCACCAACGAGTTCATCCAAGTCATACGCGTGACCAACCCCCTCGGGGCGGTGAGCTTCACCGGGGAAACGGTGGCCGTCGGCAACATCGACAACACCGCCGCCGCGATCCCCGACGCGCCGCAGTCGGGAACGGCGACGCTGGTCGCGACCAATGATCGTCGTACCTACGATGCCGTCTGGCGCAGCAACCAGCTCTGGCTGACGACGATCGTCAACCCTCCGGCCGGCGCGGATACGGGGCAAGCCACTGCGCATTGGTTCCGGTTCACCGCCGCCCCGCCTGCCGCGACCACTCTCGCCGATCAGGGCAACATCGGCGGCGAGGACATCGCCGCCGGGACCTACACGTTCTTCCCCTCGGTGGCCGTGAACAGCGCGCTCAATGCGATGTTCGGCTTCGCCGCCTCCGCGCCGACGATCTTCCCCGGCGCCTACGTCACCGGCCGGCAGGCTGGGGACGTCGCGGGCACGGTCCAGGCGTCGCAGACCGTGCGCGCCGGCGTCGACTTCTACGTCCGCACCTTCGGCGGCAGCGAGAACCGCTGGGGCGATTACACCGGCATCAGCGTCGACCCCACCACCGACGCGTTCTTCTGGGTATTCAACGAGTACGCCGCGACGCGCGGCACCGTGATCAGCGGCGAGGACGGCCGCTGGGGCACGCGCTGGGGCCGGGTGTTTTTCGCGGGCGTCGCGACGCCGACGCCGACCGCGACGACCGCACCGACGGCGACGGCAACCAGGACGCCGACACCGACGACGACCGCGACCAGAACGTCGACGGCAACCCCGACCGTGACGCGCACAGCAACGCCGACGGCGACGGCGACGGCGACGCGAACGGCGACCGCGACGCCTACCGCGACACGCACGCCGACGGCGACGCCGACACCAACGCGTACGGCGACGGCCACTGCGACGCCGACGCTGACCGCCACACGCACGCGGACGGCGACGCCGACGGTGACACCGACGGCGACGACGACGGCGACGCCGACGCTCACCTCGACTCCGGCGCCGACGCCGACGCTCGGGACGCTCGATCACTTCACCTGCTACAAGGCGGCGGCGACGAAGGGCTCCGTCAAGTTCCCCGGCATCGCCAATCCGCCGGGCATCTCACTCGACGATCAGTTCGGCAGCGCCCAGGTCACGGTGAAGAAGCCGAAGTTCCTCTGTGCGCCGACCGACAAGAACGGCGAGGATCCGACCGCACCCACGCACCCCGAGCACTTGAAGATGTACCAGATCAAGAACCCGCTGAAGCCGCTGCTGCCGACGAACATCAAGGTCGTCGACCAGTTCAATCCGACGGGTCTCTTCGTCAACGCGAAGAAGTCCTCGCACCTCCTCGTACCGGCGGCGAAGAGCCTCACCGGTCCGACGCCGGTTCCGACGCCCGGTGCGTACGTGACCGATCACTTCGAGTGCTACAAGATCGGCATCACGAAGGGCACGCCGAAGTTCGTACCGCAGCTCGGCGTGTCACTCGGCGATCAATTCGGCACGATGACGGTCGACGTGAAGAAGGCGATGTACCTCTGCAACCCGGTCGACAAGCAAAACGAGGATCCGACGGCGCCGAACCATGTCGACCACCTCATGTGCTACAAGGCCAAGCAGACCGACGCGGTGAAGTTCGTCAAGATCGTCGGCGCCTTCGTCGAAGACCAGTTCGGCTCCGAGACCCTCGACGTGAAGAAGCCCGCGTTGCTCTGCGTGCCGGCACTCGAGAACCCGTAACGCCGTCGACGCGAGCGGGGTCGGCCGTCGCCCCGCTCGCGTCGACCGTCGCGCGCCGGCGTCAGGCGCGCGCCGCCAACCGGCGAAATTTGGGAATCACCTCGGTCGCGAGCCCTTGCAGGACCGTCGCCGCGACGTCGCGCCGCATTTCATTCGACCCGGGCACGACGTGCACGAAGTCGAGGCCGAGCGCGGCGAGGCGCTCGAAGCGCGGCACGACCGCTTCCGCGGGACCGGCGATTGCGAACCAATCGATGAACTCGTCCTCGAGCGCGCGCGCGTGCTCGGCGGTTGCGCGTGTGTGATGCTGCATGTCGTAGTGCGCGCGCAGCTCGGCGGCGACCTTGCCTAGCTGCGGCGGCAGGCGATCGAGCGCCGCGCCGGCGAGCGACGAGAAGCGCGCAAAGGTCGCCACGGTGCCGCGCACCGCGTCGCGCGCGACGGCGGCATCCGGGTGCACGGCGCAGCTCACGTACGCGCCGTAGCGCAACGACGCCGGATCGCGACCGGCGGCGCGCGCGGCGGTGCGTGCCGTCTCGAGCGCCCATGCCAGGTGATCGGCATCGGCGCCGACGGCGAACGCGATCCGCTCCGCATGCCGTGCCGCCGCCGCGATGACGCGTGGTCCGGTCGCCGCGACCTCGACCGGCACCTTGCCGAGGCTCGCGTCGGCCCGCAGCCACTCGAGCCGGCTCGGGAAGCCGTCGCGATCGACGGTCTCGCCGCGCAAGTACGCCTGCAGCGTCGTGAGGAAGCGCTCGAACGCGGCGACGGTAACCGTCGACTTGCCGATCCGCTGCAACGACGAGTCGCCGCGGCCGACGCCGCAAATCGCGCGGCCGCGGCTCTCGACGTGTAGCGAGAGCGCGGCGCCGGCGGTGACCGCCGGGTCGCGCGTCACCGGGTTCGTGACACCGGGCCCGAGCCGAATCGTCGTCGTCGCCTGTGCCGCGAGCGCGAGCTGTTGCCACACGTCAGGCGCGAGATTTTGACTGTCGGGATAGAGGAGCGTCGCGAACCCTGCGCTCTCCGCCATGCGCGCGAGCTCGGCGGAGCGCCGCGGCAGGGGGGCAAGTATGACGCCGACATCCATACCCGGGAGAGATGCGGAATCGGCCGACGGCCGTCAACCCCGATCAGCAGGATGCACGTCACGCGCTAAATAACGCGTCGCGCTGTCTCCGCAAAATGCATCTTTTTGGCGCATAAAGTGGGCGGATGCATGTACTCATTTCCCAATTCGACATGGAACGATATTTTTCCTTGACAAAAAATCCCCTCTCGACTTACGGGGGGTCTCCTCGTCGACGCGTTGAGGAGCTGACGACGTTATCCCCTTCCAACCCGCTGCCGTTCGCCGTCGCGGCTGCTATGGCAACCGCGCTCGGCGTGCCGACGATCATGGGACCGGCGTGCGCCGAAGCGCCCCCTCACGATGCGGCGCGAGGAACGTCCGTGATGGAAGCGCCACCGGCAAAGGTGCCCCCGAACGCGAGTCACGTCACGGCCACGATCCTCAAAGTTCTCCTGGCCGCGAGTGCAACGAGAGACTCGCGGCCCGGTGTTTCTCCAGATGAGACGCTCTTCGCCGTCACCGCTGACGTCCACACGTCCGAGCCCGGGATGCCCAATTCCGGCACATTGGCGCGGCCGGGCAAGGTCGTCGAGGCGTTCTCGACCGATCCGATACCCGACGCGCTCGTCGGCACGCCGGTTACCGCAGACCTCACGCTCGTCGGTGACACCCGAGGCGTGCGGTGGTGGATCTCCAACGTTCGTCCGATGATCAGGCCGTCACACTGAGGTACCGACCCATGAGCACACGACTCCGTACGATTCTCGTTGCCGCGCTCTCGTTGACGCTTGGTTTCACTGCCGTCGCGCGGGGCGAAGCGCCGGATCCATGGCAGTATCCGGATCTCGTCAACAGCAAACCGTTCCAACGCTGGTGGTGGGAGTTCCACCAGCGCGCGTACCCGCTGCAAGACATTCCGGAAGGTGCACGAACGCGCGCGTTCGCCCAGATCGGGCAGGCTGCGGCCGCGCCGCCTCCGGCCGCGCCGGTTTCCGGCAATACGTGGACCAACATCGGTCCGGCACCGATCTCGGGTGGGCAGATTGGCGGGGCGGGTGGCACCCGGCCGATGAGCGGCCGTATCGGCGACATCGCCGTCGATCCCACCAACATGAACCATTGGCTGATCGGCGCCGCGCAGGGCGGCGTGTGGGAGACGACGAACGCGGGTACGACGTGGACCGCGAAGACGGATTCCCAGACCTCACTCGCGATCGGGGCGATCGCCTTCGCACCGAGCAACACGAGCATCATCTACGCCGGGACCGGAGAGGGAGTCTTCGGCGGCGACTCCTACGCCGGCGCTGGATTACTGAAATCCACCGACGGTGGCACCACCTGGGCGCTGCTCGGTACCTCCATGTTCGCGAAGTCTGCATTCACCGGTATCGTCGTCAACCCGTCGAACGCCTCGATCGTCCTCGCAACGACCGCGTACGGTATCGCCGGCCGTGGGGGTGAGTTCGCGCCGGGAACTCCGATCGGAGGAATCTTCAAGTCGATCGACGGCGGAACGACCTGGTCGATGAAAGTGGGACCCGCAGCCGCTTCGGACATCAAGGTAGACCCCACCAACTTCAACCGGGTCTACTCGGCCTTGGGAGCGCCGTTCAACAGCGGTTCGAACGATATCGGCCGCTCGACCGATGCGGGGGACACCTGGTCGCTCGTAACCGGGCCGTGGGACAGCTCCGGGGACATCGGCGTGATCAAGCTCGCAATCGCGCCCTCCAACCCGAACGTCATGTACGTCGGCATTCAGGATTCCTTCGACGGCTTCGGGGTAGACGGAGGACTTCTCGGCCTCTGGAAGACGACGAACGCCTGGGCTCCGACGCCGACCTGGACGCAAATCGACACGACACCGACCGACAATGGCTCCGGTGTCTACGGCTATTGCGGCTGGGATGCCGCCTTCGGCTCCCCCAGCACACAGTGTTGGTACAACCACGAGCTCATCGTCGATCCGTCCAACGCGAACGTCTTGTACGCGGGAGGCACCCCGCTCTGGAAATTCGACGGCACGACGTGGACGGAGGTGAGCAAGACGGTCGCCGACCCGGCGAACGGCATTCACGTCGATCAGCACTCGATGGCCTGGGCGGGAAGCCGCCTGATCGTCGGTAACGACGGCGGGGTGTGGAGCACGACCGACGGCGGCAACACCTGGGCCGATCACAACACCAACCTCGCGATCACGCAGTTCTACGACGGCTCGGTTCACCCGACAAACGCGAACTTCGCCTTGGGCGGAAGCCAGGACAACGGTACGCAGAAGTGGACCGGCGCCGACACCTGGCAGTGGATCGCCGGCGGGGACGGAGGAGGGAACGCGATCTCGGCGAGCGCGCCCAACACCAACTGGGCGGTGACGTCGCAGAATTTGGGGATTCTGCGCACCACCGACGGGGGCACGAATTTTTTCCTTGCAGACTCGGGGATCGACAAGACGGGCGTGCCGTTCATCGCCCGGATTGAAAAATGCCCCGCCAACGACGACGTTTTTATCGCCGGCACCGACAATCTGTGGAAGAGCACCAACTTCTTCAGCGGCGGGACGGCGTCGTGGTCATCCAACGGGCCGGAAATGGGAGAGCGGATCACGGCGCTCGCATTCGCGGCCTCGGACGGGACCTGCAACACGTACGCGTTTGGTACCGAATCGGGCCAACTGCAGCTCACCACCAACGGCGGCACGACGTGGGCCGACATCGACACCGGCAACGCAGTGCCGAATCGGTACGCCACCGACCTCGCCTTCGACCCGACCAACGCCAGCGTCCTGTACGTCACGCTCTCCGGCTTCGACGAGGGCACGCCCGGCCAACCGGGGCACGTCTTCAAGACGATGAATGGAGGAACGAGCTGGTCCAACGTGACGCCTCCGGTGAACATCCCACACAACAGCATCGCGCTCGATCCGTTCACGCCTGCGATCGTCTACGTCGGGACCGACTTGGGCGTCTGGAAGAGCACCACCGGCGGCGGCGGGTGGACGCAGATGGGGCCGAGCCTCGGCATGCCGAACGTGGCGGTCTACGATTTGAAGATCAACACCGCGACCGACCGTCTCGTGGCGTTCACCCACGGACGGAGCGCCTTCAAGCTGACGACCGGGGTCACGCCGACGCCGACGTTGAGCCCGACGCCGACGCCGACGCCGACCCTCGGGTCGCTCGATCACTTCACCTGCTACAAGGCGGGAGCGACGAGCGGCTCGGTCAAGTTCCCCGGCATTCTCAATCCACCGGGCATCTCACTCGTCGATCAGTTCGGCAGCGCGCAAGTCGCGGTAAAGAAGCCGAAGTTCCTCTGCGCGCCGACCGACAAGAACGGTGAGGATCCGTCGGCGCCGACGGACCCCGAGCACCTGAAGATGTACCAGATCAAAAACCCACTGAAGCCGGTGCTGCCGACCAACATCAAGGTCGTCGACCAGTTCAACCCGACGGGCCTCTTCGTGAACGCAAAGAAGTCCGCTTACATGCTCGTGCCGGCGGTGAAGAGCCTCACCGGTCCGACGCCCGTTCCGACGCCGGGCGCGTTCGTGACCGATCACTTCGAGTGCTACAAGATCGGCATCACGAAGAATACGCCGAAGTTCGTGCCGCAGCTCGGCGTCTCGCTCGGCGACCAGTTCGGCGCGATGACCGTCGACGTGAAGAAGCCGGCCTTCCTCTGCAACCCGGTCGACAAGGAAGGTGAGGACCCGACGGCGCCGACCCACATCGACCATCTCTTCTGCTACAAGGCCAAACAGGTCGATGCGGTGAAGTTCGTGAAGATCGTGGGCGTTTTCGTGAACGACCAGTTCGGATCGGAGACGCTCGACGTGAAGAAGCCGACGATGCTCTGCGTGCCGGCGTTGGAAAATCCGTAGCGCGACACGGGCGTGAGCGGGGCGGGCGAGCCGCCGCCCCGCTACGCCGCCGTCATCTTCGCGACCGCGCGCCCCGCGGCCTCGTACATCGACACCGTACGGTCGCAATATTCGACGCCGTACTTGCGGAGGATCTTGAAGCCGTCGTCCTCCCACGCGCCCGGTATGCGGAAGATCGCGATCGTCTGACCGGGATCGCGCCCCGACTCGACGCAGCCCTTGATGACGCCGCGCGCGACGATGTCGACGCGGGTGTTGGAGACGACGTTCATCATGACGGCGATCTTCTTCACGCCCGGCTTCGACAAGATGAGCTTGGTGAGCTCACATGCCTTCTTCACGCTCGGGTTGCCGCCGATCTCGCAGTAGTTGGCGGGCTTGCCGCCGTGTTTGCGGATGGCGTCGAAAAGCGTGAGCGAGCCGCCGCCGGCGCCGATCACGAGGCCGAGATCGCCGTCGAATTCCTTCACGTTGCCGGCGACGCCGCGGTGATCGGACGCGTCGACCTGCGCGCCCTTGATCTCGAACTCCGTCGGCGGCCGCGCCTCGCGCGTCTCTTCTTTGCCGATGCCGAGCTCGGCGACGATCTTCGCGTGCTTGTCGCGGGCATCGGCCTCGAGATCGACGTGACCGTCGAGCACGAGGAACTTGCCCTCCGCCGTCTTCCCGAGGGGATTGATCTCGGCGAGCGTGAGATCGTAGCGCAGGAATATCTCCGCGAGCGTCGACACGATCGGAATGAGCTTGTTGAGATCGTCGCCGGTGACGCCCGTCGCCGCGATCGCTTCTTTCGCTTTGTAGGCGCTGAACGGGGTGAGCGTCGAGAAGTGCACGCGCGCGACGTGCTCGGGGTGCTTCTCGGCGACCTCCTCGATGTCGATGCCGCCCATGTCGCTGAAGATCAGCACCGGCAGCTTGCGGCGGCCGTCCCACGTCACCGCCGCGAAGTACTCCTGCTTGACCGGCGCCCGCTCCTCGACCAGCACGCCGCGCGGCTTCTGGCCTTTGATCTCGAGCTTGAGAATCGCGTCGGCGGCCCTCTCGGCGTCGGCGGGATTGTCAGCGAACTTGACGCCGCCCGCTTTCATGCGGCCACCCGTCAGCACTTGCGACTTCAGCACGACGGGACCGCCGATCTCGGCGGCAATCGTCTTCGCCTCCGCCGCCGTCTTCGCGACGCGGCCTTTCAGCAGCGGCGTGCCGTGGCGGGCGAAAAGAGCTTTGGCCTCGTACTCGTAGAAGCGCATCGGCGGGACCTCGAGCGAGAAGTCGTCGTGGTGTACCCGCGCACCGGCGGACGGTCAAGCGTGCGCGGGCGTTGGCACGGGCGGCGACGCAGGCGTGACGCCAGCAGCAAAGGCGGCGTCGCGCGGGCAACGACACGGCGGGGCAGCGCGCGGCCGCCCCGCCGATTTTTTCAGCGCGCTACGGGGAGAGCAGCGCCGGCAGACAGAGCAGCGCCGGCTTCTTGACGTCGAGCGTCTCCGAGCCGAACTGATTGTTCACGAAGACGCCGGGAATCTTCGCGAACTTCACCGCGTCGACCTGCTTGATCTTGTAACACATGAGGTGGTCGATGTGGTTCGGCGCCGATGGATCCTCGCCCTCCTTGTTGACTGGGCTACAAAGGAACGCCGGCTTCTTCACGTCG
>JBGPOW010000090.1:0-16443 GCA_041488235.1 Binatia bacterium
CGCGTCGCCGCGCGCCGCGCCGCCGTCGCCCGCGCGCCGTCCCGGGGGGGGGGGGGCGAGACGGGGGTGCGGGGGGACGTAGAATTTGCGCGCCAGCGAAGACCTGCGCGCGTACGTCGACGTCCACATGCGCCCGTGATGCACGCGCGGACGCCAATGACCGCGCGCGCGTGCCGGCCCAGCGCACCCCGTTCTCACCCGCCGCCGCATGCGCCGACGCTCTTTCGCTTCGTCGCGCCGCAGCTCGCGTCTACGGTGCGCCGACGCCGCGATCAATGAGCCGCAGCGCGCGCTCGAAGAGCGCGACCGTCATCGCGTGCAGCATGTCACCCGTTTCGCGCGGCGCCTGCCCCGCCGCGGCGCGGGCGTTCGTGCCCTCGAGGATGATGCCGAGCTTGTAGCACGCGAGGACGGCGTACCAGTCGATCGCCGAGAGGTCGCGGTCGCTGCGCGCGCGATAGTACGCGACGAGCTCCTCGGCGCGCGGAAACCCCGTCCACGGCTGAACGGCCATCGCGCCGCCGATCTGACCGCCCTCGGGCTCGGGCCACGTCGCCAGCAGCCATCCGAGGTCGAGCAGAGGATCGCCGATCGTCGTCAGCTCCCAGTCGACGATCGCCGCCAGCTCGGGACCGGTGCGCGAGAAGAGGACGTTCGACAGGTGGTAGTCACCGTGAATGATGCCGGGACGGAAATCCGCCGGCCGGTGCGCGTCGAGCCAGCGCGCGACGCGATCGACGCCGGGAATCTGCGGGCCGCCGTAGCCCGGCAGCGCGGCGTACGACTCCAGCTGCGATCGCCAGCGTGCCACTTGCCGCTCGAGGTAGTTCTCCGGACGGCCGAAGTCGCCGAGGCCGACCGCCTCGTGATCGATCGCGCCGAGCGCGACGATGCCGTCGACCATCGCGAGCCCCATGCGGTGGCGAAGCGCGGGATCGGAGCGATGCGGCTCGGGCAATCCCGAAGGCGCGTGGAAACCGTCGATCGGCTCCATCAGATAAAAGGCGGCGCCGATGACGTCGATCGTCGGTTCGGCGGCGATGAGTCCGGGATGCGGCACGTCGCTGCCCGCGAGCGCACCGAGGACGCGTGCCTCGCGCCGCATCGTCTCGTCGCTGTTCTTGCGCTTGTGCTCCGGCGGCCGCCGCAGGACGTACGCCCGGCCGGCGTGGACGAAGCGCAGCAGCACGTTCTGCGTACCACCGCCGAGACGCTCGACGTCGACGATCGCGCCCGTTCCGAGGCCGCGCGCCTCCATCCAGCGCGCCAGCGCGGCGAGGTCGACGAGCGCGGGGGATACGGTCGGCTCGGCAGCCATGTCGTGCCCCTCAGAGCGTCGCGCGCAGCGCGTCGGCCGCGGCGAGCGCCTCCTGCACGTCCGTCAGGAGCGCGCTCGCGAGCTCCGGCGCGAGGGCACGACGATGCGGCAGGGCGCGGACCCACGACCGCAGCCGTCGGCGGACGGTATCGAGCCGCGCGCGTGCTTTGCGGACGTCGCCGGCGGCGCGCGCCGTCCGCGCCCGCTCCGCGACGTCGGCGATCCGCCGCCACAGGGCGTCGAGCGCGTGACCGAGGCGCGTGTCGGTCCCCAGCGCCGTCGCGATCGCGCTCTCGCTGCGCGCGAAGCGGCAGGCGACCGCGTCGAAATCGCCGACCGGCTCGTGCACGCAACCGACAGCCGCATCGCAGCTCTCGATGGTGCACGGATCGGCGTCGTCGCAGTTCGCCGGCGGACCCGCGACGCAGACGTCGGCATCGCCGCGGCAGTGATCGCCCTGCGTGCAGGCGTCGCCGTCCGTGCAGTGCGAGAAGGAAAGCCGCGGCCGGCAGCCGCGCTGTGGATCACACGTGCCGAGCAGGCACTGGCCGGTGCACGTGCGCGGCGGTCCGGGAACGCAGACGTCGGCGTCGCCACGGCAGTGGTCGCCGACGGTGCACGCGTTCGCGTCGTCGCATGCCGCGTCGCTCGGGCGCGGCACGCAGCCGCTCGTCGGGTCACATGCGCCGGTGAGACAGGCGCCCACGCACTGCAACGCCGCGCCCGGGACGCACGTGTCGCCGTCGCCGCTGCAATGGTCGCCGACGGTACACGCATCGCCGTCGTCGCAGAGCGTCGTGCTCGCGCGCGGCACGCAGCCGAGGTGCGGATCGCACCGCATGCACGGGCCGCCGCAGTCGAGCGGCGCTCCCGGCACGCAGCGGCCGTCGGCGCTGCACGCGTCGGCGACGGTGCAGACGTCGTCGTCGTCGCATGGCGCGCCTGCCGCCGCGTCGGCGCAGCCGCCGGCGTCGCAGAGCGCGATCGTGCCCGAGCGAAAGACGTCGCTCGCGTCTCGCTTCGACACGACGAGGGTCGCGGGGGCGAAACAATCGACGGGCATGCGGAAGGCGAGCATCGTCGGCGTCGCCGCGTCGACGTCGGGCTGGAACGTCGCGCCGCCCATCGTGATCCGCAGGCGATTGCCGTAGCGGTTGCCGCGGTTCGCCTGCGCGACGCGCGGGTTCTCGCTCGAGCAGGGCGCGATCGGCGCGATCGCTTGGGCGCACGCCGCCGGATCGATGGCGTTGAAGTTCTCGCCGAAGATGCGCACCAGATCGCCGGCGCGCGGCCGGCCGATCGACACGGCGAGCGGCGACGGAATGCCGCTGCGGGCGGCCGCCGGAGTCCCCAGCTCGACGCTCGCGCCCGCGACGAGCTGCATATCCGCGAGCGCGACGGCGGTCGCGTCGCACACGGCACCGCCGCCGCAGTGCTCCCACTGATCGCCCTGCGCGCTCACATTGGCGCCGGGGGCGGCGTGCAAAAGATTGGCCCCTTGCGCATTTGGATACACGTTGACGTTCAACGTGAGCGCATTGCGACCAGGCTCGCTCGCGCTGCCGAGATCGACGTCGGGGGCGTCGCAGCCGTCGCACGCTGCGACGACGGCGCCGAAGCCTTGCGGCGCGGGCGGCACGCAGCGCGCCGGCGTCGCGCAGTCGGGATCGCCGGCGCAGCATGCACCGGGGAGCGCGCAGCAATCGGCGTCGGTGGTGCAGAGCGCGGTATCGTCGCTCCCGCTCGAGCGGCACGTGCCGGTGATGCCGGCGTCGTGGTTGCATACCAGCGCCACGCCGTCGAACGTGGCGGACGGCGCGAGCCCCGGCGTCGCGCTTTCGACGCGCGCGCCGGCGTACTGATTGTCGGCGACGTAGTCGTCACGGAAGACGGCGTCGGCGCCGTCGATCGCGGCAATGCCGCGCGCGCCGCTGAAGCGCACGATGTTGCCGCCGGTGACGACCGAGTTCCGCGCCGGCGACTCGCCGGCGGAGCCGGCCGAGATGCCGCTTTGCGAGCTCCCCGGCACGTTGTGCTGCACGAGGTTCTGCACCGCGGTGAGCGTGCCGCCGAGCGTGCTCTGCAGGCCGCCGTTGCGATTGTCGTGGACGCAGCTCGCGCGCACGGTGGCGTGGCCGCCGCTCGTCACCTTGACGCCCTTGTCCTGCGCGCCCGTGAGCTCGCAGTCGTCGACGACGACGGCGTCGTCGCCCGTGCCGCTCGGCGCGCCGGCGCCGGTATCGACGCTCACCGCGTCGCCTTTCGCCGGCCCGCGCACCAGGCACTGCTCGAGGCGATCGCGGCGCGCGCCGGCGCCGGTCATCGCCACCGTGTCCGCCTGCACCGTCAACGTCGGGTCGCCGCTGCCCACGAAGACGAGGCCGCGAAAGACGTCGTCGGCGCCGTACACACGCACGAGCGGCGCCGGGATGCCGCCGGCGGTCAGCACGACGGCGCCGCGCTCCGCGTGCGCGTCGAGCGCGTCGACGACGATGCGCGAGCCGGTGACGCAAAGGCCGGCGCGGCGATGATCGACGTCGCAAATCCCGGAGGTGAGCGCGATCGCGACCGGCGCGCTCGCCCCGGGAAAGACGGCGCGGTCGAAGGTGACGAGCGCCGGTCCCGCGCCCGCCGCGGTGAAGCTCGCGGCGGCGTCGAGCGCGGCGCGGACGTCCGTCTCCGCCGCAGCGCCGACGACGAACGTGCGCGGGTAGACGGTCCAGGTGAGCGCGTTCGAGACGCTGCCGCCCGCCCCGCCGAGGAAGACGGCGCGGCGCGCTTGCACCTGCGGCGCCGAGTCGGCGACCGTGACCGTGACGCGATTCACCCACGCCCCGGGGCGGAGATCGGCGAGGGTGCCGCAGCGAACGACGCCGCTGCCGTGACACTCGAAGGTCGACGAGTACGCCGTCGCGCCCGCGCCGTCGCACGTCGACGGCGCGTCGTGCAGCTCGCCGTCGACGGCGATGATGACACTCGCGTCGGCGCTGAGATTCTCGGCGAACACGGTGACGTTCGCCGGCGCCGGGCACGGCGGCGGCACGGCGAGCGCGAGGCGCGGCGCAGCGACGCCGGCAGCCGCCGCCACCGCAAGCACGGCCGCGAGCACCGTCGCCGCCGCGCGCGCAACGAGATCACACCCGGTTGGCTGCTGACGTCGCACGGGCGGCGACCCTACTGCACGCACTGGGTATCGCGCCATCGTCGGCCCGTCAGGCGCACATCGCCCCGCCATTCGCGGCGACGACGCGGCGGCGGCGCAGAATGACGATCCGCGGATTCAGGGTCGGAATGAGCTCGGTCGCGGGCAGCCCGCGGCGATGGAACGTCGCGACGTGCTCGTAGCCCAAATGTCCGCCGAAGAGCTTGCGCAGCACCGGACGCGTGTCCGCGTGGCGGAGGTAGCGGCGATAGAACGCGCTCGACAGGACGAGAAAGTCGGGCGGCTCGCCGGCCGAGACCACCCCGTTGTGATCGAGCTCGACCGATACCGCGCGCACACCCGGCGGCAGGCGCGGCAGGTACGTCGGGTCGCCGTTGGTGCCGATGATCGCGCCGGGGGGAATCGACTGCGCCATCCACGACTCGGCGGCGTAACGCGAGTCGAGGAGCATCCCGAGATCCATCGAGGCGCCGAGCACGAACGCGTACCCCACGGCAGCGAGCACCGCCGCACGCGCCCATCTCGAGCGCGTCTCCCAGAGCCACGCGCCCGCCACCCCGGCGAAGACGGCGACGACGAACACCGCCGGCAGCACGAAGCGCGGGAACACGTAGAGAATCGGCACGATGAACGACGCGAAGTAGAAGAGCGGCGACAGCATCAACGACCCCGCGCCGCGCAGGCGCTGTCGGAACGCCAGAACACAGCCGATGCCGCCGAGCGCCGCCGTCGGCCACGTTGCGGACTCGACCGTTAGGGCCGCGGTGCGGCTCGTGAGCGCGACGTAGCCGGCGAGCGTCCGTGGAAACATCCGGAACGGCACCGATCCTTCGTGCGTGATGTATCGGAGATGGGACACCCACCCGGGCCAGTCGAGGAGGACGTTCGCCGCGACGGCGTAGGTGACCACGGCGGCGGCGAGGCCGGCGACGAGCCGCCGATCGCGGACGGCGCCCCATCCTGTCTCGCGCACGCGGCCGGCGAGAAGCGGGATCGGCAGCAGGATGAAGAGGCCGTACGCCTGGTCTTTCGTCGCGACGGCGAGCGCGCTGAAGATGCCGAGGGCGACGTACGCGGCGGTCGCACCACCGCGCATGGCGCGCACGAGCGCCGCCAGCGCCAACGCGCTCCAAAACATGTACGGGATGTCGAGGTTGCCGGTGCCCGAGTAGTAGACCGTGAGCGGCGCGGCGGCGAACAGCAGGCCGGCGATGACGCCGGCGCGCCGGCCGTGCAACTCACGACCGAGGTACCAGGCGGCTGCGGTCGCGCCGGCGCTCATGGTCGCGCTCACGACGCGCGCGATGAGCATCAGGTTCCCGAGCGACTCCGCGGGCTGCGTGAACCCATAGGGGAACCGTATCCCCATGCCGTGCAGCGTTCCCCGCGCGCGGAGGAGCGCCAAATACGGCACGTCGACGACCGCGAGAATCGTGAAGTGCAGCGGCGGATACTTCGACCACCAATCGCCGCCATGCAGCATGTGGTACGCGTACGCCAGCGGTCCGAGCGGGGCGATCGAGTCGATCGCCCAGTCGACGACGTTCGGCAGCCCCCAGCTGACGCCGAAGAGATCGACGCCGAGCGCGACCGCGACGACGATCGCGAGCGTGGGGTCCGCGACGGCGCCGCGGAACGTCGGGCGCGTCGAGGTCGCGTCCGCTCGCGTCCAGATGCGTCGCACGTACGGGCTCACACGAAGCACCGCGGCCGGGTCCGATCGCGTCGTCACCGCGTGCCTGTCGAGCATGCGGTGTGCCGAGGGACACCGATTTGGCGGCGGTCGAAAGCTCACACACTACATGGCACTCGGCAACGGGGGGGGCCATTTTCCGCGCGTAACGCCGTGACGCACGAAACCCGTGACGATTTGGTCGCTGCTCGCAGCTGCGCAAGCAAAACGGCGCGCGTGCGACACCCCGCATACGCGCACGGAACGTCGTACCGAGCGGCAGGTGCGAGCCGCTCAGCTCGTCGCGCGATCCGGGTACGAGGCGCTCAGCTCGGTCGCGTTGCCGCCCGCCGCGCGGCGCGCCACCAGGCGCTCGACGGCGACGACCAGCGTCTCGGCCTCGATGGGCTTCGTGAGACACTCCTGGTAACCGGCGGCGATGACGCGGGCGTTGCTCCGGTCTGCAAGTGACGTCGTCATGTCAGCTCCCGTGCGGCGGCGCTGAGCGGCTCCGCTCCCCGACGATCAGTCGGTGGGCTCGGAAAGACCGAGGTCGCGAACGGCCCAACGAGGCAGCACCAAGCGCCCGCGATCATGCGCCGCCCTGATCGTGGTACCGGGGAGGGGCTGCCCGCGGCCGATGATGACGACGGTGCCTTGGACGCGGCAACGCATCGTCAGATCGGTCGCCGAAAGCACCTCGACGTCCTCGAATACGATGGGCGTATCAGGCATGAAGGAAAGTGCGAACCGAAGCGTACCAGCGAATATGTGCAAGGGCGGTCGAGCGTCAAGGGTCATCATGACGATTGGGCTCGCCGCGCACGTATGACGAGAGAGCAGGAACAGTCACGCGGCGCGCTCGAGGCGCTGGCCGCCGCCGCGCTGTTCGGTGCCGGCGCGCCCGTCGCGAAGCTGCTCGTGCCGTCGGTAGGAGCCGTGACGCTCGCGGGTTTCCTGTATCTGGGGGCCGGGCTCGCGCTGGTAGCGATACGACTCGCGTCGCGGGCGGCGGCGCCGCGTGAGGCACCGCTCACGTTTCGGGACAGCCCGCTGCTCCTCGTCGTCGTCGTCGCCGGCGGCATGCTCGCGCCGTGGCTCCTCCTCGTCGGCTTGCGACGCCTCCCGGGCACGACGGCCTCGCTGCTCCTCAATCTCGAGACGCCACTCACGATCGCGCTCGCGACGACGCTCTTCTCGGAGCACCTCGGAGTGCGAGCGACGGCCGGCGCGGCGGCGATCGTCGCCGGCGCCGTCCTCGTGGGCGCGCGCGGCGGTATCGCAGCTGCGGACTGGCTCGGCTGCGCAGCGATTGCCGGAGCATGCGCCGGGTGGGCGCTCGACACCAACGTGAGCCAGCGACTCTCGGTGCGCGACCCGGTCGAGGTCGTGCGCTTGAAGGGTCTCGCCGCCGGCGCGGCGATGCTCGTGATCGCACGACTCGGCGGCGAGCCCCTACCCACGGTGCGCGTCGCGGCGGCGGCGCTGCTCGTCGGCGCCGTCGCGTACGGCCTGAGCCTCGTCCTCACGATGCGCGCGCTCCGCCTTCTCGGGAGCGCCCGCCAGGCGGCCTACTTCGCCACCGCGCCGTTCATCGGCGCCGCGCTCTCGATTCCGATCCTCGGGGAGCGTCTCGACGTGACGACCGCTGTCGCGGCATTCGCGATGGCGGCGGGCCTTGCGTTGCTCCTCGGCGAGCGGCACGGACACCGACACGCGCACGCGCCGCTCGAGCACGAGCATGCGCACGTCCACGACGAGCACCACCGGCACGCGCACGAGGGTCCGTGGTCGGAGCCGCACGCGCACGTGCACCGCCACGCACCCCTCGTCCACGACCACCCCCACGCCGCCGACGTCCACCACCGCCACCGGCACCGCTGACCGTGATTCTTGCTGCGGCCGTGAACGCGTCGTAGTACTGGTCGAACGGCCCTGGCTCCGCGTACCCCGTACGGGTCGCGTGATCACGGCGGCGGCCGCCACATCCAAGAGGAGACGCCGATGCCGCACGACCCCGAGCCCCGCCCCCGCATCCTGATCATCGGCGCGGGCTTCGGCGGTCTCTGCATGGCGATGCAGCTGAAGCGCGCCGGCATCGAGTCGTTCACGATCCTCGAGAAGGCGGACCGGATCGGCGGCACGTGGCGCGACAACGTCTACCCGGGGGCGGCATGTGACTCGCCGTCGTTCGTCTACTGCTTTTCGTTCGAGCAAAAGAGCGATTGGTCGCGGAAATGGGCGCCGCAACCCGAGATCCTCGACTACATCGAGCACTGCGCGCGCAAGTATGACCTCCACCCGCACATCCGCTTCGGCACCGAGGTCGCGACCGCGCGCTTCGACGCCGGCGCCGGGGTGTGGCGCGTCCGGACGACGAGCGGCGACGACCTCGAGGCCGAAGTGCTCGTGAGCGGGACCGGACAGCTGAACCGTCCCGCGTATCCGTCGCTGCCCGGCCTCGACGAGTTCGCAGGCGTGACATTTCATTCCGCGCGCTGGCGGCGCGACGTCGATCTCCGCGGCAAGCGTGTCGCCGTGATCGGCAACGCCGCGAGCGCGATTCAGTTCGTGCCGCAGATCGCGCCGATCGTGGAACGTCTCTACATCTTCCAGCGCAGCGCCAACTGGATGCTCGCGAAGAACGACCGCGAGTACGGGCCGGTCGAGCGCTGGATCTTCGCGCACGTGCCGCTCGTCGCCCGGCTCTATCGTTGGTGGCTGTGGTTCGGCTACGAGAGCCGCTTCCCCGTCTTCCGCCGAAACCCGTTCTTCAGCAAAGTCGTCACCCAGTACGCGGATCGCGCGATGCGCGAGCACGTCACCGACCCCGACCTGCAACGCGCGCTCATCCCCGACTACCCGATCGGCGGCAAGCGCATTCTCATCTCCGACGATTACTACCAGACGCTCGTGCGCGAGAACGTGCAGGTCGTCACGGCGCCGATCGAGCGCGTGCGCGCGGACGGTGCCGTGACGCGTGACGGCGCGTCGTTCCCCATCGACGTCATCATCCTCGCGACCGGCTTCGAGTCGACGTCGTTTCTCGCGCCGATGCACATCGAAGGCACTGGCGGGCGGTCGCTGAACGACGCCTGGGACGCGGGTGCGGAGGCGTATCTCGGCATGACGGTCGCCGGGTTTCCGAACTTCTTCATGCTGTACGGTCCCAACACCAACCTCGGCCACAATTCCATCCTGTTCATGCTCGAGTGCCAGGTACGCTACGTCATGGAGTGCATCCAGGCGCTCGCGAACCGCCGCCTCAAGTCCCTCGACGTGTGGCAGCAGGCGATGCACGCGTACAATGCATGGCTGAACGGGATCCTCGAGAGCAGCGTCTGGGCGCGCACCGAGAAGAGCTGGTACAAGCGCGCCGACGGCCGGATCACCAACAACTGGTCGGGCACGACGGTCGAGTACTGGTGGCGCACGCGCCGCGTCGACTGGACGGCGTACCGCGAGGAGCCGCGCGTCGCAAAATCCGAGGTGCCGATCGCGAAAGTGGCCTGACGTCGCACGCGCCGGCAGCGGCGGACGGATCGTCGGGCCGCCGCCGTCGACCTCGCTCTGTCGAGTGCGGCCGATGATCTGCCGGTCGCTATCCGTTCCGTAGGGCGTCGATCGCCGACAGGTCGCCTTGCACGGACTCTTCCGCGATCTTGTCGAGGTAGCGGTGGAACGCGTCGAGCCCCGCGCGATCGGCCTCGCCGCGCGGGATAGCCGGAAAGTCGTAGTCGGGCGCCGGCAGCGGCGGGTGGTCGCTCGCGGGCTTGCGCGCCATCACCGTCTCGATGACCGGCTCCAAGCGGCGCGCCTTCTCGCGCTCGCCGCGCACGTCGCGCTCCTGGAACTCGGGGAGGATCTCGTGACCGAAGAGCTCGAGGCTCTCCATGATGTGGTCGTGACGGTTCTTTCCCGCTTGGCTGATGAAGATCACCTGGTCGACGCCGGCGTCTTCGTAGCGGCGGAGGAACTGCCGGATCTGCTCCGGCGTCCCGACCGCGCCGCGCAGACCGCCGATGCCGCCGGCGACCGCCTTTGCTCCGAGGCGGTCCGCGTTCGCGGCGGCGGCGCGCACCGCCTCGGGATCGTACCCTTGCTCGCCGCGCCGGCGCTGATACTCGGCCCAGACGTCGGTGACACCCGGATGGTGACGTCCGAAAATGTAGTAGTGCGCGAGCGAGTAACCGAAGAAGTTCGCGCCCTCGAGCCCGCGACGCAGCGCCTCGTCCTCGTCGCGGTGACACATGAAGGTAGAGACCGCGGCGACGTTGGCGTTCACCGCGTCGCCGATCGGCACCCCCTTCTCGGCGAGCGTCGCGTGGTAGTCGCTCACCCAATGGCGCGCGTCCTCGGGATCGATGAAGGCGAACGTCAGCGCGCCGATCGCCTTCTCGGCGGCGAGGTGGATCGTGTCGCGCCGGCTGCACGCCACCCACACGGGCGGATGCGGCTTCTGCCGCGGCTTCGGCACCACGTTCCGCGGCGGCATCGTCACGTACTTCCCGGCATGACCGGTGAACGGCGTCTCGGTGAGGCAGCGCAGCGCGACGCGCAGCCCCTCCTCCCACATCGGCCGCTTCTCGAGTGGATCGATCAGAAACCCGCCGAGCTCCGCCTCCGACGACGACTCGCCCGTTCCGAAGTCGACGCGCCCGCCCGAGACGAGGTCGAGCGTCGCGATGCGCTCGGCGACGCGCGCCGGATGATTGAACGCGGGCGGCGTCTGCACGATGCCGTGCCCGAGCCGCATGCGCTTTGTGCGCTGCGAAACCGCCGCGAGAAAAATCTCCGGCGCGCTCGAGTGGCTGTACTCCTCGAGGAAGTGGTGCTCGACCTCCCACACGTACTCGATCCCGAGCGAATCCGCGAACTCGCATTGCTCGAGCGCCTGCTGGAGGAGCGTGTGCTCGGCGTCGTCGTCCCAGGGCCGGGGGAGCTGGTGCTCGTAGAAGAGGCCGAACTTCATCGCGGATTCCTCCTGTGCCCGTCGCGCTTCGACGAACGGGCTTGCGCCGGTGGGCGCACCTAACGCGGACGCGCCGGCGGCGCGGTCGCGATCGCGATCTTCTCGGCGCCTGCGGCTTTCGCCGCCGTCATGATCTGCACCGCTTGCTCGAGGACGAGCGCGCGGTCGCCGCGCAAGATGACGTTGCGCGACGTGCCGTGCTGGAACGCCGCGCTGAGCGCGCCGCCGAGCTCGTCCATTTTCAGCGACCGGCCGTCGACCTCCAGGCGTCCCTCCGCGGTCGCGGTGACGACGACGCCCGTCGCCTCACCGGCGCCGGCGTCGGCGCGCGGCAGGTCGACCTTGCTGCCCTGATTCGTGAGCGCGGTGCTGGTCACCATGAAGATGATGAGCAGCACGAGGAAGATGTCGGTGAGCGGCGTGACGTTGATCTCGGCGACGATCGCCGCGTCGTCGCCGTCGACCTCAGTACGAGCGGGCGACACGGACGGGCTCCTCGCCGGCCTTGCTCTCGACGAGTGCCGCCAGGAGCTCGTCGGTCCACTCCCGCCACAACGCGGCGACGTTGCCGATGCGGACCATGAAGGCGTTGTACGCGAAGATCGAGAGCACGCCGACGATGAGACCGCCGGCGGTCGCGACCAACGCCTCCGAGATACCGGCCGCGACGACGGCGAACCCGCCGGAGCCGGTCGCGGCCATGTTGTCGAACGCGCGGATGATGCCGACGACGGTACCGAAGAGGCCGATGAACGGCGCCAAGCTGCCGATCGTGCCGAGGAGCCAGACGTAGCGGCGCAGATCGCGGACGCTCGCGGTGTCGCGACGCTCGGCGAGCCGGGTGCGGCTCTCGGTGTCACCCTGCGTGAGGACGCCCTCGTAGACTGAGGTGTACGGGGAGCCGCTCATGCGGATGACCGCGAGCGCCTCACCGACGTTTCCCTGCGTCACGGCGCGCAGCACCAGCGGATGCACGTGCGCCCGCGTGCGGGCGGCACGCACGATCGCCCATCCGCGCTCGATCGCGACGGCAACGCTGACGATCGAGCACAGAAGGAGCGGGTAGAGCGTCACCCCACCGTTCTCGATGAGCCGTGCGAGCGCAGAACCGGCCATGCATCGCCTCCCCCGCCGCGTCGTTCGCGCGCGCGGCTCGCCGAGACATAGCAGGCTCCTTCGAGCGCGCAATGCCGGCGCCGCGCGGTCCGGAGGCGATAGCACTGTCGTCCGTGTGAGCGCTCGCGTTGACACCGCGCGCGCGACGAGCGTAAACGCGGCCATGGTCGCCGGCGCGCGCGCCCTGGCGTGCTTCACGTTCGACAACATGGGCGAGGCCGCGGAGGTCGGCGCGGGATCGCGGGACGGCCCGCGCCGCGACGGCGCCGATCCGTCGCTCGCATGCGGCTTCCCGCGTCTGTACGACCTGCTCGCGGCCGTCGGTGTCCGCGCGACCTTCTTCGTCGAAGGCTGGAACGGTGTCCATCATCCCGATGCCGTCGCCGAGATCGTGCGCCGCGGCCACGAGCTCGGGATGCACGGTTGGGTGCACGAGCCGTGGCACCAGCTCGCGTCCGAGGACGGGAGGCGCTCGCGGCGCGCGCGACGGACGCCTTGAGCAGCGCCGCCGGCGTTCGCCCGCTCGGCTTCCGTGCGCCGGGCGGCGCGCGCAGCGCCCAGACGGCGGACGTGCTGCGCCGTCTCGGCTATCGCTACGACGCGAGTCTCGGCGACGGCATGCGGCTCGGGATGCTCGCGCCGGACTTGGCGCAGATCCCATTCGTGTGGCCGGCGGTGGACGGCTTTCACTACCTCAGACCCGAGCCCGCGGATCCGAGCACGGTGCGCACGGCGTGGCTCGGCGCGCTCGAGCGCGTCGCACGCGACGGCGGGCTCCTTCTGCTCGTCTGCCACGCGTTCATCACCGGCGTCGACGAGACACGGCGCGCGGTGCTCGGTGACGTCCTGCGCGCCGCCGTCGCCGACGAGCGGATCGCCATTCACACCGCCGGTGAGATCGCGGAGATGGCGCTTGCCGGTCACGGCGAAGCGTCGCGGCGGCCGAACGATGACATGATGTCCTGAACGACCGATGAAGGAGGATCTCGATGCCTACGCCACCGATCGCGACGCGGCTGAACCATGTCGCGTACCCGACCGCCGACACGGCGGAAACCGTTCGCTTCTACACCGAGGTGATGGGCTTCACGCTCGCGCACGCGATCCGCGGCGAGACGGACCCCGAGACTCGCGACGCCCTTCCCCATCTGCACACGTTCTTCAGCATGGGCAGCGGCGAGGTGATCGCGTTTTTCGACATCGCAGGGCTCGCCCCGAGCGCGCAGGACTCCATGCCGCGCTGGGTTAGGCACCTCGCGCTCGGCGTCGACTCACGCGAGACGCTCGCCGCCTGGCAAACACATCTCGAGCGCCACGGGATCCACGTGACGGGACCGGTCGATCACGAAGGCGTGTGGCTTTCGATTTACTTCGGCGATCCCAACGGCGTCATGCTCGAGCTCACCTACCAATCGCGCGCATTGACCGCGACGGACGCGGCGCGCGCGGCAACGATGGTCGCCGCGTGGACCGGACGGAGCGACGTGCCGCGCAGCGCGTAGCGCGTCCCTGTGCCGTGCGACGCGTAACGCGTCGCTTCGCGACGATCGAGCGGCGTCGTCGAGGTCACTGCGCGCCGTCGATGCGCCTCGCCGACGGTCTCACTTCGCGTCGTCGAGCCATTTCGCGACGCCACCGTGACGCCGACACGCGTGCGAGCGATGCGTCGCGTGCGAGTAGGCGCCGTCCTTGCATCGTGCGATCGCCCCGGTCGGGTCGGAGTGCTTCCCTTTGCCGCCGCTCGCCGGTGACGCAGCCGCAGCGGGCTCTTGCTCCGGCCGGATCGGCGGCACGGTGTCACCCCGTACGTCGCGCGCGTGCAGCGCGAGCGTGAAACCAATTGCCAGGAGGGCCAGTTCGACTCGCCTCGTGCGCATCGTCACCTCCGTCGTCGCGTCGCTCCGACGAGCGTACCAATGCGGCGCTCGGTAGCGAAGGCTCGAGCGCGCATTTCGGCACGGTTTCGCGGTCGATCTTGCGATGATTCTCTATCGTCGTCGCTGCGACCTTCGCACCGTCGCGTCGAGGACGCGTGCCACGAGTCCCGGCGCCCAGCGCTTCACGAAGACCGCGAACACGTTCTCCCAGCCCGGGACGATGAGAAAGCGCCGGCGTGCCAAGCCGGCGAGCAGCGCGTCGGCGACGGCGCCGGGGCTCAACACCCGAGCCGAGGCGGCGAGCGCCGCCGTCTCGGGCGGGCGGAGCGCCTGCTCCGCGGCGAGCTGCGGCGTGTCGGTGTCGGGTGGACAGAGGACGGAGACGTCGATCCCGCGCGGCGCGAGCTCGCAGCGCAGCGCTTCGGAAAAGCCGACGACCGCGAACTTCGACGCGCTGTACGCGGTGTACCCGAAGAGGCCGAAGATCCCGGCCAGCGAGGCGACGTTCGCGATCTGCGCCCCGACACGCAGCATCGGCAACGCCGCCTTGACGCAATGAACGGTGCCGAGGACGTTGACGCGGAACGTCTCGTCGAAGACCGCGAGATCGAGATCCTCGATCCGTCCCGGATGCACGACGCCGGCCGAGTTGACGAGCAGATCGAGGGCGATGCCGTCGCGCGCGAGCTCGGCGAACGCGCGCTCGACGTCGGCGGCGACCGCGACGTCGCACGTCGTCGTGCGCACCTGCTGCGAAGCATCCGCCCGCACCGCCGCGAGCGCCGTCGCGGCGCGCGCGAGCGGCTCGCGGCGGCGCGCGAGCAGCACGACGTTGGCGCCCGCGGCGACGAGGCGCTCGGCGGTCGCGAAACCGATGCCGCTCGAGCCGCCGGTGATGACGATCCACGCGCCGCGCCACCGCTGCACCGATCTCCGTCGCCGGTCGAACATGAACGAAGGCTCGCGCGCTACGGCATCGCGGCTGTCGTGATCTACGGGACGCGGCTCTCGCCGCCCGTCACGGGCAGTCCATCGAGCTCGCCACGACCGCGCCTCTCAGGTTCACGGCTTTCGTCGTGTAGAGCGCGTCGGACCAGGCGCCGTCCGGGATCCCGATCTTCGCCGTCGGCGCCAGCAGCGGCGCGCCGAGCTGCGCCTCTTTTCCCATCTTCACCGTCGCACGCGGCAGGAGATTGACGATCACCGGCGCGTCGCCGTCCACGAAGAGGGCGGCGCCGACGCCGATCCGAAGGCTCTTCGCGACGTTGATGACGAGCATGTCGGTTGCCGGATCGAGCACGACGTCGAGCTCCGCCCAGTCCTCGGCGTTGCCCTTCAACGTGATCGACTCGACGTTCACGACCTCGCGACCAGGTCCGACGCCGATCGTCGCGATGTCTCCCGGCTCGACGACGAGCGCTCCCAGGACCTGTGTCGGCGCCAAGGCCGAAAGCATCGCCGATGCCGACGCCAGCCCGCCGCGCGCCTCCTGGCACGTCGCCACCCCCGGATACGCGCCGCTCGTATCGGTGACGCCGGCGATCTGCGCGTACTGCAGGTTCTTGAGGATGCCGCCGCCGGTCGCGACGTCGCCGCCGACGAGGACACCCGGATACGGGACGCCGCCGAAGGCGTAGCCTTTGAACGTCGCCGCGGTCCTACCGACGACGGTGGTCAGGATCACGTCGCCGTCGATCGCGCTCTCGGCGAAGAACTTACCGCGTAGCTTGGCGGTGCGCCCGCACAACGATCCGCCGAGCTCGCTCGCCACCACCTCGCCGTAGAGCTTGCCGGACTTGACGCTCGTCTTGTCGCCGACGGCGTCGAATTGCGACGCGGCGCGGAGGCAGGCGCAGATGTCGTTCGGACACTCGAGGCGACAATGATCGTCGCAGCCGTCACCGTTCACGAAATTGCCGTCGTCGCACGCCTCGGGCGGACCGTCGACTGTGCCGTTGCCGCAGAGCGTGGCCGTCACCGGATACGTCGCCGCCGGACCCGAGACCTCGAGCACGAACGTCGTCCCCGCGGCGATCGCGACGCTCAGGGAATCGGACGTGGAGCATGCCACCTCGACGAGCGCGCCGCAGGCTCCGGTGTAGAGCGTGAGCTGCGCCGGCGAGACCACCGACAACGTGCCGCCGGTCGTCGCGGTGAATGTGAACCACACGTTGTGATGGCCGACCTGGCCGGTGCACGAGCGGACCGGGTCGGAGCCGCCGTCCGTCGCCCCGGTGAGCGCGACGGACATGGAAAACGGCGGCGCGCTCATGGCGGTGGCAGACGTACACTCGTCGTTCGGCGGCGCGGCGACGGCGACGGCGA
>JBGPOW010000091.1:0-16270 GCA_041488235.1 Binatia bacterium
CCTCGTCGGCTGCCGAAAGCCCGGCTTTGCCGTCGAGCACGTAGACGACGAGCGCGGCATCGGCGATCGCCGCCAGGCTCCGCTCGCGTACGGCGACGTCGAGGCCGGCCGCGCCCTCGGCCTCGAAGCCGCCGGTGTCGACGAGCAGTACGGCGCGATCGCCGAAGACCGCGACCGCCTCGTTCGCGTCGCGGGTCACGCCCGGCGTCGGATCGACGAGCGCCTTCCGCCGGCGCAACAGGCGGTTGAAGAGCGTCGACTTACCGGCGTTCGGCCGGCCGACGAGCACGACGCGCGGCAGCGCCACGGTCGACGGATCTGCCGACGCGTCGGCGCCCTCCGAGGCGACCGCCGGATCGGTCGCGACGGCGTCGCGACGACTCGCCGCGACCGACGACGCCCCGCGCGCTGGACGCCGTCTAGAGCCCGAGCTCACGGAGGACACGCGGGTCCTTGCTCCATTCACGCACGACCTTCACGTGCAGCTCGAGGAATACGCGGCAGCCGAAGATCGCCTCGAGCTGCAAGCGCGCTGCCTGGCCGATGTCGCGGATGCGGCGGCCGCGCTCGCCGATGACGATGCCCTTCTGTGTCGGCCGCTCGACGAGGATCGTCGCCTGGATGACGAGGAGATTGCGCGTCGTCTCCTCGCGGAACGTGTCGACGACGACCGCCGTCGTGTACGGCAGCTCGTCGCGCGTCTGCTCGACGATCTGCTCGCGCACGATCTCCGACGCGAGGAAGCGCTCGCTCTGCTCGCTCACCTGATCGGTCGGGTAGAGGTTCGGACCCTCGGGCAACGCCGCCGCGACGAGCGTCAGCAGGCGCTCGACGTTGTCGCCGGTGAGCGCGCTCACCGGCACGATCTCCGCGTCGGGAACGAGTCGCGCCACTTCGGCGCACGTCGGCAAGAGCGCTTGCTGCGTCGCGACGTCGCTCTTGTTGACCGCGACCACGCGCGCTCGCTTCCCGACCTCCGCTACCACCTCGCGATCCGCCGCGCTGATTCCGGTCGCCCCGTCCACGACCAGCATGACGACGTCGGCATCGCCGAGCGATTCTCGGGCGGCGGCGACCATGCGGGCGTTGAGCGGCGTGCTGCCGCCGTGAATCCCGGGTGTGTCGACGAGGACGATCTGTGCCTCGGGTCGGGTGAGAATGCCGACGATGCGGTTCCGCGTCGTCTGCGGCTTCGCCGAGACCGCGGCGAGCTTGGCGCCGACGAGCCGATTCAGCAACGTCGACTTGCCGACGTTCGGCCGCCCGACGAGGGTCACGAACCCCGCACGATGCGGTGCGGGGTCGCCGGACGCCGTCCGATCCACGCCGGACCCCGCTGGCGCGGCGCTGGCCGGCGCCGACTCGGAGTCGGCGGGCGCCGCGTAATGGCGGTCGCGGGTGGGAGTGGTGGCCGACATCGCCCGCAATGGTAGCTGCCCGGCTTGCTGCTTGCGAGCGGTGGAATTGCGTCGGGTGCGTCAGTTGCCTGCTGCGAGTCGCCGGGACCGCCGATAGCCGAAGACGTGGGCGCTGAAGTCCTCGTCGCCGGTCTCGTTCGCGATGACGATCGTCCGCCCGACGATCGCGATGTCGGAGCCGAACGACTCGTAGAACGGCAACCCCGTGTCGGGGTCGAAGGGCGGCGGTGCGATGTGCCCGGCGAGCGCGTTATCGCGGAGATCGAAGAGGTACACGCCCGTATAGTTACTCGGCGACCCCAATGCGACGCGCCGTCCGGCGATCGCGACCGAAGATCCGATGATCGCCCCATACGGCTCGCCGTCGAACCTCCTGTCGAGACGCCACACACCGCGGTCACGAAACGCAAGATAGGCCGCGCCGCCGACCTGCGCTCCCGGCGCGCCGATCAGGAGATGAAGGCCCGACGCCGCGAGTGCCGCACCGAAGCCGTCGCCGGCCGCGGGAAACGGCGCGTGCAGCGTGGACACGTACCGGCCGCGACGATCGTAGAAGTGCACCGCACCGGCGACGGTCGCGGTTCCCGGCTCGCCGATCGCGAACCCGCCCTGGAACGACGCGACGACCGCGCCGAACGCGGCGCCCTGGTGTGGATCAGGACTTTCCAGCGGCGCCAGGATCGCGCCGTTTTCGGCATCGAAGAGGTACGCTGCGCCTGGACCGTTGATGCTGCCGAACATTCTCTGCGAGTCGGCGACCAGGATGTGTTTTCCGACCCACGCGACCGCATTCCCAAACCACTGGTGCCCCGCAGCGTCGGGCGGTAGCAACGCACTGGTCGGATCGGCGTCGCGACGCGGGAAGTCGAACGCGCCTCCGCCGTCAGCGCCGAAAATTGCCGGCGCACCGACGAGCAGGCCGCGCTTCGACCATGCAACCGCCGAGCCGAACTCCTGCTTATCCTCCGGGTCTATGGCGACGTCGAAGTGCCGCAGCAGCTCGCCCGTCGACGCATCGTGGAGACTGGCGTACGCGCCCAAATCCGTCGCGACGCCGACGACGAACCGTTTCGCGCCCGCGGCGACGAGCGCTTGATGCGTGCCGCAGCAATAGCCCGAACTGGTCGCGAACTGGAACACCGGCGCATACGTGTGCTCGCGCGCGACCGCCGCCCGCGCATGCGCCATCGCGATGATCAGCACCACGACGCACGCCTGCCGAGCCGAGCGCAGAGTCCAGCACGAAAGATACTGCATGGGGGAGTGTCTCATACCGCGCGATGCGAGGTTCACTCCCTTCTACGCCGAACAAATGGTCTGAAACAACGCCGCAGGCGACGGTCGAGAACGGTGCAGCTGCAAGGCGCGAGGAAGCCGGGCGCGCAGACGTAGCAGCGCTACGTCGAGCAGCCCGGCGACCGAGCAACGCAGCAGATGCGCCGTTATCGGCCGCCGCCTCCGCCTAGCGACGGAGGGCGGCCCGCAGCTCACGCGCCAGCTGATCGACGGTGCTGCTCGTGCCGCCGGCGAGCTTCTGGCGCCACTCGCCCTCGGTTTCGAAGCGGCTGTCGCCGATGGTCTCGCCCCAGGGAGCGATCACCTCGCGAATCGCGTTGGCGTCCGCCGGATCGCGGCGGTTCGCCTTGATCGCGGCAATGACGTCGGGGACAACGCGTAGGAATGCGCGCAGCGCCATGCCCGTGCGGATGCTGTATTTTCGGCCGTGCCACGCCTTGTCGAAGACGCGCTCGACTTGCTTGAAGTAGTTGAGGAAGAACCGTTTCGCGTTGTCGAGGAAGCGGTCGCCTTCGCGGCCGCCGAGCGCCTGCACCGAGGTGAAAATGTTGCGCAGCTCCTCGGCGAGCGGCGCTTGCGCGACTTTGCCGCGGCCGACGCCGAACAGCTTGATGTCGCCGTGCAGCGGCGACGTCATGTCCTCCGAAAGCGCGCGTATGATGTCGTGGCCGGCGGCGAGGACCTTGTCGGGATAGAGACGCCGTCCGGCGAGGCTGATCAGGTGCGACGGATTCAACTTCGTGTGCTTGGCGTTGATCGTGACGAAGAGCTCGACCGCCTGATCCGGCGCGAGGGTATCGAAGATGACCGCCGGCACTTGGACGTCGGAAATGGGGCGCGTCTCGCCGAGCTGGTGCAGCGCCAATAAACGGTGCTGTCCATCCAAGGCGCGCAGCACACCCTGCTCCGTCGGCAGCTTCAGCAAGCCGAGCGCGCGGTTGCCGCCCGCGCGCTCGAACTCGAGGCGCCGGTCGGCGACGAGGAGCACGGCGCCGGGTACGGCCGGCAGGTTCCCCGCCTCGGCGCACTGGTTGTAGTACTCGATGAGCTCGACGATCTTCTTGCGGATGACGGGACGCTGGTACGCCTCGGCGCTGCGCGCAATGCGCTTCTCGAGAAGCTCCCAGTTGATCGCCGCTTTGCGCTTCTTCCCCGAGCCGCCGCTCATCGGCACCACGCCGGCGTCGTACGAGAGCACCTCGAACTGCACGAGCTTCTCGACATCGGTGCCGGTGAGCACCGCCTGGTAGAAGTCGACACCGAATTGCCGCACCCGCATCGCTGGGACCGCGATCATCGTTCACCTCCCGTTCCCGAGGCGCCCTTGCGGACCGCCCGGACAGTCGCCTCACCCCGTAGCGCTTTCGGCGGCGCCAGTGCCGCTGCTTCGACCTGGAGCGCGTGCAACGCCTCCATCGCCGCGGCCTGCTCCGCGCTCTTCTTGCTCCGCCCTTCGCCGCGTCCGAACGTCCGCTCGCCGACCGAGATCTGACTGACGAAGTGCTTGGCGTGGTCCGGCCCGGTCTCACGGACGAGCGTGTACGTGGGCGTCGTTTTGAAGATCCGTTGCGTGATCTCCTGAAGCCGCGTCTTGCAGTCCTCGACCGCGCCGGTCGCACGCGCTTGCAAGTCGGCGGCGAATTGCCGCGCGAGCACGCGCCGTGCCGCTACGAATCCACGGTCGAGATAAATGGCGCCGAGGAGCGCCTCGTAGCCGGCGGCGAGGATCGACTCCTTCTCGCGCCCACCGCTCTTCTCCTCGCCTTTGCCGAGGTGCAGCGCCTGGCCGAGGCCGAGGCCCCGCGCCTTCTCCGCGAGCACCCGTGCGTTGACGAGCGACGCGCGTAGCTTGGACAGGTCGCCCTCCTGATGGCGCGGGAACTGGCGCATCAAGAGATCGCTGATGACGAGGTCGAGGACGGCGTCGCCGAGGAACTCGAGCTTCTCGTTGTTGCGGGTGCCGCCCGTCGGCGCGAGCGAGCGGTGCGTGAGGGCGGTGTCGAGGAGGTCGGGGTTGCGAAATTGATAGGCGAGGCGCTCCTCGATGACGTGGCTCACGCGTCGCCCCCGCATGCGCGTGCGGCCGCGATACTTGCACCCGCCGTCGAGGGAATCGCCGCCGCGATCCAGCCGCCGCCGACGACCTCGTCGCCCCGGTAGAAGACCGCCGCCTGCCCCGGCGTCACCGCGGCGACCGGCGACGCGAAGCGCACCTCGACGCGTCCACCGTCGAGCGTCCGCACGCGGGCGGCGACCGGCTCGTGGCGGTGGCGAATGCGGACGGCGGCGTCGGCGACCGGCTCCGCGATCCATCGCACGTCCTCCGCGACGAGTCCCGCGGCCGCGAGCGCGGCGCGGCCGCCGACGTGTACCGTCGCGCGCTCGGCGTCGATCGCGGTGACGTAGCGTGGTGCCCCGCCGGCGAGGCCGAGGCCGCGGCGCTGCCCAATCGTAAAACGGTGGATGCCCGTGTGCGACGCGACGACGCGGCCGGACTCATCGACCACGTCGCCGGCCGGCGGAACCGTGCCGGCGCGGCCCTCGACGAAGCGGGCATAGTCGCGGTCGGGGACGAAGCAGATCTCTTGGCTCTCCGCCTTGTCGGCGACCGGGAGGTCGAGTCGGCGCGCCACGGCGCGCACCTCGTCCTTCGTGAGCTCGCCGAGCGGAAAGAGCGTCCGCGCGAGCTGCGCCGTCGTGAGCCCGAAGAGGAAATACGACTGGTCTTTCGCTGTGTCCCGTGCGCGCAGCAGCCGCGGACGGCCGGCGGGGTCGATGATGATGCGGGCGTAATGGCCGGTCGCGACGAAGTCGGCGCCGAGAGCGCCGGCGCGTCGCCAGAGCTCGTCGAACTTGAGGTCCTGGTTGCAGAGGACGCACGGATTCGGCGTCCGGCCGCGCAAGTACTCGCGTACGAAGACGTCCTGCACCTTGGCGCGGAAGGTGTCGGCGAGGTTCCACACGTAGTACGGCACGCCGAGCCGCTCCGCGACTTGCCGCGCGTCGCGAAAATCCTCGAGCGAGCAGCAGCCCTGCCCGGCGCGCACCGTCGGCGCCGGCTCGGCCGCGAGCAGCATCGAGACGCCGATCACGTCGTACCCGGCGTCGCGCAGCAGCGCGGCGGCGACGGAGCTGTCGACGCCGCCGCTCATCGCGACTACGACGCGTGCGCCGGCCACGCCGCCTCCCTCCGCCGCGCGCCGGCGCGCGCGAGCATGCGCGGCAGCACGTCGAGGACCGCCTCGACGTCCGTCGCGCTGCTCGCCCATCCGACGCTGAAGCGCACCGCACGCGCCGCGGCGGCGCGATCCCATCCCATCGCTTGCAAGACGTGCGACGGCTCGCTCGCACCGGCGGCGCACGCCGACCCGGCGGAGACGGCGATTCCTTCGAGGTCGAGGGCCGTGACGAGGCTCTCGCCGGCGACGTCGGGAAACACGACGTCGAGGATGTGCGCCGCGCGGGCGGCGTCGCCCGCAATCCGTGCGTCGGGCGCGAGCGCGACGATGCCGTCGCGCACACGCGCGATGAGCGCCGCGAGGCGTGCCGCCTCCGCCGACAGCGGCGCGGTCGCCGCGGCAAGGGCCGCCCCGAACGCGGCCAGCGCGGCGACATTCTCGGTGCCGGGACGGAGGCCGCGCTCCTGCGCGCCGCCGTGATGGAGCGGCGCGAGCGCGACACCGGTGCGGACGTATAGCGCGCCGACGCCCGCGGGACCGCCGACCTTGTGCGCGGAGAGCGTCAGGAGATCGCAATCGAGGTCGGCGACGTCGAGCGGCAGGACGGCCGCGGCTTGCGCGGCATCGACGTGCACCCGCGCGCCCGTGTGCCGTGCCGCCGCTGCAAGCGCGGCACAATCCTGGATCACGCCGGTCTCGGCGTTCACCAGCGCGACCGAGAGCAGGTCCGGCGCCGTCGCGACGACGGCCGCGGGATCCGTCCTTCCGTTGCGATCGACCGGCAACACGTGCACGTCGTGACCCGCGTGCGCGAGCGCCTCCGCCGTCCGCAAGACCGACGCGTGCTCGGTCGCAGGAACCGCGACCCGCAGTCGTCTTCCCGACGCCGCGGCAACGCCGGCGAGCGCGAGGTTGTTCGCCTCGGTCGCACCGCTCGTGAACACCACCTCGAGCGGTCGAGCACCGATCGCCGCCGCCACCTCTTCGCGCGCCGATTCCAGCAGCGCGCGGGCGCGCGCGCCGGCCCAATGCACGCTGGACGCGTTGGCGGCGCCGCTTGCGAGTGCGTCGCCGAGGACGCGCGCGGCCACCGGACGCAGCGGCGCGCCGGCGGCGTAGTCGAGATACACCGACCTCATCGCCGGCGCGCTCATCCTTCGCTCAGAAACGCCTTCACCCGCTGCAGGTCTTCGTCCTCCTCGGTGCGGCGCTCCTCGGCGCTGCCGAGCCGTGCGGCGAGCTCGTCGAGCTTGCGGTCGATCTTCTCGACGTGCGCGACGAGCACTGAGATCGCGCGCGCGACCGGGTCGGGCAGGTCGCCGTGGTCGAGGTCGATCAGCTCGAGATTGCCGCCGTGCGCGCCGTCGCCGCGCACGACCCGCCCGGGGATGCCGACGACCGTCGAGTTCGGCGGCACCGAATGAATGACGACGGAGCCGGCACCGATGCGGCTGCCGTGGCCGACCGTCACCGGCCCGAGGACGGTCGCGCCCGTCGTGATCACGACGAAGTCCTCGATCGTCGGGTGGCGCTTGCCCTTGTTGAGGCTCGTTCCGCCGAGGGTCACGCCCTGGTAGAGCGTGACGTCGTCGCCGATCTCGGTCGTTTCGCCGATCACGACCCCCATGCCGTGATCGATGAAGACGCGCCGGCCGATCGTCGCCGCGGGGTGAATGTCGATGCCCGTCAAGAACCGGCTGAAGTAGCTGACGATCCGCGCCGGGAGCTTGAGGCCGCGCCGCCAGAGCCAGTTGGCGACGCGATAGAGAATGAGGGCGTGCACCCCGGGATAGGTCAGGACCACCTCGAGCCGCGAGCGCGCCGCCGGGTCGCGCTGGAAGACGATCTCGACGTCCTCCTTCAGATGGTCCCAGGTTGCGCTTGCCATCAGCTCTCGCCCGCGACGCGCACCGCGGTCGTCGCCGCGCCGGCGCGCGCGCGGCCGTCCTTGTAGAGCTTGTAGTCGAGCGAGTCGACGAGCGCCTGCCAGCTCGCCTCGACGAGGTTCGACGAGACGCCGACGGTTCCCCAGCGGTCGTGGGCGTCGCCGGACTCGATCAGCACCCGCACGACGGCACCGGTGCCGCCGTCGGAGCCGAGGACGCGCACCTTGAAATCGAGGAGCGCGACCTCGTCGATCTCCGGAAAGAACTTGATCAGCGCCTTCCGCAGCGCGCGGTCGAGCGCCTCGACGGGCCCCTTGCCGCTCGCCGCGGTGTGCTCGGTTTCGCCGTCGGGCCCCTCGAGCATGATCGTCGCTTCCGACATCGACGGCTCGCGCTCGACGCGCTTCTCGTCGATGACACGAAAGCCGATCAGCCGGAAGCGCCGCGCGTAGCCGTGCAGCGCCCGCTGCATCAGCAGCTCGAAGCTCGCCTCGGCGCCCTCGAACTGGTAGCCGCGGCTCTCGAGCTCCTTCAGCTCGTCGAGCAACGCACGCACCTCGGGGTCCTTGCCGTCGACGTCGATGCCGAACTCCCGCGCCTTGTAGACGAGGTTGCTGCGCCCGGAGAGATCCGAAAGCAGGACGCGCTGGCGGTTGCCGACGAGCGCCGGATCGATGTGCTCGTAGATCTCGCGCTCGCGCTGCACCGCTGCGACGTGCAGCCCGCCCTTGTGGGCGAACGCCGACTGGCCGACGTACGGCTGGCCCTTCGCCGGCACGCGGTTCGCGAGCTCGTCGATGAAGTGCGCCAACGTCTGCAGCTCGGCAAGCGCCTGCGGTGCGACGCACTCGTAGCCGAGCTTCAGTTGCAGGTTGGCGACGATCGAACAGAGGTTGGCGTTGCCGCAGCGCTCGCCGACGCCGTTGATGGTGCCCTGCACCTGCACCGCACCGGCGGCGACGGCCGCGAGCGAGTTGGCAACGGCGAGGTCCGCGTCGTTGTGGCAGTGGATGCCGACCGGCACCGGGATCGCGGCGGCCGCCGCGGCCGTCGCTGCCGCGACGTCGGCGGGAACGCTGCCGCCGCGCGTGTCGCACAGACACACGAGCGTCGCCCCCGCCTCGGCGGCGGCGCGGATGCAGGCGAGCGCGTAGTCGGGTGCGGCGCGGTAGCCGTCGAAGAAGTGCTCGGCGTCGAAGATCACTTCATCGACGCGCGACTTCAGATACGCGATCGTGTCGGCGATCACATCGACGTTCTCGTCGAGCGGAATGCGGAGGTCCCGCGTCACCGGCAGGTCCCACGTGCGGCCGACGATCGTCACGACCGGCGTCTCGGCCTCGAGCAGCATGCGCAGGTTGCGGTCGGCGGCGCAGGTGACGCCGGGGCGGCGCGTCGAGCCGAAGGCGGCGATGCGCGTGCGCCCGAGGTGTAGCTTGCGCACCGCCGGGAAGAACGCCGCGTCGCGCGGATTCGAGCCCGGCCAGCCGCCTTCGACGTACTGCATGCCGAACGTGGCAAGACGCTCGGCGATCCTGAGCTTGTCCTCGAGCGTGAACGCGACGTCCTCTCCCTGGCAGCCGTCGCGCAAGGTGGTGTCGTAGAGCTGCACCGTGCGCGGCGCGGCGCGGCGATCCGCAGCCGCGCTCATGCGCTCTCCCCGCCGAGGAACGCGTCGTGCAGCACACGCACCGCAAGCTCGACGTACTTGGCGTCGACGACGACCGAGGTCTTGATCTCGGAGGTCGAGATCATCTGGATGTTGATGCCGACGTCGGCGAGCGTACGGAACATCTTGGCGGCGACGCCGGCGTGGCTGCGCATCCCGAGCCCGACGATCGACACCTTGGCGACGTCGACGTCGGTGCGCACTCCGCCGGCGCCGAGCTCGCGCACGTGCGCCTCGACGAGGCCGAGCGCGCGGCGGAAGTCGGCCTTGGGAACGGTGAACGTGAGATCCGTCGTGCCGTCGGCGCTGGCGTTCTGGATGATCATGTCGACGCTGACGTTGGCGTCGGCGATCGGCCCGAAGACGCGCGCCGCCAATCCCGGCTGATCGGGGACGCGCACCAGCGTGATCTTCGCCTCGTCGCGGTCGTAGGTGACTCCCGAGACCAGGACGTCCTCCATGCTCGCTTCCTCCTCGACGACCCACGTACCTTCCGTGTCGGTGAACGTCGAGCGCACGTGCAGCGGCACGCCGTACCGCTTCGCGAACTCGACCGAACGGATCTGCAGCACTTTCGCGCCCAGGCTCGCGAGCTCCAGCATCTCGTCGTAGGAGATGCGGTCGAGCTTGCGGGCGTCCGGGCAGAGGCGCGGATCGCTGGTGAAGACGCCCTCGACGTCGGTGTAGATCTCGCAGCCGTCGGCGTGCATCGCCGCGGCGAGCGCGACCGCGCTCGTATCCGATCCACCGCGGCCGAGCGTCGTGATGTTGTCCGCGACGTCGACGCCCTGGAACCCGGCGACGACGACGACCTTGCCGGCGGCGAGCGCCGCCCCGATGCGGGAGTCGTCGATGCTCTGGATGCGCGCCTTTCCGAACGCGCTGTCGGTGGCGATCCGCACCTGGTGGCCGAGAAACGACACGGCCGGGCAGCCGGCGGCGTTGAGGGCGATCGCCAGCAGCGCGACCGTCACTTGCTCGCCGGTCGCGACCAGGACGTCCTTCTCGCGCTCGTCGGCGTCGGGGCTCACCGCGCTCGCGAGGCCGAGAAGGCGGTTCGTTTCCCCCGCCATTGCCGAGACGACGACGACGAGATCGTCGCCCGCAGCCCGGCGCGCCGCCACCCTTGTAGCGACGTTGCGGATGCGGGCGACGTCGCCGACCGACGTCCCGCCGTATTTCTGAACGATCAAGCTCATGTACGCGCGGCCGGGAGTGCGGCGAGGAGCCGCGTGGCGCGCTCGCCCGCCCCCTCGAACACGAGGCGTCGCCCCGGCTCCGCGTAGTCTATCCGAACCCGAAGGCAGGCATCCAGGGCGCCGGGGGCGAGCCGATCGAACCACTCGACGGCGGTCACGGCCGCGTCGGACGCGTACTCGCGGAGCGCCCCGATGTCGGCCGCGCCCGGCGCCAAACGGTACAGGTCGATGTGGACGAGCGGGACACGGCCGCGGTGCTCGGCGACCATCGTGAAGGTCGGGCTCGCGACGTCGTCGGGGTCGATCCCGAGCCCGGCGGCGAGGCCGCGGACGAACGCCGTCTTCCCCGCACCGAGCTCGCCCTCGAGTCCAATGACGTCGCCCGGGGCGGTCGCGCGCCCAAGGCGCGCCGCGATCGCCTCGGTCTCCTCGGGCGACGCGCTCACGATCGCAATGCACCCCGGACGCGCTGCTTTCGCCACTCGCCTTGCTTTCGTGCCATCGCGATGCGCCATCAAGTATCGCTCACATAACGATCTCCCATCGGGGTCAAGGGCGGCGAGGACGCGTCAGAAGCTGTACTTCGCCTCGGTGAACGCGCCCGTGTTCCGCTGCACCCGCCCAAAGAACGAATGCTTCGGTCCGTGGAAGATCTCGCCACCGACCGTCAGTTTCCAGGCGTCGGTGAGGTCGTAGGTGATGCGTGGGCGCAGAAAGAAGTCGTTGCGTGGAAGGTAGTGCACCCCGAGCAGCTCGAGATCGAGGGTGTCGTTCCAGAACTTCTTGTCGAGTCGGAGCGTCCACCCGTTCTGCACGGTATCGAGCTGCTGGTTGATCGCGAAGGTCTCGCGGGCAGCGAGAAAGAGCGCACGGCCGCGGACGGGGTTGGGGTCGGCGAGCGCGCGCTCGGGGTCGATGCGATCGGGCACCCAACGGCCGACGTATTGCAAGATGACGCTGAAGTTCGTGAAGAAGCTGCGCTCCACCCCGAGCACGTAGTAGAGGTAGGGCACGATCGACTCGACACGCCGGCCGTGGGGGTTGTCGGTGAGCACGTAGGCCACCTCGCCGCGGTATCCGAAGCGGCCGCGCGTGGTCGCAAAGTCGCCGCCGATCATGTGCTGCCGCTCGTGCTCGAGCGCGACGTCGGCGTGGAGCGTGCGCGTCATCTCGTCGAGGCTGGCGCGCTCGATGTGGACCTCGGGCAGCAGATTGAAGCCGTAGAAGTACGAGAGCGAGGCATCGATCTTGCCACCGCTGCGATCGAGCTTGACGCCGGCGGAGCCGTCCTCGAAGCGGATCGGGGGAAACCGGTCGGTGAGCCGCACGCCCTCGGGAAGCGTCGAGATCGGAATCATGCTCGGGCTGAAGACCGGCACCCAGACGCCGGTGACACGGATGCCGGACAGCGACAGGAAATAGTCGGCCTTGAGCGCGTTCACGCCGAAGCGATAGCCGGCCTGCCCTTCCGGCAGCAGCAGCAGGAAGTTCTTCGGCGTGATCACGTCGGTCGGGTTCAGCTCGTCGGCGCGCCCCCAGACGATCAATTGTCGGCCGCCGCGAATCTCCCATTGCCCGCGCGACACTTCGAGGTAGCCTTCGCGTAGCTCCGAGGTGACCTCGTCCGCGTAGCGCAGATCGCGCACCGAGCCGTGCGCTGCATCCTCGTCCTCGTGCCCGACCTGCTGCGCGAACACGCGCAGCTCGCCCACCCAGCGGACGCCCTCGGCAATCGTGAGGCGCTGCTTGAGATCGAGATTGACGCCGGGGAAGTTCCGACGGTCGTCGATGCCGTGATTCGAGCTGTAGTAGTCGAACGCGACCGAGCCGCTGAGGCCGAGCCGCTCGAGATCGGCGCGCACGGCGGAGCCCTCGTCCTCGGCACGACCGAGCGCAGGCGCGACGAGCATCGAGAGCGCGAGCGCGCCGACCGCGAGCGCTCCGAAGGCGAGCCTGGCGAGCCCGGGCGGCGACAGCGAGACGGCGCGCGAGCGCGTCCGAGGACTCAGTTTTCCTTCTCCAGGTACCGCTCGGTGAACTGGTCGTCGCTCGCGCCGACGCCGACCTCGAGCTTGCCGACCTCGATCTCGGTCGCGTGGCCGGTCTGGGTGTTTTTCATGGCGAGGAAGAACGCCTGCCATTTGTGATTGGCGGGATCGATCTCGCGCACGTCGCGCGCCTGCAACTGCTTGAGCGGCGCGCCCGCGGTGTCCCAGTACTCGCCCTTCACGGCGACGTCGTTGTCGCGTCGGATCCAGAGCTTGCGCTTGCCATAGCCGCTCACGTCGCGGACGTCGTCGGAGCGCGGCGTGCACTCGATGACGTGCGTCGCGACGCCGTCGAGGGTCTCCTCGCCGACGTACTGGTACTTCCAGTCCTCCACCTTGTGTCCGATGATATCGCCGTACGAGAAGTCGGTGCCGACGAAGCTGTCCTTCTTGTTGCTGGCGACGAGCCGGCGCACCTTGTGCAGCGCCGGGAGGTAGATCCAGATGTCGTCGTCGCCGTCGGAGTGCTCGATGAGGAGCGTCGCCGTTCCTTTCACGTCGGCCGGCGAGAGAAAGCGGATGAGGCGTTTCTGGTCGACGCCGTTCGGAAGCAGCTTCGACAAGCTCGTCGTCGAGCGCACGCGTCGCGTGCCGTTCTCGCTGATCAGGGTCATGGTGACGTCGGAGCGCGAGTCGGTCACCTTGCCGACGAGGAAGTTGCGCCGCATGACGTCGGTGGGATCGGCGCCCTCGGCACGCGCGGGAACCACGCGCAAAACGACCGCGGAGAGAATCAGCGCCAACGGAATACCTGATCGCAGCGTCAACATAGGGAGCGTCGCTTTCTGTCGTGCTCGAACGGCGGGCGCGGCCCGAGCCTCATAGCGCCTTTGCACGAGCGCCCCAACCCTATGGATGCGCGCGGCGTCGGCGGCGGCCGCCGGCGGGCGCCGCATGTGTCAGGACGCGCGCGCGAGCGGGCGCTGGCCCGTGGCATCGGGTTGCTGCTGCCGGGCGATGCCGTACCACAAGAACGCGGGGCGGAAGCGGGCGACGATCGACGGCAGGAGAAGAAGCGCGCTCGCCGACGACACCAGCATCGCCAGCGCCACCAGCGATCCGAGCTGGACGTGCACGGCGAAGCCCGAGAGGCACAGCGTCGCGTACCCGAAGGCGATGGCCGAGGACACGAACAGGACGGCCTTCCCCGACGTCATGAGGGCGCGGCCGAGCGCCTGGTCCAGACCGTCGCCGGCGGCGAGCTCCTCGCGCGTCCGAAAAAGGAAATACATGGCGTAGTCGGCGCCGATACCGACCGCCATTGCCGAGATCGCCGACGTCATGGTGTCGAGCGGGACGCCGAGGAGGCCCATGACGCCGAAGTTCACGGCAACGGCGAGCGCGAGCGGCACGGCGACGAGCAGCCCGCCGACCCAGGAGCGCAGCAGTAACGCCGAGATCACGATGGTGATAATAGCGATCTGCAGAATGTTGCGGATCTTGCCCTCGACCATGACCTCGGTCGCGGCCGCCGTCGAGGCGAGCGTTCCCGTGTACCGGACCGTGTAACCCGCCGGGAACGTCCGGCGCACGAGGTCCTGCGCGGTCGCGAGCAACGCGAGGCCGTGGCGAGTGCTGTCATCGTGGATCAGCATCCGCACCTTGGCGATGCGGTGCGCCGGATCGAGAACGGTGTCGAGATCGTTGTCACCGCCGGAGAGCGAGTAGAGAAAGAGATACTGCGCGGCGAGATCCTGCGCGCCAGGGACCGGGCCGGCGTCCTGCTGGTCGGCGGTCATGGCGGAGTGGATCGTGTGCAGCGTGTCGACGTACGAGAGCGCCTTGCCGACCCCGGGCTCCTGCTCCATGCGGCGCTCGAAGTCCCAGATGGCACGCACGATCGCCGGCCGCTCGAGAGCACCCTCCTCGGCGCCTTCGACCAGGAGAATGAGCGTGTTCGTGCCCGCGAAGCGAGCGTTGATCGCAGCGTCGTCGACGCGCACCGGATCGCTGTTCGAGAACTCGCGCTTCAAGCTCATGTCGATCGTGAGCCGGCTCGCGAAACCGATGCAGGCGAGGACGACGAGGATCACGCCGATGAAGACGCGCGTCGCTCCCGTGCCCGCCGCGGCGCGCGCCGAGAAGGTCAGGAAAGCGTCGAGGATCGGATGCGCCTCCGCCTCGCGCTCCCGCTCGCGCAGGTGTGGCGCCGCGAGACAGGCGCGCACGGCCGGGATCACCGTCATCTCGATAATGAGCGCCGAGATGATCCCGAACCCGGTGAAGAGCCCGAAGGTGCGGATGCTCGCGGTACGGAAGGCGACCAGCGAGCAGAACGACAGCGCCGCGACCGTTCCGGCCGCGAGCATCACCGGCGCGACGCGCGACAGCGAGGCGACGATCGCCTCGTGGACGTCGCCGACCCGGTCGTACTCCTCGTAGAAGCGCTTCAGCACCTGGACCGCATGGCCGGCGGCAACGGCGAGGATGAGGATCGGCGTCGTCGTGTTGAACGGATCGAGCGCGACCCCGAGCAGGCCCATGAGGCCGATCGCCCATACCACCGAGAGCAGCGCAGTCAGCAACGGCAAGAACAGCGCCTGCAAGGTGCGGAACGCATGGTAGTGGACGAGACCGATCACCAGCAGCGCGAGCGGGAAGAAGTAGAGCATGCGCCCCGCGTACGCCGAGAGCTGCGAGAGGAAGATCACCGAGCCGGCGAGGTGATACTCGAAGGTGCCGTCGTCGGACGCTTGCAGGGCGGCGAGGACCGCGGCGTGCAGATGGCGGTAGCCGGGTGTCTCGGGAGTGAGCTCGAAGCTCGCCTGCACCGCCGCGGCCGAGCCGTCCGCGGAGACGAGCGTGTCGACGTACATCGGATTGGCAAAGGCGCGGCGCCGGACCTCGTCGGCGCCCGCTTGATCGGTCGGAGGCGTCGCCATGATGCGCTGCACCTGGACGACATCGCCCTTGCCCTGCACGTCCTTCGCCTGCTTGGCGGCGAGGCTCTGGATCAACGCGCGGTTTGCGCCGGGCACACGGCCGATGCGCTCGGTCACCTCGGCGAGCTTCTTGAGGAACGCGGGCGTGAACACCTGGCCGTCGTGCGGAAACAAGCCGACGACGACCAGGCTCTTGTCACCGAACAGGCGATGGATGTCGTTCAGCGCCTCGATGAAGGGATGATCTTGAGGAAGGAGGCGGTCGGGATCCACCTCGACGTGCAGCCGGGTCGCCGCGAAGCCGAGTCCGATCGTGGCCAGGACGATCGCCGCCAGCACCGCGATGCGGTGCCGGATGACGGCGCGGAAGTACCCGGCCATGGCTCAGGCACCCACCGCGATGCGGTACTCGGGGGCCGGCTCGTCGACAAGACCGAGCGGCGGCACGTCGGTCGGCACGATCACCTCGTCGAGGTTGTCGGCGCAGCAGAGGTCCGAGAAGGGGTTGCTGCCCATCGAGCCCTGGGCGATGCCGGAGAAATCGTGGAACAGGAGCTCGTGCTCGGTGCCGTTCAGCTTCTCGTACGCCTTCTTGATGCCGGTGCTCTGGAACCCCATCGACATGTAGCTCCACAGCTTCTCGGCCTTCGTGCACACGATCTGGCGCTCGGCGCCGACGAGCATCGCCAGCTC
>JBGPOW010000092.1:0-16255 GCA_041488235.1 Binatia bacterium
AGGACGTCCGCATCTTCTACGACGTTACGGAGGACGCGGTGGAGGTTCTGGCGATTGTGCCGAAAGCGGGAGCTGCGGCGTGGTTGAAGCGGTGCGCCAAGGTGGCACCCGAGGAGGAACAATGAAGGAAGTGGCATTGTCTGAAGTGAAGGACGACCTGTCGCGCTACCTGCGCCTGGCCGCGGATGAGCAGATCATCATCACCCGCCACGGCAAGGCGGCGGGGATACTGATCGGCTTCGCCTCCGAGGACGACTGGTTCGACTATCGTCTGGAGAACGACCCACGCTTCCTCGCTCGCGTCGCTACCGCGCGCGCCAGCCTGAAGGCCGCGGGTGGAATCCGCCTCGAGGACATCGAAGAGGTTGCGGCGGCGAGCAGACCGCCGCCGTCGAAGCGAAAGAAGCGGCGCCGCTCCGTGCGTCGACGTTCGCGGTCTGCGTGAGCATTCTCGATACCGTCAATCGCGCCAAGGCGCACCTGCGGGAGCACGGCCGCGTCTCGCTCCGCATGCTGAAGCGCGAGTTCGAGCTGGACGACGACGCTCTCGACGAGCAAGTAACGACGGCCGCCTGGGCCCGCGTTCGAGGTCGCAATCTGCGACCTCAAAGCGATCGCTTCTGCAGCGGAGAGCCGGAACATGGAGTCGGCGGGAAATCTGTCGGCGTTCCGCGTGTGTCGCCGATCGTCCTTTTGAGGCCACTGACGCGAAGGATCGCGATTTAACGACCGGTCGAGTGCACGAACAGGGCATGCTCGTAGCTATGAACAAGGAGACTGAGGGCTCCTCTACAACTTCGAGCGCAGGATCTTGCCGGTCTCGCTCTTCGGCAGCGCGTCGCGGAACTCGATCCGGCTCGGCACTTTGAAATCGGCGATGCGGGGCGCGCAGTGGGCGACGATCTGGGCGGCGGTACACGCCCCGTCGGCGACGATCACGGCGCGCACGAGGTCGTCGCCGAGCGGGCCGGGCGCGGCGAGGACGACGACCTCGCGGACGCGCGGATGGGCGCGGATCGCCTCCTCCACCTCGAGCGGATTCACCTTGAAGCCGCCGCGATTGATGAGGAACTTCTTCCGTCCGGTGAGGGTAAGGTGGCCGCGCGCGTCTTTGCGGCCGAGGTCGCCCGACCAATAGACGCCGTCGCGGAAGCTCGCGGCGTTCGCCTCGGGATTGCCGTCGTAGCCGCGAATGGCGGCCGGGCTCGCGATCGTCACCTCGCCTTCGACGCCGGTCGCGACCGGCGTGCCCGCGGCGTCGACGACCTCGACACGGACGCCGTCGAGCGGCAGCCCCACGGTCGCGAGCGACGGCTCGAGATCGGTGTCGAGGTTGACGCTGATCGTGCCGGTCTCGGTCGAGCCGTAGAGCTGGCGCGCGAGCAGGCCGTACTTGGCGGCGAAGCGGCGGTTGTCGTCCGGCAGGAGCGGCGCGCTCGCCGAGAAGACGGTGCGCAGGCTGCGGAGATCCACGTCGCCGCGAAGCGGCGTGTCGGCGAGGATCGCGAACATCGACGGGACGCCGCCGAAGTAGGTGAGGCGGGCGTGTGTCACGAGATCGAGCACCGCGCGGCGCTTGAACTCGCGCACGGGGTGCAGCGTCGCGCCGAGGAACATCGACGTCAGCATCGTGCGCACGAGCCCGTTCACGTGCGTGAACGGCGCCGCGCCGAGGAAGCGGTCGTGCTCGTCGAGCGCGAACGCGGCGGCGAGCCGTTCCAGCTCGTAGTGGAGCTGGGCATGGGTGCGAATGACCCGCTTCGGCGCGCCCGTCGACCCCGATGTGTATTGATGGAGGAGCGGCGGCGACCCGGCGCTCGCCGCCGCTTCGACGTCGCGTGCTCCGGCGCTCACGACGGTGCACGCCGCCGCGTCGTCGATCGCGAGCAGCGCCGGCGGCCGCGCCAGAGTGGCGAGCGCCTGGCGCGCGACGTCGACCAGCTCGGGTGTGACGACCAGTGCCGCCGCCTGGGTGTCGTCGAGATAGTAGACGAGCTCTTGGCTGCGGTAGCGGACGTTCAGCGGCGCGACGACGCCGCCGCCGCGCACGATGCCGAAGAACGCCGCTACATACGCGGCCGAGTTCGGCACCATGAGACCGACGCGCGCGCCCGGGATGCGGCAGAAGGGCGCGAGGCGCCGCGACACCTCCTCGCTGCACACCCGCAGGTCGCTGTACGTGAAGCTGCGGTCGCCCTCGACGGCCGCCGGCCGCGCGGCGCGCGCGCGCGCCACGGCGTCGAAGTGGTCACCGATCGTCACGACGCACCGTTCAGGCGCGGCGCGAGAAACCGCAGCAGGGTGCCGACGGTGCGGAAATGATCGGGCAGGAGATCGTCGTCGTCGATGGTGAGATCGAAGCGCTCCTCGAGCGCGCCGACGAGCTGGAGCACCTCGAAGGAGTCGAGACCGATGCCGGCGCCGAGGAGACCCGTGTCTTCGTCGAGTGCCGCGCCGTTTCCGGCGAGCGCGAGACGCTCGTGGAGGATCGCGCCGATGATGCCGATCAGCTCGTCGCGTGTCGTCATTCGGATCCCGCGCCGCGGCTTGCGTCGAGCGGCACGTCATCGCACGTTGGGACGTCGTTCGCGCCCACGGGTACGTCGCCGGACGGCGCGACGCCGCTCGACGGCGCGTCGGCGAACGGCGCGCCGTCGAGCCGCATCGTGTACCAGCCGCTCCACAGCTGCGGATGGTGGAGCACGTAGCTCTCGAGGAGGCGCCCGTAGCGGCGCGTCAGCGCGTCCACCGCGTCGTGCCGGGACGCGGCGTCGTCACACGCGAGCGTGGGCTCGATCACGACGTCGAAGGCACCCGGACCGGTGCGGACGGTGAAGACGGGGAGGAGCGCGGCGCCGGCGCCGAGCGCGATGCTCGGGGCGCCGGTCGCGAGCCGAATGCAACCGTCGAGGAACGGCAGCTCGACCGTGCGATGGCCCGCCTCGCCGGCGCGGATCGAGACGACGCCGTTCTCACGCAGCCGGCGCTCGACGCGGCGTACGTACGCGAGCGAGCCGTCGCGCGGCAGTGCGATGCGCTCGCGCAGATGACGATCTTCGACGCGGGTACGGAGCGGGCTCAGCACCTGCGTGCCGAAGCGCGTCGGGTCCCAGACGAGACAGCTGTTCGGCGAGAAGCCGCGCGAGAAGGCGCTCAGGTGGCTCAGCGCCACGCCCGCTTGGTGGAGCGCCATCTTCGTCACCAAGTCCGCGTAGGAGAAGGGCGCCGTCCAGAGCACGGCGCCGCGACCGTGCGCGAGGGCGGCGTCGAGGTGCGCGCGACCGACGAGGCGCAGGCGCGGCCGCCAGCCGCCCGGCCGATGCGCACGGAGGATCTGCAAGCGCTCTTCCATGTAGCCGTCGATGATCGCGTCGCGGAGATCCTCGAGCGAGCGTCCGGCGGCGTGCGGCCCGAGCGCGCGCGCCAGCGTCGCGACGCGCGCGCGCGTGACCGCCGGCCAGCCGCGGGTGATCGCGAGCGTCAACGTGTGGCTCAGGCGCGGCCAGGCGCGCTCCGGGGCGAGCCAGGCGAGCGGCGCCAGCACGGCGATCGCCATCACCTCGAAGACGTCGGTCTTCGACAGCAGCGGCAGGCGGACGTGCGGTGGAGAAGCGGTCGGATGCACGCGTCGTGTAGACTGAGAGCAAAGTCGTCGCCGGTCAAGCGACGAACGTCTTGTCCGGGGTCGCGGGCACGCGCGTGCCGGTGTATGGACGCGACTCCGATGGGCGCGCGGAAAACCGCCGTCGCCGTGCTCGCGTGCGCCGCTGCGGTCGCGGTGGTGTCGACGCGCGTATGGGTGCACCTCAACGTCGCGGGCGAACCGCATGTCGCTCGCTATGCGATGCAGGATTTTCGCGACGCCGTGTACTATCCGGTCGTCGCGTTTCTCCACGGCGACGATCCCTACGACCAACCGCGATACACGGCGGCATATCCGGTCGCGGACGGATTCGCGCTCTACTCGCCGCTCACGCTGCTCGTCCACGCGCCCGTCGCGCTGCTGCCGTATCGCGCCGCCGAGCTCGTCTACTATGTCGGCTCGGTCGCATTGACGCTTGCGCTCGGCGCGCTCGCGCTCGCGCTCTGCGGCGTGCCGCTGACGCTCGCGCGCGTCGCCGGTCTCGGCGCGGCGCTCCTGATCAGCCGCCCGGGGCATTGGAATCTCTTCAACGGCCAGGTGACGTTGCAGGTCGTGATCCCGATGCTGATCGCGCTCTGGTGCGCACGCGATCGGCCGCTCCTCGCCGGCATCGCCCTCGCGATCACGACCCTCAAGCCGACGTACGGCCTGCCGCTCGCGGCGCTGCTCGCCGTGCGCGGGGACTGGCGTGCGCTCGTCGTCGGCGGCGTCGTCGCCGGTGTCCTCACCGCGCTCGTCCTCGTCCGCGTCGTCACGGCGGCGGGCGGTGCGGCGCCGTTCATCGCCGCGATCGAGGCGAGCTACGCGGCGCGCGGGCTCGAGCAGCGGAAGCGGCCCGAGCACTCGCCGTTTCGCGTCGACGCGATCGCGCTCGCCGGTCGCCTGCTCGGCCGCTCGCCGACGAACGCCGAGACGCTCGTCCTGACCTTCGGCGTGCTCGCCGTCGCCGCGCTCGCGCTCCGCCGGCTCGGCCGTGACGAGCGGCCCGCCTCTGCTCGGGCGGACACGCATCCGCCCGCGACGCGCACGCACGACGCGCGCCTTCACACCGCGAGCGTTGCGTCGCTCGCGACCGTCGCCTGCGCGTACCACCAGCAATACGATCTCGTCATTCTCGCCGTGCCGCTCGCCGCGCTCTGGTGGCGCGCCGACGCGTGGCCGTGGCGCGCGCACGCACGTCTGCGACGCATCGCGCTCGTAGCCGCGGTCGTGCCGCTCGCGAACTATCTCGGCTCCGAGACCGGCGTCGCGCGCCTCGGCTGGTCGCGTGCCGCGCTCCTCGCCGCGAGCTCCGTCGACAACGTCGCGCTCTTGATGCTCCTCGGCCTCTTCGTTGCCGCTGGGTGGGATGCTGCCGCGCTCCGCCCGTCGATGCGTCGCCGTTGACGACGCCGTTGCTGCGCGGGTGCGACGCGGTCGCTAGCGCGGCCGCTGAGGGTTGCGGAGCGCGCGCGGCAGCGGTCGGCGGCAGAGCACGCAGCTCTCGCCGTCGCCGGCCTCCGCGTCGACGCCGCGGTCTGCCGGCTTCAACCAATGATTGATGCGCGCGACCAACGGCGAGAAGTCGGATACGGGCTTCGCGAAAAACTCGTTGCAACCCGCGCGCAGGGCGTACGCCTCGGCGCCGGGACTCGCGGTCACGCTGAGGGCGATGATCGGCACGTCGCGGCCGTTCTCGAGCGCACGGATCCGCTTTGCGGCCTGCCACCCGTCCATCTCCGGCATGCGCAGGTCGAGGATCACGAGGTCGGGGTTGTGCGTCTCGACGAGCGCCAGCGCCTGCAGTCCGTCCGCCGCCTCGAAGCACTCGACGTCGGGCATCTCGCGCGTGAGGAAGCGTTGCAGCAAGTGACGATTCACCTCGATGTCGTCCGCGAAGACGATGCGCTGCTTGCGACGCGTCGGTGGCCGCGCGGTCGCGGCGACTTCATGCGTGGTGACCGCGTTGACGGCCGTCGCAACGAGCTCGTTCGCCGCGCTCGCGAGCTCGGCGCCGCGGTCGACGGCGGGCTCGAGGGTAGTGCCCATGCGATCGACGCCGTCCGCGGGTGATGCGGACGCCGCGTCCGGCGACGACGTCGGCGCGGTCTTCGCCGCCGTCGGCGTGCGCGGCAATCGGATGCGGAACGTCGAGCCGCGGCCGACCGTGCTCTCGACGTCGATCTCGCCGTCGAGCTGCGTGACCAGGCTCTTCACGATGTAGAGGCCGAGGCCGGCGCCGGCGTACGAGCGCGTATCCGAGCTGTCGACTTGGCGGAACATCTCGAAGATGTGCGGCAGGTGCTTCGGCGGGATGCCGATGCCGGTGTCGCGGACCGTGAAGACGCAGGCGTCGCCGTCGAGCGCGTAGCGGGCGACCACCTCGCCGGCGGGCGTGAACTTGAGGGCGTTGCCGACGAGATTCTTGACGATGATCTTGAGCTTCCGTCGATCGGTGCAGAGTGTGAGATCGGCGGCCGACTCCCAGCGCAGACCGGCGGCCGTCTTACGCGGGATGGCCGCGAAGTCGGTCTGCAGCTCCTCCCACAGCTCGGCGACCGGCACGTCCGCGAAAACGGGCGTGTCGTCGCCGGCGGCGATGCGATTCAGGTTCAACGTCGCGTCGATCATCTCGAGAAGCTCGAGGCTCGCGGCGCGCGCGCGGCCGATGAGCGTCGCCTGCGCGGTGGGACCGAGCTCCTCGGTCAGGATGTCGAGGTAGCCGACGATGACGTTGAGCGGCGTCCGCAGCTCGTGCGACATCGTCGACACGAACTCCGACTTGAGCCGGCTCGTGCGCTCGAGCTCCTCGACGAGGCGCGCGTTGCTGAGCGCCATCGACGCGAGCTGACCGATCGTGCGCGCAAGCTGATGCTGCTGGCGCGTGAACGGCTCCGTGCGACCGCGATAGCCGTTCGCCTGTACGCCGATGATCTCGCCGCCGCGCCGCAGCGGCAGGAGGAGCGTGCGTGTGATCCCGAGGTGCTTGCTGATCTGCGACGCGAGCGGGTGCTCGTGGCTCGTCGGTGTGAGCTCGACGAGCTCGTCCCGCGCGAAGCGGGCGACGATCGACGCGATCGCCGTCGCGGGCAAGCGCAGCGCGCGCAGCATCTCCCACTGCTCCGGCGGCATGCCGTGCGCGGAAATCGGGCGATAGACCTGCTCTTTCGCGTCGACGAGCCACGTCACGCTGTGATCGGTGCCGAGCGCCTCCGCGGTCGCCTGGCAGAGGCGCTCGAGAACGACCGGCGTCTCGACCGACGAGATCAGGTCGCGCCCGACCTGCGCCAACGCCGCCGAGCTCTGCGCTTCGGCGGTGAGCGCCTGCGCCGCCTCCTCGCGCAGGATCGCCGTCGTCAGCACGCGGGCGAGCGCCTCGAGGCACTCGACCTCGGGGGTGGTGCAGGGACGCGGCCGGGCGGTGTAGGCGAGGAGCAGCCCGACGCGTCGCTGGCGCCCGTCGATCGGCACGCAGATCCCGCTTGCGACGCGGTGCCGCGCGAGCACGGCCATCGGCCGAAAGCGCGTCTCCGCCGCGAGATCGTCGGTCGAGATCGAGCCGTGCTCCAGCGTCTGCTGCGCCTGCGAGCCCGGCTCGACGGCGGCGGTCGCGTGGCCGACGACGCCGTGTTGCCAGCCGACGCCGCTGTGCATGCGGAGCGTCTTCCCGTCCGGCTCGAGGTCGAAGACCGCCGCGAGCTCGAACCCGAGCATGTCGGCGACGAGGCGGACGGCGCCGTCCATGAGCTCGCGCGTGCTCGGCCCGCCGAGCGCGAGCTGTCCGAGGCGCGCGACGGCCTCCTGGCGGAGCGCGTTCGCGTCGAGCGCCATGCGGCTGCAGAAGTCGCGCCACCGCATCCGCTCGCTTATCACCGCGCCGACGACGACGAGCGCCGAGGAGCCACCGAGCAGGACGAGATTGCTGGTGAAGAGCGGGACGTTCGCAATGGGTCCGGTCGCCACCATCGCCGCACCGTAGCTGCCGACGAGCGCCGTGGAGACCACGAGCGCGGCGAGCGGCGTCCACGGCAGCAGGAGCGAGGCGCCGAGCAGGATGACGATCAGACCCGCGTAGTAGGGGTTCGACTCACGTCCGGCGACGAGGGTCACCGCGTTGACGTCGACGCCTACCGCGATCGGCACCAGGACCCCGAGGAGCAGCGGGAACCGTCGCCCGATCGGCGTCGAGAGCAGCCCGAAGATCGCCAGAATGGAGACCCACGAGACGAGCCGCCACGTCACGAACTCGGTCGCGTGCGTCGGGAAGACGACCGTGTCGAGGTAGGCGAAGACCGGGATCAACGCCAGCGCGCAGGCGGCGGTGACGCGCGCCGCGCGCGCCGTCGTTACGCGGCGCTCCTCCCGGTATCGCTCCGGTTCGAAATGCGAAGTGGCATGCCGCATCGGGCACGCTCAAAAGCAGCAAGGTCCATGCCCGGTGCGGCGGCGGCCGCCACGCACTCCGGCGGTCGAATCCCTCGCGCGTCGGCGGCGACGCTGCCACTCCGTCGGCGCAGCGTCCGAAATCTAACGCCGCTACTCGCGATCCTCGTTGAAATAGCGCCGCCGCCACCGGCCGTCGCGCTCCTCGAGGAGCGGCCGCCGCCGCTCGCCGCCGCGCTCGAACATGCGCAGTGCGTGGCGCATCCAGTCGCCGAGCATGCGGATCGGCTCCTCGAAGGGCTCGATCTCGCGCCGCGACGGCAGGAGCGCGGGACGCGCAACGCACGAGACGCGCGGCTCGCTACCGGCGACGAACGCTTCGTGGATGCTGGACGGACACTCGGCCGCCGGCAGGAGCCCGCTCGTCGGATCGACGTCGCGAAAGACGATCCCCGGCGGCACCGTGAACGCGCCCGCGGGCTGCGTTCGTAAGATGGGGCGCATGACCGCCGCCCATACCTCGAGCGCCGTTGCCGCCGACGAGAGACGCAGCGGCCGGCCGTCGTCGAAGCCGACCCACGCGGCGCCGAGGAGATCGGGCGTGTAGCCGACGAACCAGGCGTCGCGATACTCGCTCGTGGTGCCGGTCTTCCCTGCGAGCGGGCCGTGGAAGCCGCGATCGCGGAGCGCGCGCGCGGTGCCGCGGTCGACGACGCCCTCGAGGAGATGGTGCACGAGATACGTCGCGCGCGCGTCGGCGGCGGGCGTCTCGGTGACCGTCGCGTGAAAGAGGACGGCGTCGTCGGCGGCACGCACGCCGCGCACCAGCGTCGGCGCGACGATCGAGCCGCCGCGCGGGAAGACGCTGTAGCTCGCCGCGAGCTCGAGGAGGCTCGTCTCGGCGACGCCGAGGGCGAGCGCCGGCACCTGCGGCAGCCCGCCGTGCCAGCCGCACGCAGCCGCGGTGCGCGCGACCGCGTCGATCCCGACCTGCTGCGAGAGGCGCACCGTCGGCACGTTCAGCGACTTCTCGACGGCGGTGCGCACCGTCACCGGGCCGCGGAAGCGCTCGTCGTAGTTCGCTGGCTGCCACACGTCGGCGCCCACCTGCAGCACGAGCGGGCTGTCGTCGAGGACGGTCGACGGCGTCACCGCCTCGGGCGCGTCTTGAAACGCCGCCAGATAGACGAACGGCTTGAACGTCGAGCCCGCCTGCCGCCGCGCCGTCCTCGCGCGATCGAAGGGGCTGCGCGCGAAGTCGCGGCCGCCGACGAGCGCGCGCACGGCGCCGTCGTCGGCGTCGACGACGACGAACGCGCCTTCGAGCTCGGTCTTGCGGTCGCGCAGCCAGCGGTGTCCCGCTTCGAGCGTGGCGATCGCGTCGGCGACGCCGCGCTCGGCGACGTGCTGCATCGTCGCATCGAGCGTGGTGTAGACGTCGAGACGGCGGCGCAGGAGCGCGCCCTCGCCGAGGCGTGCCTCGACGTCGCGCCGCACCTGCTCGAGAAAGTAGAGGCCTTCGACCGGCGGCGCCGTCTTGCCGCGCACCTGGAGCAGCACGCGCCGCGCCGCCTCCTCGTCGGCCGGCTTGAGAAAGCCGGCGCGCAACATCCGGTGCAGCACGGCGTTGCGCCGCCGACGAGCGCGGTCGGGGGAGCGCAGCGGCGAGCTCGCGTTCGGGGCGCGAATGATGCCGGCGATCGTCGCCGCCTCGCCGAGAGTCAGGTCGGCGGCGCGCTTGTCGAAGAACGTGCGCGCCGCCTCGCCGATGCCGACGACGTTCGTCGCGCCGGCGCGGCCGAGGTAGACCTCGTTCAGATACAGTTCGAGGATCGCGTCCTTCGAGAGCCGGCGCTCGATCACGAGCGCGATCAGCGCCTCCTGCACCTTGCGGCTCAGTGTCCGGCGCGGCGTGAGGAAGAAGTTGCGCGCCAGCTGCTGCGTCAGCGTGCTCGCGCCCTCGGCGGCGCGCTGCGCGTGGATGTCGACCCAGACTGCGCGCGCGATGCCGCGGAGGTCGAGGCCGTAGTGATCGTAGAAGCGCACGTCCTCGGCGGCGAGCACTGCTTGGCGGACGTGCGCCGGCAGCTCGGCGAGGCGGACGGGACGCCGCCGCTCCCACGCGCCGTTCCACGTGACGTCGAGCGGCGCCGGCTCGAGCGTTGCGTGCGTCCGGCCGGTGCCGGTCGCGACGTCGACGACCGCGCGCACGGTCGTGCCGTCGAGATCGAGACGCGCGTGACGCTCGGGAAGGTCGCCGTCGACGTCGGGAAACGCGCGCAGGCGGACCTCGAGCGCGCCCGCACGCCGCCGCCACGTTCCCGGCACGGCGAGCTCATGATCGTTCCGATACCCGAGATCGTCGAGGCGCTGCAGGACGACGCCGACGTCGACGCCGGCGACGATGCGAAACGGAGCCGTGAAGAAGCGCGAGTGCGCGTGGCCGGCGCCGCCGCCGAGCCGCTCGGCGACGCGGCGATCGAGCCGAACGACGTACCACGCGAGCAGTGCCGCCGCGCCGAGCGTCGTCGCAACGAGCAGGCGGCGCGTCACGCTTCATTGTGCATCGCGCGACGATGGTTGCCTAGCGCGCGCCCAGCGCATAGTCAGCGGCACCGATGTCGAACTCGAACGCCGCAACGAATTCCGCGCCGACGCGACCGATCCTCGTCGTCGACGACAACGACGACGTACGCGACGCCATCATCGCCGCGCTGCGGGTCGCGGGCTACGAGGCATCGGGCGCCGAGAACGGCGCCGTCGCACTGCGGCGCTTGCGCGACGAAGGCCTGCGGCCCGGGCTGATTCTCCTCGACCTCATGATGCCGGAGATGGACGGCCTCGAGTTCCGCGAGCAGCAGCTACGCTACGAGGAGCTCGCGAAGATCCCCGTGGTCGTCGTCTCCGCGTTCGGCCGCCAAACCGCGGTACGCGCGCTCGGCGTCGCCGACTACCTCGCGAAGCCGATCGACTTTCAGCGGCTCCTCGACGTCGTCGCGCAGTACTGCCGCACCGAGTGAGGGTGCGTCGAGTGAGAGAGCGCCCCCGGCCGTGCCGAGCCGGGGGGTGAGACCGTAGGCCAGCTCTCCAGGCGGCACTCCGACCTACGGCGTGTCAGCCGTGCTCCGTTCCATTCCTCGCGATTGCGTTCAGTTGCCGCCGGCGCGCCAGAGCGTCCATGCGCAGGCGATCGCCGCGCCGGCGACCACAGGCATCACCGGCGCGTGCACGAATCCGACGAGCATGATCACGCTGGTCAACGTTGCGGCGACGACGATGTTGTTCTTCACGTCGAGCCTCGAACGCCAGACGAGGGAAGGCATCATGGCGCGTTCCCTCATTATGCCACCATCTTCGAGCCGCTGTGGATCGCGAAGTCCGGATACCCGTGGGTACCCATCTCAGGCCCGTCGAGACCCTCGAGCTCGGTCTCGGCGCTGACGCGGATCGGCGTGATCAGGTTGCTGACCTTGAACCACACGAACGCCATCACGAACGCGAAGACCGCGAGCACGATGCAGTCGATCCCCTGCATGAAGAACTGCGACCAGTCGCCGTAGAGCAACCCGCGGACACCGTCGGAGCCGTACGCCTTCACCATCTCGTCACGCACGACGCCGTTCCAGCCCGCGCCGTACTCGCCGGTCGCGAAGATGCCGACGGAGAGCACGCCCCAGAGGCCGTTGACGCCGTGAACCGAGATCGCGCCCACGCAGTCGTCGACGCCCCGTGCTTCGAAGAAGAACACGCTGTAGACGACCAACACGCCCGCGATGGCGCCGATCGTCCCCGCGCCGATCGGATTGACGAACGCGCACGGCGCCGTGATCGCGACGAGACCGGCGAGCATGCCATTGCACAGCATGCTCGGGTCGGGCTTCAGACCCTTGAGCTGCAGCGTGAGATGCGCGGCGATCGCGGCGGTGATGCTGGCGAGCATCGTGTTGACGACGATGAAGCTGATGCGGAGATCGGTACCGGCGAGCGTCGAGCCGGGATTGAACCCGAACCAGCCGAAGGCGAGGATGAACGTCCCGAGGACGACCATCGGGATGTCGTGCCCGGGTATCGCCTGCGGCTTGCCGTGAACGTACTTGCCGATCCGTGGCCCGATGACGATCGCGCCGGCAAGGCCGATGACGCCGCCCATGCCATGCACCACCCCCGATCCGGCGAAATCGACCGCGCCGTGTCCGAGGCCCCAGTTGACGCCGCCCTGCGCGAGCCAGCCGCCGCCCCAGACCCAGTTGGCGTAGATACAGTACGGCAGCGCGACCCAGAGGCCGTAGAGGAAGAAGTTGTTCCACGCCCAGCGCTCGGCCATCGCGCCGGTCGGGATCGTCGCGGTCGTGTCCATGAAGACCATCATGAAGAAGAAGAGCGTCATCACGCTCACGTCGTTGACGACGTTGGTGAGGAAGAAGCCCTTGGTGCCGAGGAGGCCGTACGTGTAGGCGCCGGTCGCGGCACCGGCTGCGTCGACGGCGGCACCGATGCCGATGCCGCCGTTCAGGACCGCCGTCCCCGGTCCGAGCGACGAGTACCACCCTGGCGCGACGGGACCGTTGAACCAGTTGCCCCAGCCGATCGCGAAGCCGTACGCCCAGAACGCGAGGCAGCCGAGCGGGTAGATCATGAAGTTCATCGCCGACGTGTGCGCCGCGTTCTTCGCGCGGCAGAGGCCGGTCTCGACGAACATGAAGCCCGCTTGCATGAACATGACGAGGAAGCCGGTGACGAGCGCCCACACCATGTTGATCGAATAAAGGTTGTGCGCGATGCGGTCGTAAAGATCGGGGAGCGCGAGCGTCCCGGGTACGTCGCCCTTGCCGTCGCCCGCCGGTGCCGCCCACACACCGGCCGCGGCGCCGGTCGGATCCGGCCACGACGGCTTCGCAGGGTCGGCGTTGGCGCCCGAGAAATACGCCGGGAGCTGCGGGGCGGCCGCTGCTGCTGCGCCGCCTGCCGGTGCCTCGTCTGCCGCGCTCGCGACTCGTACGCCGACCACCGTCAACACGACGAACAGCGCCAGCGCTCCTCGAATCCATCGCGTCTCTGTCATGAGCGAAATCCTCCCTCGTCGTTTGGGTTGCACTAGACCGCCTCCTCGCCGCGCTCGCCGGTGCGAATGCGCAGCACGTCCTCGACGGGTATGACGAAGATCTTCCCGTCGCCGATCTGCCCGGTTCGCGCCGCTGTCTTCACCGCCTCGACTACCTGCGCCGCCTTGCCGTCGGTCGTGATCACCTCGACCTTCACCTTCGGCACGAAGTCCACTTGGTACTCCGCGCCGCGGTACATTTCCGTGTGACCTTTCTGTCGCCCGAAGCCGCGCACCTCGGTGACGGTCATGCCCTGCACTCCGACTTGCGCGAGCGCTTCCTTCACGCCGTCGAGCATGTGCGGCTTGATGATGGCCTCGATCTTCTTCATGCCGTCTCCTCGCGGTGATTGTGGGCACGACCGCCGTGGACGCAGTCGTGCGATGCGCGACGTGATCGCTCACGCGCCCTTGGTCAGGCGTCGGGAGCAAGCGAGGTGCCACGAAGGCACACGCGTGTGCGCCGCGAGGTGAGATCGCGATTCAGTCGCGATTTCGCGCGCGGCGAGGCGCGCGGGGTCACGGTATCGCGCGGAGTGGGAGAGAACGGCGCCTCTTCGTTGGGCAGGGTGTCGGCCAGTGCTCAACGGAGAGGCAGGCGTCCGGTGCGGGAGCTACCGCTCTTGAAAGTGTTTCGGTCCGTTACGCGTCAACCGCCCAGCGAACGGTGACGGTTCGATCGGCCTATTTGCTGCGCTTGGGCTTCGTGGCCTGCGGCGGCGTGGTGCTCGCCCCCTTTATGTCGATGGCGGTCGCCGTCATCCGATACTCGACCGTGACCTTGGCCCCGACCTTGACGTCACCCGTGACCTTCGTCGTGGCGTCGCGGGCGATCTCCCACTTGTCCTTGCCCTTCTGCACGACGATGGCGTCATCCGTCACTGCAAGCACCGGCCCGGTGACCTGATACGTCTTCACTGCGCCAGCGTAGGCTGCGCTGGTCATCACTATCGCCGTGAGGCCTGCGACGAGCATCGTCCTGAAGCTCAGCATACCGTCCTCCCTTTCTTCGCCCACTACACGGAGGCTCGTGCGTCAGCCGCCGAGCGCCGACTTGATCTCCTTCAGCGTTTGCAGGTTCTTCTGCAGCCCGTCGACTTGTTGTTGCATGTCGGTGATCGCGGTACCGAGCTTCGCGGCCGACCCGAGGGCGCCCCCGGACTCCCCGGCCTTCTTCATGACCGAACCTCCGAGGTCACCGACCTGGGCGTTCGCCGAGCGCCCGCCCACCGTGCCGCACACGTATCCCGCGGCAAACACCCCGACGACCGCGCACGTGGCCACTGCTCGCTTCAACGTTCGAGCCATTGCATTCTCCTTTCCACAGTTCCGCACCTCTTCGTGATCATTTCAGCGTGACGAGGACCTCCTCGACGAGCACGTCGCCCCGCCGCACTCCGGAACGAGTCGTTCGCTCCTCGCCCGTGACGATCCGGTACACGACACCGGCGATCGCCGCCCCGAGCAGCGGCGCGACCCAGAACAGCCAGAGCTGCGTGAGCGCCCAGCCGCCGACGATCAGCGCCGGCCCGGTGCTCCGTGCCGGGTTCACGGACGTGTTCGTCACCGGGATGCTGATCAGATGGATGAGCGTCAGGCCGAGCCCGATCGCCAGTGGCGCGAAGCCTTGAGGGGCGCGCGCGTCGGTCGCTCCGAGGATGATGAAGAGAAACATGAACGTCAGGACGATCTCGGTGGCGAGGGCGCTCGTGAGTGAATAACCTCCCGGCGAATGCGCGCCGTAGCCGTTCGCCGCGAGCCCGCCGGCGAGGTCGAATCCCGGCTTGCCGCTGGCGATCAGGTACAGAGCCGCGGCGGCGACAATCGCGCCGGCGACCTGAGCCAACATGTACGGAATCGCGTCGGCGCTCTTGAATCGCCCGCCGACGACGAGCCCGAGCGTCACGGCCGGATTCAAGTGGCACCCGGATACGTGGCCGATCGCGTACGCCATCGTGAGCACGGTCAGACCGAACGCGAGCGCGACACCGAGGAACCCGATTCCCATGCCGGGGAAGCCGGCGGCGAGAACCGCGCTACCGCACCCTCCGAGCACGAGCCAGAACGTACCCACGAACTCCGCCGAGATGCGGTGCTTGAGCGACATGAACGTCTCCTAATTTATTTGTGCGCCATCCTTCCGCGGGTTGTTTCGCGGGCGCGATGCGCGGGTCGTCGCCCGGTTAGTGCGAACGATATGTGCCGATCAGATGACGAGATACCGCTGGAACTACGCGCGTGGAACTACGCACGGCGTGGCGCAGAGTGTGAAGGCGGGCGAGCTCGCCGCAGCGGCGATCGCCGGCGAGCGCGACCTACCCGAGTGGGGCGCCTTCGGGCGCTGAGCGCAGACTCAGCTCTCGCGTCGCGACGCGCGACTCAGCGTATGCCTTCGACGGTCTGCTTCAGCGCCTTCACGCGGTGCAGCTCGTCGCGCAGGTGCTGCATCGTCTCGACCAAGCGCGAGACGTCGGCGGCTGATGCCTCGATCTCGCTTTGCGCGACCCGATCGATCGCGCTGCGCAGCTGGCTGTACAGCGTCAGCACGCCGCCGATGCCGTCGACGCCGACCTCGGACATGCGCCGCTGCACGTCCTCGGAGAAGCGCAGGATCGCCTCCGCCTGGTGCAGGATCTCCTCCAGCATGGTGTTCGTGCGGGAGCCGTTCTCGGGGGGCATGTGGCCCTCACGTTGCTCCTGCACGCGACGAAGGGCGTCGTAGATCTCGCTCATGGGGTCTCCGGGCGGCGGTGGGGTCCGTTCGCGACGCCGCAAGGCCGGATGCTATCTCGCATGCGACATTAGTCAATCGCAGATTGCACCGGCGTGCGTGTCTGCTACATGCGCTCGATGGCCACCACGGAAATTCCCGCCGTCGCGCTCGCCGCCGTCCCCGGGCGGCGTCGCGCGACGCTCGACCTCGCGCGCGAGATCGAGCGCCGCGGCTTCAGCGGCATCTATTGTGCGTCGTTCGGCGACGGTCTCGGACTCTGCGAGGCGCTCGCGCTCGCGACCGATCACATCCCGTTCGGCACCGCAATCTCGATCATCTACATGCGCCATCCCGCGGAGTACGCGCAGACGACGGCGCTGGTGCACGAGCTCGCGCCGGGGCGCTTCCATTTCGGCGTCGGCGTGAGCCACGTGCC
>JBGPOW010000093.1:0-16239 GCA_041488235.1 Binatia bacterium
CGCCAGCGCGGAGCGCATCGATGCGTCTTCCGACGCAGACCCGGGGGCCCGCGGCGGGGGGGGGCGTGGGGCCCGGCGGTCAGCGGCCCCTCGGAGCAGGGCGGGGGCGGGGCGCCGCCCCCGCCCCCCCCCGTGCCGCCAGATGGCCCACCCGGGGGGCGCCCCCCCCCCCGCCGCGTGCCCCCGGGTCTGCGTCGGAAGACGCATCGATGCGCTCCGCGCTGGCGGGCGCGTGAGGCGCTTGCCTATGGCGTGCGTGCGGCTAGCGTGGGTGCACTCGACACGGACGTATGAATACGACGCCTGAGAGCAAGCCCCGTCCGCGCACGCGCAGCGTGCCTGCGTCTGCTCTCACGGCTGGTGCGGCGGGACGGCTGGTGCCGCATCGCCACAGCGTGCTGCTCGTCGAGGACGACCTCGAATCGCGCGAGGCATTGAAAGAGTATCTCCGGCTCGAGGGCATTCGCGTCGCGGCCGCGGACGACGGCGAGGCCGCGCTCGACACGCTGCGAACCGGCTTCGCGCCGTGCCTGATCCTGCTCGACATGAACATGCCGGGCGTGAACGGCGCGACGTTCCAACGCGAGCGCCGTCGCGAGCCCGTGCTCGCGCGCGTACCCGTCATCGTCATCTCGGGGAACGAGCGGCTCTCCGCGGCCGAGTGCGACGCCGAAGGCGTATTGGTGAAACCGATCGATCTCGCCGCCTTGCGGAGCGCGATCGCGGCCACCTGTTCGGAAGCGCGGCGCTGAGCTCAGGCGAAGCGGTGGTTGTGGATGCAGTGGGTCTTCAGGAGCTTCGTCAGCTTGTCGAGGTCGATGGGCTTGGGCACGGCGCCATCAGGATGGAGGTCGCGCATCGCCTCCTTGCCGGCGGCGGAGACGATGATGGTCGGGATCGCGGCGAGGTGAGGATCGGCGCGCTGCTCGGCGCGAAACTCCCAGCCGTTTTTGACCGGCATCATCAGGTCCAAGAGGATGAGACACGGGTTCAGGCCGTTACGCAGGAGTTGGAGCGCCTCGGCGCCGTTCTCGGCAGGAACGGCGGTGTGCCCCTCGTTTTCCACGACCGCAATCATGACCTCCCGCACGTCGGGATCGTCCTCGACGACGAGAACCTGCTCCGGCATGAATAATCCTCCAATGGACGACGGTAGCCGAGCAAGGCCGGCCCTCCAAGCCCGACGAGACGTGACTCGGGCCCGAATAATAGGGGAGCGGGCGAATGGCGGCGCGTCGCGCCCGGCACTGGCATGTTCGAGAGCGAACGCGCCGTGCCGTTGCGAAACGCATCTTTGTCTCGCGGTCGCGATTCGCTAGCCTGATCGCGACCGATGCGACGCAATCCGAGAGCCGCCGCAGCCGCGACCGCCGTGTCCGAGGCGCAGAGCTGGATATCGACGGCGCTCCGCGCGGGTGCGGAACAGGCGGCCGCCGAGGTGCGACGACGCATCGATCACGTCGTCTACCGCGCGCAGCAGAGCGCGATTCGCATACCGCTCGCGACGACGCGCGCCGTCGCGCGCGCGCTCGTCGGCGGCGAGTCTCCCGATCCTGCGGCGCTCGCCGCGCTGCGCGAGCGCTACGAGGCGCTGCTCGCGCGCGATCTCGCGAACGTCGACGAGGGACTCTACCCGCGATCGTTGCTGTACCAGATCCCGTTCGCGCGTTACGCGCGCACGCTGCCGACGTTGCTGCTCGATCTGCCGGGCGTGCTGCGGCGCGTCCGCGCGCGCGATCACGAGGATCTCCCCCGCGACGTCGATCTCGAGCGCTATCCGCCGTACTTCCGGCGGAACTTCCACTGGCAGAGTGACGGGTATCTCAGCAGCCGCTCCGCCGAGCTCTACGACCTCGGGGTGGAGCTGTTGTTCGCGGGAACCGCCGACGTCATGCGGCGTCAGGTGATCCCGCCGGTGTCGCGCCTTCTCGGCGGCAGTGCGCGTGCCGACGTGCGACTGCTCGACGTCGCCTGCGGCACGGGCCACACGTTGGCGCAGATCGCGCGCGCGCACCCGCGACTGCGCCTGTACGGACTCGATTTGAGCCCCTACTACTTGCAGGTCGCGCGCCGCGTCCTCGCGGACGTCGCCGACGTGTCGCTCGTCGCCGACAACGCGGAGCGACTGCCGTTTCGTGCCGGCTACTTCGACGTGGTGACCAGCGTGTTTCTCTTCCACGAGCTGCCCCGCGCCGCCCGCCGTGCCGCGCTCGCCGAGATGCAGCGCGTGTTGCGGCCCGGCGGGTTGCTCGTGATCGAGGATTCGGCGCAGCTCACCGAAAGCGGCGAGCTGGCATTTTTCCTCGGCCGCTTCGCCGCCGAGTTCCACGAGCCGTTCTACCGCGACTACGTCCGCGACGACTTGGCGGCGGCGATCACCGAGGCGGGACTCCGCGTCGAGTCGGTCGAGTCGCATTTCGTCTCGAAGGTGGTCGTCGCACGCAAGCTCGCGGGGGCGCGTGGGCCCGCGTCGATCCATCGCGGCGTCGCAGCGCATCGCCGCGGTCGTCCGGGACGCGACTGAGTCGGCACGGTGCTTCTCCGGCGCAGCGGCGTGCCGGGACGCGCAGTCGGCTCCGCGCGAAGATCGCTCACGCGGGCTGCCGGACACGGTTTAGGAGTTCCGTACTCCGAAGCGTCCATGCCGAAGCTACTCGCCCATTATGCGCGCGGCGCCGACAGCCCGCCCCGGCACGCCGCTCGGCGCCGCCGCCGCGCGTGACACGGAGAGATCCTTCTCGCATCACGGCGTCGTGAGTGCGGCGACGCGGGGGTTGGCGGAGCGCGCATAAAGAGCGAGCCATTACGGTCTTTACCCCGCTGCGGAGTACGGAAGATCTCATGCATGCCCGGTGCCCCGTGCGAGCGATCCTCGCGCGGAGCCAACCCGCGCGTCGCCGCACCCGCGCCGCAGCCACGAAAATGGGCTTTTCGCCGTTCAGGAGGTGAACGCCGCTACGATGCCACGATGTGACGAGTCTGCGTCGCGCGGGGCGGCGTCAGGCGGCGGCGCCGGCGTGCGCGTCGTCGAGGTCGTCGACCCGCGGGCCGGCGGCGAGCCAGGCACGCGCAGCGCGGCGGCCGGCCTCATACGAGGCGGCGATCGTCTCGCGCTCGAAGTACAGATACGACCCCGAGTTGAAACACTCGCGCGCCGGTCGCACGGGCTCGTAGAGCGTGACGTCGCGGTAGTGATGGCGATCTTCGAGACGCGACAGACGATTGCGCTCGAGGAGCAGCTTGCGGTCGACGTTGTAGGCGTTTTCGAGGAAGCTATCGACGGTGCGCTCGACGGCGCGGCCGAAGTTCGCGAATCCACGCGCGCTCGGATCGGGCGGCTCGGTGACGAGCACCGTGACGATCTCGTCGGCGCCGAGCGCGACGACCGGCGCGAGCGGCGTGTTGACGAGCAGACCGCCGTCCCAGAGGAGGTGCGAGCCGATCGTGACCGGCGGGAAGAGGAGCGGGATGCTGGCGCTCGCGAGCACCATGTCGACGGTGATCGCGTCGACGATCGTGTAATCGGGCGGACGCGTCAGCGGCGTCTCACACGTCGCAAAGCGCACGACGTGCCCGGTGTGCGCATCGACCGTGCTGATTGCCAGGTGGGCGCCGACGCTGACGACGTGGTCGCCGCGGAACGTCTCGACGAGCAAGCGCCGCAGCGGCGCCGTGTGGGCGAGAAACGGCTCCTCGATCCCTTCGAGAAATTGGCTCACCAGCTCGAACCGGGTGCTGAGCAGAAACTCGACGGCCAGCGCCAACATGCTGCCGGGCCGGGGCGGAACGTGGTTGCGCGCGCGTTGCAGGAGCGCCTGCCAGCGCCGTCCCGGGCGCATCCACGCGAGCGACTCGGTGAGCGCCAAGCGCACCAGCGTGCGCACCGCGGTGCGGAAGAACCGGTTGCTGGCGACCGCCGGCGGGTTGTCGGCGATCACGTTCCAGAAATCCATCATCTCCCGCGGCGTCTTGCCGGCGGCGATGAGCGCCGCGTTGATCGCACCCGCGGAGGTGCCGGACAGCGCCATCGGGCGGCCCGCGAAACGCGGATCTTTCAAGAGCTCCTCGTAGACGCCGACTTGAAAGACACCGCGGGCGCCGCCGCCGGACAGCACGAGCCCGAGAGTTCTTCCCTGTGGGTTTCGCATGCCTGGGGTGCCGCGCGACCGTTCCTCGCGGTCCTCTAGAAATAACGGAAGTCGGCCGACATCGCAAAGTAGCATTCCGCGGCGACTACTTGCGGTCGGCCAATCGATCCCGTACCGTTCCCGCGGCATGCCGCGGGGTCGCGCCCAAGAGCTGATGCAGGCGCACATTCGGACGGTGATGAGCGGCCACGTCATCACGACCGGCCCGGAGGACTCGTTGCTCGACGCCGCGCGTGAGCTCGCGACGCACGGCATCGGCGCCGTCCCGGTGGTCGACCGGCACGTGCGGCTCATCGGCATCATCAGCACCGCCGATCTCGTGAATCTGCTGCACGACGAGAAGCGCCTCGACGCCATGACGGCGCGTGACGTGATGACCGCCAACCCGATCGCCATCGACGAGTTCGCGACGGCGGACGAGGCGATCGGCCTGATGCGCAACGCCGCGATCCGGCATCTGCCGGTGACGCGCGAGGGAGTGCTCGTCGGGATGGTGACGGCGGGCGACCTGATCCGCCACCTGCTGAAGAATTACCCCGAGCCCGAAGTCGCCTGACGCACGGCGCGCGCGATCCCGTCGGCGTCGTAGCCGAAGTGCGCGTAGAGCTCGGGCGCGTAGCCGATCGGTGCGTACGTGTCCGGCACGCCCAACCGCACGAGTCGGGTCGCGGCGCCCGTGTCCGCGAGCGTCTCGGCGACGGCGCCGCCGAGTCCGCCGATCGTCGTGTGGTCCTCGACGGTGACGATCACGCGGGTTTCACGTGCCGCGGCGAGGACGGCCGCGGTGTCGAGCGGCTTCACCGTGTGACAATAGAGGACGCGCACCGCGAGTCCGTCGTCGGCGAGGCGGCGCGCGGCGCGGTTCGCGTCGGCGACCTGCGAACCGCAGGCGATGATCGTCGCGTCCGAGCCCTCGTGCGTCACGGCCATCGTGCCGAGTACGAACGGGTTCCCCTCGTTCCCGCTCGGATCCATGCCGTTCGCGATGCGGATGTAGACCGGGCCGGGATGGTCGTAGGCGGCGTGCGTTGCCGCGGCGGTGTCCTCGGCGTTCGCGGGCGCGAGGACGGCCATGTTCGGAATGAGCCGCATGAGCGCCATGTCCTCGATCGCGTGGTGGGTCGCGCCGACATAGCCGCCGGAGAGCCCCGACCAGATCGACATGAAGATGCCTTTGAGGCGCGGGTAGCCGAAGTCGCTGCGGATCTGCTCGAACGAGCGCATCGTCTGGAACGTCGCGATGTTGATCACGAAGGGCACGAGACCCGACGCGGCGAACCCGGCGGCGCAGCCGACCATGTTCTGCTCCGCGATGCCGAGGTTGAACGCGCGCTCGGGAAACGCGGCGAAGAAGTCGGTCGCGCGCGTCGAGCGTGAGAGGTCGGCGGTGAGCACGACGACCTCGGGATGCGCCGTGCCGAGCTCGACCAGCGTGCGGCCGTAGCCCTCGTAGCTCGTCAGCAGCTCGAGCGTGTCGACGTTGTAGGTCGTGCCGTAGGGCATGATCGTCTCCGCGGCTCGCGCCGTCGCTCAGCGGGTCGTCCCGCCGCTGCGAATGTCGGCGAGCGCCCGCGCCTCGTCTTCCTCGCTGAGCGCGCCGTAGTGCCAGGTCGCGCCGGCCTCCATGAACGACACGCCTTTGCCTTTCACCGTATCGGCGATGATCGCCGTCGGCTTGGCGCCGTCGGCGGCGGGAAGGCCGGCGAACGCGTCGAGCAGGGCAGGGATGCTGTGGCCGTCGAGGCGGCGCACCTGCCAGCCGAACGCCGCGTACTTCTCGTGCAGCGGCTCGATCGCGAGGATCTCCTCGGTGTCGCCTTCCGAGCTGTAGCGGTTGCGGTCGACGATCGCGCACAGGCGGCCGAGCTTGAAGTGCCCCGCCGCTTGCGCCGCCTCCCAGATCGAGCCCTCGTTCTGCTCGGCGTCGCCCATGAGGCAGAAGACGCGGCGGTCCTTCTTCTGCACGCGATCGGCGAGCGCCATGCCGACGGCAATGGGCAACCCGTGCCCGAGCGAGCCCGTGCTCATGTCGACGCCCGGGATCTTCCGCATGTCGATGTGCATGCCGAAGGCGCTGCCGAGGTGGTTGATGTCGTCCATCTTGCTGTCAGGGAAGAAGCCGGCCGTCGCGAGCACGGGACAATAGCTGGTCGCGCCGTGGCCTTTCGAGAGAATGAAGCGATCGCGCTCCTCCCACTGCGGGCGCTGCGGATCGATGCGCAACACGTGGAAGTAGAGGACGACGAGAATGTCGACCATCGAGAGCGAGCCCCCGAAGTGCGTCGAGCCGGACTGCACGCCGAGGCGGATAGTCTTCTCGCGGATCTCGCGCGCGCGGGACTCGAGCGTTCGGATGAGTTCATCAGAGCGTTGAGCAGGAGCGGTCATGCGGGTCCTTTCGCCGCGGCGGAGCATAGACGGCGCCGTTTCGCATCGTCAAACGATCACCGTGACGCGCGTCACGGCGCGAGCTGCGCAATGACCGGTCGCGCGCGCCGCAAAAACGGCTCCGTGCGAAGTCGTCGCGTGGCGTGCCGGGGCGGGCACTCGGCTCCGCGCGAAGATCACTCGCGCGGGGCACCGGACACGGTTTAGAAGTTCCGTATCCCGAACCGCTGAACTCGAAGTGGCTCGCTCTTTATGCGCGCTTCGCCGAGTGCCCGCCCCGGCACGCCATGCGGCGGCGCGGCGCGGTCGCGCGTGACGGCGCGAGCGAGCCGTCTTCCTCGCCGTGTCGTGAGTGCGGCGGCGCGGCGGTTGGCGGAGCGCGCATAAAGAGCGAGCCATTGCGGTCTTTACCCCGCTCCGGAGTACGGAAGATCTCATGCATGCCCGGTGCCCCGCGCGAGCGATCCTCGCGCGGAGCCAACCGCCGCGTCGCCGCACCCGCGCCGACGCGACGGGGAGATGGCGCGCTTGCGCAGTCGCGCGACGTCTCCTAGGCTGCGACGCTTTCCGCATGGCGACGATTCCTACGGGACACAACGCGTCTCCGACGAGCGCGCGCAAGGTCGCTCCACCGGCGCGTGGCCGCCTCGCGCGCCGCGTCTTCGGCGACCCGAAGGATCCTCTCTCTCCCGGAGTGTTCCACCAGCTGTCGCTGGTCGCGTTCCTGGCGTGGGTCGGTCTCGGTGCCGACGGTCTGTCGTCGTCGTGTTACGGACCGGAGGAAGCGTTCCTGCACCTCGGGAGCGAGCGCTTCCTCGCACTCTTCCTCGTGATCGCGACGGCGACGACGGTGTTCGTCATCTCCGCGAGCTACTCGCAGATCATCGAGCTCTTCCCGACGGGCGGCGGCGGGTATCTGGTCGCGACCAAGCTGCTCGGACCGCTTCCCGGCGTCGTCTCGGGGTGCGCGCTCGTCTTCGACTACGTCCTCACGATTTCGATCTCGATCGCGAGCGGCGCGGATGCGATCTTCAGCTTCCTGCCGCCCGCGCTGCAGGCGTTCAAGCTCGAGGCTGGGGTTGCCGCCGTCCTCCTGCTCATCCTGCTCAACCTGCGCGGGGTGAAAGAGTCGGTCACGGTGCTGGTCCCGATCTTCATCGGGTTCCTGATCACGCACACGATCGTCATTCTCGTCGCGCTCGGCGGCCACGCGCACACGCTTCCCGGCGTCATCGCCGCGGCCGCGCACGACAGCCGCGCCGAGATCGGCAAGGTCGGGTTCCTCGCGGTGGCGATCGCGTTCTTGCGCGCCTACAGCATGGGCGGCGGCACGTATACCGGCATCGAGGCGGTCTCGAACGGCCTGCAGATCCTGCGCGAGCCGCGCGTCCAGACCGGCAAGCGCACGATGCTCTACATGGCGACGTCGCTGGCGTTCACCGCCGGCGGCATTCTGCTCTGCTACCTCCTGCTCGACATCCGCCCGCAAGAGGGCCGCACGCTGAACGCGAGCCTGATCGACCAAGTCGCAGGCGGATGGCATCTCGGCGGGATCCAGCTCGGACGCGGGTTTCTTCTCTTCACGCTCGTCAGCGAAGGCGCGCTGCTCTTCGTCGCCGCGCAAGCGGGATTCCTCGACGGCCCGCGCGTCCTCGCGAACATGGCGATCGACTCGTGGGTGCCGCATCGCTTCTACCAGCTGAGCGATCGTCTGGTGACGAAGAACGGCATCATGCTGATGGGCGGCGCCGCGCTCGCCGTCCTGCTCTACACCGAAGGCGAGGTGCGCCTCCTCGTCGTGCTCTACAGCATCAACGTCTTTCTCACGTTCACGCTCTCGCAGCTCGGCATGTGCGTCCACTGGTGGCAGGAGCGTGCCGTCGATGCACGCTGGCGGACGCATCTCTTGGTGAACGGCGTCGGCTTGGCGCTGACGACGAGCATCCTCCTCGCCACGACGTTCCTGAAGTTCGGCGCCGGCGGTTGGGTGACGGTCGTCGTGACGGCGCTCTTCGTCGGCCTCTGCCTGTACATCCGGCGCCACTACCAGCGTGTCGAGGAAGCGCTGAAGAAACTCGACGAGGAGCTCGTCGATTTTCCGGTCCTCGAGACCGAGACCAGCAACCTCCCGACCCGCGACGTGAGCAAGTCGACGGCGGCGATTCTCGTCACCGGCTACAACGGCCTCGGCCTCCACAGCGTGCTCGCGATCCCCAGTCTCTTCGGCAACCACTTCCACAATTTCGTCTTCATCTCCGTCGGCGTCATCGACTCGCACAAGTTCAAAGGCACCGCCGAGCTCGAGAACTTGAAGGAGTCGACGGAGGAGATGCTGCAGAAGTACGTACGGTTCGTCCGCCAGCACGGACGCTACGCCGAGTACTGGTACGCGCTCGGCACCGACGCCGTCGACGAGGTCGAGGAGCTCTGCGCCCGCGTCCACAAGACGTTCCGCCGCACGGTCTTCTTCGCCGGGAAGCTCGTTTTCTCCGAGGAGAACTTCCTGACGCGCCAGCTTCACAACCAAGCGGCCAACACGATTCAGCGCCGCCTCCAGTTCCGCGGCATGCAGATGGTTGTCCTGCCCGTGCGTGCGCTGTAGCGCGCGGGGCGGCATCGACGTCAGTAGCTGCGCGGGAGGCCGAGGACGTGCTCGCCGACGAAGTTCAAGATCATCTCCTTCGAGATCGGCGCGGTGCGCATGAGGCGGGTGCGCTCCCAGTAGCCGATGACGCCGACGTCTTCCGAGAAACCGGAGCCGCCGTGGGTTTGGATCGCGCGGTCGGCGGCGTCGATGGCGAGATCGGTGGCGAGGTACTTCGCCATGTTCGAGTACGTGCCGGTCTCGGTCGGATCGATGCCGGCGTCGAACGCGGCGGCGGCTTTGTACGTGACGGCGCGGGCCGCCTCGAGACGGATGCGGAGGTCGGCGAGGGGGTGCTGCACCGCTTGGTAGGCGCCGATCGGGCGTGAGCCGAAGACGACGCGCTGGTTGGCGTAGGCGATCGACATCTCCAGCAGACGCTCCGTTTGGCCGCATGCGCCGGCGGCGATCAGCACGCGCTCGGGGTTCAGCGTGTTGAACATCACGAGCGCACCGGCGTGCTCGTCGCCGACGCGGTTCTCGGCCGGCACCTCGACGCCGTCGAAGTGCACCGTCCATTGCGCGGCGCCGTCGATCGCGCGCATCGGGAGCGGCGTCAGCGTGATGCCGGGCGTGTGGCAGTCGACGACGAAGACGGAGAGGCAGCTCGTCTTCGGCAGTCCTTCGCGCTCGACCTCGTCGCGCGAGCGCGTGCGTGCGATGAGCAGCACGTAGTCGGCTTGATCCATGCCGGTGATGAAGGTCTTTTCGCCGTCGATGACGTAGCCGTCACCGCGGCGCGCGGCGCGCGTCGTCATGCGAAACGAGTTGGTCCCGGCGTTGGCCTCGGTGATCGCGAAGCAGAACTTGAGCGCGCCCGAGGCGATCTGCGGCAGAAAGCGCCGCTTCAGCGACTCGGAGCCGTCGCGGGCGATGCAAAGCGCGTCCATGCCGGTCAGGAGAAAGAGCGGGTGGCCGAAGCCGCGGCTCGCCATCGCGTCGGCGGCGGTCGCGAGCGCGGTGAGGCCCATCGCCGTGCCGCCGTACTCCTCGGGGACGAACGCGCCGAGCAGCCCGGCCTCGGCGAGCGCGGTCCAGAACTCTTCGGGGACGCGGCCGTGCTCGCGCAGCGCACGCTCGAACTCGCGGCGGCGCTCCTCGAAGGGGCGCAGCATGCGCGCAGCAGTCTCTTGAATCATACGTTGCTCTTCGGTCGTGCCGAATGTGAGTGGCATCATGCGAGCGGCGTACCACGCGCGTCTGGAATCCGTCCAGATCGCCGTGTAACTGATCGCCGTGGTCTGCGGTCACGTTGCTCGCCGACTCGGCGACGGGTACAGCAGCGGCACGTGATCATCCTTGCTCTCGACCAAGGTACGTCCGCGACGAAGGCGCTCGTCGTGACTTCGAGCGGGGACGTCTTGGCTGAGATCGAGGTGCCGGTGTATCCAGTGGCACTCGCCGACGGCGGTGTCGAGCAGGATGCGGAGGAGCTGTGGTCGTCGGTGCTCGACGCGGGGCGGGCGGCGCTCGCGCGCGCGCGTGTTCATCCGGATGTCGTTGCGCTCGCGAATCAGGGCGAGACCGTGCTTGCCTGGGACCGCGCGTCGGGGCGGCCGCTCGCGCGGGCGCTCTCGTGGCAGGATCGTCGCGCGGCGGGGTGGTGCGCGCGGCGTGCGGACCTGACGGAGCGGCTCGCCGTGATCACGGGGCTGCCGCTCGACCCGTACTTCGCGGCGCCGAAGATGGCGTGGCTGCGCGAGCACGTGACGCGCGACGGGGTCGTCACGACCAGCGACACATGGCTTCTGCATCGCCTGACCGGCGCCTACGTCACCGACGCTTCCACGGCGTCGCGTACGATGCTACTCGATCTCGACGACGGCGTCTGGTCGACGGAGGCATGCGCGGCGTTCGACCTCGACCCGACGACGCTCCCGCGCATCGCCGGTTGTGCGGAGACGATCGGCATGACGACCGCGTTCGGTGATTCGATTCCCGTCGCCGGTCTCGCCGTCGATCAGCAAGCGGCGCTCTTCGCCGAAGGCAGTCTCGAACCCGGCGCGGCGAAGTGTACGTACGGCACCGGCGCGTTTCTCCTCGCGACCGTCGGTGGGCGCCCGCAGCGATCGCGGCGCGGGCTCGCCGGCTGCGTCGCGTGGCGCGTCGGCGGCGCGACGACGTACTGCCTCGATGGACAGGTCTACACGGCGGGCGCCGCGGTCGAATGGCTGCGGACGCTCGGCTTGATCGAGTCGACGGCCGCGGTCGACGCCGTCGTTGCGAGCGCGGCCGGCGCCGGCGGCGCGCTCTTCGTTCCCGCGCTCGCGGGCCTCGGCGCACCATTCGGGCGGCCGCAGGCGCGCGGCGCGTTCGTCGGGCTCTCGCTCGCGAGCGGGCGTGCTGAGCTGGCTCGCGCCGTCGTCGAGGGGATCGCCGCGCACGTGGCGGTGATCGCGCGCGCGGTCGAGGAGGATCTCGGCGGCGCGCTGGTTCGCCTCCGCGCCGACGGCGGCCTCGCGCGCTCCGCGACGTTGATGCAGGCACAGGCGGACCTGCTGCAAATCGCGATCGAGGTCTACCCGTCGCCGCACGCGACCGCGCTCGGCGTTGCGGCGTTCGCGCGGCTCGCGCTCGGCGACGTGCGCTCGCTCGAAGAAGCGAGCGGTGGCTGGTCGCCGAGCGCAGTCTACGAGCCGCGTATCGACGCCGCCGAGGCCGAGGAGCGGCTGGCGCGCTGGCGACGCGCCGCGGACGCCGTGGCGGCGCTCGCATGAGCGTCGCGATCACGGGCAGCGGCGGACGTGCCCGCATGAGCGCGGCGAGCGGCGCGGCGGCGACGTTCGACATCGCGGTCGTCGGCGCGGGCGTCGTCGGTGCGGCGATCGCCCGCGAGCTCGCGCGCTATCGCCTGCGTATCCTGGTGCTCGAGGCAGCGGCCGACGTCGGCGCGGGGACGAGCAAGGCGAACACGGCGATCCTGCACACGGGCTTCGACGCGAAGCCGGGCACGCTCGAGGCGGAGCTGGTGCGCCGCGGCCACGCGCTGCTCGCGCGTCACGCGACCGATGCAGGGATCCCGGTCGAGCGGCTCGGCGCGCTGCTCGTCGCGTGGAACGAAGAGGAACGCACAGCGTTGCCGGGAATCGCGGCACGCGCGCGGCAGAACGGGTACGCGGCGGTGCGCGACGTCGATGCCGCCGAGCTCTACGCGCGCGAGCCGGCGCTCGCGCCCGGCGCGCTCGCGGCGCTGGAGATCCCGGACGAGAGCATCGTCTGCCCGTTCACGACGCCGCTCGCCTTCGCGACCGAGGCGGTCGTGAACGGCGCGACGCTCATCCTCCAGGCGCCGCTCGTCGCGATCGCGCGCGGGGGCAACGGCGGCGCGCACGCGCTGCGGACGCCGCGCGGCGAGTTTCATGCGCGCTGGGTCGTCAACGCGGCGGGGCTCGGTGCCGACGACGTCGATCGCCTCTTCGGCCACACGCGCTTCACCGTCGCTCCGCGGCGCGGCGAGCTCGTCGTCTTCGACAAGCTGGCACGACCGCTGCTACGGCACATCGTGCTGCCGGTGCCGACGGCGCGGACGAAGGGTGTGCTCGTCAGCCCGACGGTTCTCGGCAACCTCGTCCTCGGTCCGACGGCCGACGACGTGCCGGACAAGAGCGCCACCGAGTCGACCGCGGCGGGTCTCGACGCGCTCATGCGGCAGGGCCGCCGCCTGCTGCCGGCGTTGGCGGACGAGGAGGTGACGGCGGTGTACGTCGGCCTGCGTGCCGCGACGGAGCACGGCGACTACCAGATCCACTTCCATCCCGAGCAGCGTTACGTGTGCGTCGCCGGCATCCGCTCGACCGGCCTCACGGCGTCGATGGCGATCGCCGAGCACGTGCGTGACGGGCTCCGCGACGGCGGGCTCGTGCTCGAGCCGCGCGCCGACTTCCAAGCCGTGCGCATGCCGAATATCGGCGAGGCGTCGCCGCGCCCGTACTGCCGCGCCGATTTGATCGCGGCGGATCCCGACTACGGGCGGATCGTCTGCCACTGCGAGCGCGTCACGCGGCGTGAGATCGTCGACGCCGCGCGCGCCGCGATTCCGGCGCGGAGTCTCGACGGCCTGCGGCGGCGGACGCGCGCCACGTTCGGCCGCTGCCAGGGATTCTATTGCACGGCGGCGGTCACGCGTCTTCTCGCCGACGCGAGCGGCCGCACGGTCGCGGAGCTTCTCGGCGCCGAGCGATGACGGAGGGCGCCGCCATCGTGTCCGTCGAGCGATGACCGACGACGCCGACGTCGTGATCGTCGGCGGCGGCCCGGCGGGGCTCGCGGCCGCGATCGAGCTGCGCCGCCGCGGCGTCGGCCGCGTCGTCGTGCTGGAGCGCGAGGCGGACGCGGGCGGCATTCCGCGCCACACGGATCATCTCGGCTTCGGCGTGCGCGACCTCCGCTGCCTCCTGTCCGGGCCGGCGTACGCGGCGCGCTACGTGCGGCTGGCGCAGACGGCGGGCGTCGACGTCCGTACGGAGACGAGCGTCACCGGATGGGAGCGGCCGCGGACGCTGGCGATCACCGCCCCGAGCGGACGCGGCAGCGTGCGCGGCGCGGCGATCGTCCTCGCGACCGGCTGCCGCGAGCGACCGCGGGCGGCGCGACTCGTGCCCGGCGCGCGCCCGCTCGGCGTCTTCACGACCGGTGCGCTGCAGCAGCTCGTGCATTTGGAGAAGCAACGCGTTGCGCGTCGCGCCGTCGTCGTCGGCGCGGAGCACGTCAGCTTCTCCGCGGTGGTGACGCTCGCGCACGCCGGCGCGACGACGGCGGCGATCGTGACGGCGGAGCCGCGCCGTCAGAGCCACGGCGCGCTCGTCTGGGCGACGGCGGGGTGGCGCCGCGTCCCGATCCTGACGGACACGATCGTCAGCCGCATCGCCGGCCGGCGGCGTGTTGAAGGCGTCGAGGTGACGAACGTCGTGAGCGGCGCGACGCGCACGATCGACTGTGACGCCGTCGTCTTCACCGGCGATTGGATTCCCGATCACGAGCTCGCGCGGACGGGCGGTGTCGTCGTCGACGCGACGCGCGGCCCGCGCGTCGACACTGCGCTCCGCACGTCCGAGCCCGGGGTTTTCGCCGCCGGCAACCTGGTGCACGCGGCCGAGGCAGGCGACGTCGCTGCGCTATCGGGTCGCCACGCCGCCGCCGCGGTCGCCGCGTTTCTGCGCAGCGGATCCTGGCCGGCGACGCCGCCGGTTCCGATCGTGTGTCGCCCGCCGCTGCGCTGGATCTCTCCCGGCGCCATCGCCGGCGACGCGCGACCGCCGCGCGACCGGTTCGTCATGCGGGTCGGCGCCTGGATCGACGATGCGCGGCTCGAGGTGAGCCAAGGCGGCCGGCGCTTGTGGCAGGCGCGCTATCGGACGCTCGTCCCCCGGCGCTCCATCGCGCTCGACGCCACGTGGATCGCCGCCGTCGACCGCGAGGGTCCCGAGATCACGGTCGCGGTCGACCGGCAGTAAAAAAAGGCGGCGCGGGACGAATCCCGCGCCGCCGTGAAACGAGGAGCCGAGCTCCTTACGGAGGACAGCTCACGACGCCGTCGAGCTGGAAGGGCTGCTCGGTGACGCAGCTGCCGAGCGTGCCGTCGCAATCGGCGTCGGTCGAGCACAGCTTGTTCGCGTTCGTCGTGCTGGTGTTTTTGCAGACGCCGAAGGACGCCTCGACGTTGCAGGCGGCGCCCACACCGAGACAATCGGAGTCGCGCTGGCACGCAGCGCCGGAATTGACGCTGGCCCCGTTGCACGTGAAGGGAGGCTTCGAGTCGACGAGGTCGCAGACGCCGAGCGGGCACTCGGAATCGTGCTGGCAGCTCGCGCCCGAGTTCGTGCCGCCGTTGCACGAGCCGAGCAAGCTGCAATCCGTGCACGCGACGTTGCTCCACGTCGGCGAGCTCCGCATGTCGTCGAGCCAATCGACGAACAGCTGCACGCCGCCGTGGGTCTCGGTGTACGCGCGGTTGCTGCCCCAGATCGTGTGCCGCGAGCCGGGTCCGATGTAGTACTTGTAGTTGCCGTTCGTGGCGCCGGCCGATGCATCCGCCGCGAGCTGCAGCGCTTGGCGGTTCCAGTCACAGGAACTGTGCCACCAGGTGCCGAAGTCGAGGATGCCGTTCACCATGATGTTGTAGAAGAGCGTCTGGACGTCATCGTGCGCGGTCGTGTAGTGGCCGAAGCGGCTGCCGCGTGGGGCGAAGTGGTGCACGCCAGACGTCGCGTAGTAGTTCGCGCCGGCGTCGTACAGATCGGCGATCGAGAGCTGGGTGACGTCGCCGAGACCGATGTAAGTTGGGAGGTTCTGCTGGACGTGCCACGCGTTCTGCTGGATCTGCGAGAACTCGGGCGTGATCACGCCGGCGCCGGCGTCGCCGACGACGTTGAACGTCGAGGCGAGGAATACCTCGTGCAGAGAGATCCCGTGGAGGATCGCGCCGTAGGCGCCGGCGCTCGAGCCGGTGACGAAGACCTCGCTCGGGTTGACGAAGTGCTCGCGCGCGAACTTCTCGACGATCTTCGCATTGTCCCAGCCGTAATGCTGGATGCCTGCGTCGCCGTTATGGCCCCAATGGACGTCGGCGGTGCAGTAGGCGACGAACACCGCGCTCCAATTGCGGAACGGATTCGACGTATTGCCGGGGTCACCGAAGCCGGTCGTGGTGTTGGCGGGGTTGTCGCCGGCCGTGACGTCCGGGTCGTACACCGGCGCGCCGCACGTGATGGCGTCCCAACACGCGCCGCCGCCCTGATAGTAGACGAGTAGCTTGTTCACGTCCGCCCCCGACCCGCGCTTGTAGAAGAACGAGTACGGGGTCGAGTGCGAGCAGATCGTGCGCAGCGTGGCGCCGAGATACGGGCTCTGGAAGGGTACCGTCGCTTGTGTCCAGGTGGTGGACAGATCCGGCGACGTGGTGGTGTTGCTCACGGTGTCGTCGGTCAGCGACTGGATCTGCGTCTCGGCGGCGCCGGCCGTCGTCGAGGTCAGGCAGGTCGCGGCGATGTTGCCGTACTTGGCGAGGAACTTCATGCTCACACCGTCGTGCTTGGCGGTGCTCGCCACACCCGTCGGGTC
>JBGPOW010000094.1:0-16167 GCA_041488235.1 Binatia bacterium
CGCCTCCTCAGCCCCAACGGCCAGCAACCGCGAAACGGTGTCGTTATACATGCGAGGTCCTCGATTGCAACACAAAACGCCTTGGTGCCGGCGGCTTTCAGCAACGATCACGCCATCGCGCCGGCGCCGGGCGCGGCGGGGTTAATCGGATGACTGTCCCATTGGTGGGACGGTCGCCGCGCTACGATTTCGTCGTTGGGAACGGATTTGCGCAGCTTGCGCGAATGCTGTGAGCGATGGGTGCGCTGAAACGCAACCGTCGCAGTGCGTCGATCGATCGCGATTACTCGCGGCCGAAGGTACGAGAAACGCGGGCGGGGGTATCAGGCGCACTCGTGCGGCTGCAAGGCTCGTGCGGTCGTGCTGCGCTTGCGATTGCCGGCTCGTGCCGGAAGGGACGCGAGTCCCGCGCCGACCGCTTCGTCGGCGATGCGTGCGAGCTCGGAGCGCGTCAGGTCGGGTCCGGCAAGGCGGATCGGCAAGCGTCGCTCGGCGACGTTCCAGAGCGTGACCCCGTCGCCAGCGTCGAGCACGTACGTCGCGGACACGAACGCGACTGCGCCGGCCGCGTCGTGGTTGCGGATCTCGAAATCGAGGAGCGTGATGCGCAGCACCGGAAGCTCAGCGTGTGCGGGCTCGACGCGGATGCCGCGGGCGCGCAGCGCCGCTGCCGCCGCCGCCGAGAACGCATCGACGGCGGAGACGATCGAGATCGGACGCCCGAACGCGGCGCGGGCGAGCACGTCGACGGCGCCCGGTCGCGGCGCTGCGAGGTCGCGGCCGGTTGCGTCGACGACCTGGACCGTCGCCGCCTGGACGTCGGCGGCGCGTGGATCGGCGAGGATGGTGCGCGTCCGCGGCAGCGTGCACGCGGACAGGAGCAGTAGCGCGACCGTGACTCGCGTCATCGCGTGCTCGCCGGCCGCAATCGCGCGAGCTGCCGCCATGCGCCGCAGAGAAGGAGCAATGCCGACAACGCGGCGACGATCGTCGGTCCCGTCGGCAGGTCCCAGGCGTACGACAGAAAGACGCCGCTCGCGCCGGCGATGACGGCGATGAGCACGGCGACGATGAACGTCGCCGCCATGCCGACGTCGAGCACGAGCGCTGCGGTTGCCGGGATGACGAGGTAGGAGAAGATCACGAGGACACCTGCGACGCTCACGCTCAGCGAGAACGCGACGCCGAGGATGAGGTAGAAGAAGAACTCCCAGCCCTGCACACGGTAGCCCATCGTCTCCGCCATGTCGGCGTCGAAGGAGGTGAAGAGGAGCTCTTTCGCGAAGCACCAGTGCAGCACCAGCAGCGTCGCGGCGAGCGCGGAAAGGATGTAGAGCTGCGCCTCCGTCACGCCGAGTACGTTGCCGAAGACGAGGCTCAGCACGTCCATCTCGCCGAACGGATTCTTCGAGACGCAGAGGATGGTGAGCGCCGACGCCGCGGCATAGGCGACGCCGATCGCGCTCTCGCGCGGGATGCGCCCCTGGCGGTGGAGCGCGAAGAAGGTGACGCCGACGAGGCTCATGCCGAAGGCGGCCTCCGCTTGATGGAGGCCGAGCAAGTGGCCGAGCGCGACGCCGAGCGTCGCGATCTGCGCCAGCGCGATGCCGACGAACACGATACGGCGAAGGAGCACGTACACTCCGAGGTACGCCGAGACGCCACCGGCGAGGACACTCGCGAGTGCGGCATAGACGATGAAGCTCTGGCTGAACATCTCGATCATCGCGCATCCCCCGGCAGCACGACCGCCGCGCCGTCGATGCGATGGACGCGCACGGCGGTGCCATAGAGCGCGGTCAGCTTCTCGGCGGTGAGCATGGTGCCGACCGGGCCGACCTCGACGCGGCCTTCGCCGACGATCGCCAGCCGCGCGACGTATGAGGCGACGACGTTCAACAGGTGGCTCACCATGACGACCGTGAGCCGATCCTCGTCGTGGAGCCGGCGGACGAGCTCCATGATCGCGTGCTCGGCTGGCAGGTCCATGCCGTTCGTCGGCTCGTCGAGGACGAGCACCGTCGGCTCGGCGGCGAGCGCACGCGCGATCAACGTGCGTTGCTTCTGGCCGCCGGAGAGGGTGCGGTAGCGTTGATCGAGAAGGGCGGTGATGCCGACGTGCTCGGCGGCCTCCACCACGCGACGATGATCTTCCGCGCCCGGGCGGCGGAAGAGGCCGATGCGCGCGAAGCGGCCCATGAGGATCATCTCGCGGACCGTCAGCGGAAACGTCTCGTCGACGGCCTGGCGCTGCGGCACGTAGCCGAAGACGATGTCGCGCCCGCGCGTGCGGATGGCGCCGCCGAGCGGCGACAAGGTCCCGAGCAAAGCCTTCAGGAGCGTCGTCTTGCCGGCGCCGTTCGGGCCGACGATCCCGAGGAAGTCGCCGGCGGCGACGGTGAGGGAAACGTCGCGCAGCACGGCGCGCCGGCCGTAGCCGAGCGTCGCGTCATCGAACGCGATGAGCGCGTCCGTCATGGTTTCGCCTCGCGCAGCGCGGCGGCGACGTGGGTCACGATGTACTCCATGAAGGTGAAGTAGTCGTCGGTGCCGGGCACGCCTCCCGGCGACTCGGGAAGCGTCAGCACGGTCGCACCCGTCTTGTCCGCCACGACGCGCGTCAAGTTCTCCGGATAGAACGGCTCCCGGATGATCACCTTCGCGTGCTGCGCGTTCATCAACGTGATGAGCTCGGCGAGATGCGCGGGCGAGGGCGCGACGCCGGGTTTCGGCTCCATCTCGCCGATCGCCTCGAGACCGAAGCGGGTCGTGAAGTACTCCCAGCTCTTGTGGTACGTGACGATCTTCGCGCCGCGATACGGCGCGAGCTCCTGGAGCCAGCCGGCGAGGCGCTCGTCGATGCGACGGTCGAAATCCGCAAGGCGTTGCTCGTAATACTCGCGGCTCGCGGCATCGATGCGCTCCAGTCCATCGACGATGTTTCTCGCGATCGTTTTCGCGTTTGCGGGATCGCGCTGGTAGTGTGGGTTGCCGAAGGGATGGACGTCGCCGAGCGCGCGGCTGAGGACGCCGCCCGGGATCTCGAGCGGTGCGATGCCGGTCGAGGCGTCGACGTAGTGCGTGCCGCCGTACAGGATGTCCGCGTTGCGGGCGCCCTTCTCGAGGACGGGCGCCCAGCCGACCTCGAGGTCGAGGCCGCGCTTCACGTAGAGGTCGGCGCGGTTGAGCTTCAGAATGAAGCTCGGCTTGGCGTCGACGAAGTGCGGGTCCTGCGTGCCGAGGGCGAGCGACTCGGCGTCGACCTTGTCGCCGCCGACCTCGCGTGCGATTGCCGCGAGGTCGGGTGTGGTGGTGACGACGTAGAGCTTGGCCGCGGCGCGACCCGGGAATGCTGCCGCTGCGAGCATGAGAAGGCCGCCGAGGAGCGCTGACGCTGCGCGCCGGCCGAAAGTGATCTGTCTCACGGTTTCGTCCTCCATGTGCTCAGAACGCGTGCGCCGCGTGCGGGCCGATCGAGAAGTTGTATTGCAGCCAGACGCGGTGGGAATCCTTGTCGTCCAGACGATCGGAGCGCACGTACTCGTAGCCGACGCGGAAGTAGCCGAACTCGACGGGCGAGAACGTGAAGTACGGGTACACGCCCCATTCCTTCTTCCCCGACGTGCCCGGGATCTCCGTCCAGTCGAAACGCAGGCCGATCCACTGGCTCTGCGCCAGCCGGTACTCGCCGTAGGTGTAGGCGCCGTTCGTGCCGAAGGCGCTCGGCCCGGGCTCGTGGGTGTCGAGGTGCGTGAAGTATCCCTCGCTGCGCCAGAGGAATTGGTGGTAGCCGGCCTGATCGAGCGGACGCCAGCGATACGTGAGATCGACGCCGTAGACGCGCGTGTCGGTGCCGCTGCGCGGCTCGTTGGCGAGGATCGAGCCGCCGAGCTCGATGTTGTTGCCGGCGTTCAGGTCGAAGAAGCTCTGCGCGTGGCCGACGTAGACGAAGTCGCCGAGCGACCTGCCCGGAGCCGGGCGATCGAGCGGAACGCCCTGCGCACCCTCGAGTTCCCCGCCGAGACCGTTCACCACCTCGCCGGTGAGCAGCAGATATTGATCCCACGGGTTCGGTACCAAGTAGCTGAGCCCGACGCCGGTGCCGCTCAGCCCTTCGTCGCCGAAATTCGCGACCTCGGCGAGCGGCCGGTCGGTCTGCGAGAGCGCGTGGCGATGCAGCAGATTGTTCTTTCCGAACGAGACACGGAACTTCCCGACCCGCGCCTGCAGGTTGTACGGCAGCGTGAGGAACGTCGCATACGCCTCCTCGACTTCCGGCGACTCGCCCTCGCCGAACGTGATGAACGCGTCGGCGCGCGCGTAAGGATCGATCGGCGCCTGCAATCCGATCTCGCCCTCGCGGAAGCTGAAGCGATTCGCCTTGTTCAGCTGCCGATTATTGGTGCCGAGGAACGTGAAGTCGCCGTTGAAGCTGATGTCGGGATTGAGGATCGAGGAGCTCTTCCCGACGCCCGGCCCTGTCGCCGGTTGCGCGACGAGCTGCGGCGCGGCCGGCGACGCCTCGGGCGCGGGCGGCATGGCGGCGCGGATCTCGGCCTCGAGGGCCTTGTTCGGCGCTACTTCCGCTGCTGCTGCCGGCGCCTGCCCCTTGAGTTGCCGGACCTGATTCTGCAGCCCCCGGACAGTATCGCGCAGCTCGCCGACCTCTCTGCGCAATTCGCGGATCTCCTGGGTTTCGCTCGCGCCGGCCGAGCACGGTGCGAGCATTGCGGCCAACGCCACGAGCACGAGACGACCCCTGAATGAATGGGATGCCATCAGTCTCCTCCTTCCGACTCCACGGTCGCGAACCCACCGGAGTCGGCCGGCCGTGCGGCCAGCGAGAGACTTAGGCGGGAGCTACGCTACAACGGCGAGGAGACCGAAAGGCGGTGCGCGCCCGGTGCGCGGCGCCTGGTCGAGACGCGTCCCGGCACAGGCGTGCGGCGCGACGAGCAGCGGGCGCGCCAGCTCGGCGGTGAGTACCGGCAGCGCCGGAGTGCCGACGATCGGTGCGTGATGCGTGACGGCGCAAATGGAGCACGGATGCGTGCTCTCACGGGCGTGGCTATGGCCGCTGAGCGCCAGTGGAACGAAAAGCAGCGCCGCGAGCAGGAGAACACTGGCTCGATGGCGAAATCGATGCCGCAACGCGACCATCGGAAGGCGGCGTATAGGCGTCATGAGAAGTTGTCAAGGAGTCGGTCGGTCGGCGGCGACGGCGAGCCGCAGGCGACGTTCTCCGGCCACACGAGCTCCGCGCGGTCGCTGATCAGCGCGCGCAGAGTGGGAATGATCACGGCCGCGGCGATCACCAGGCCGATGAGTGGGTCGACGAGGGGATTTCCCGAGGCGAGCGTCAACACGCCCGCGGCGACGGGCGCGAGCGAGACGAACGTGTCCCCGAGGTTGTGGACGTACGCCAGCCGAATGGCGGCATCGTCGCGAGCGGACTCACGCAGCACGCGCGCGACGCCCCAGTTCGCGGCCGCCGCGCCCAGGCCGACGACGAGCGGGACGACGCCGAGAATTGCCTGCGGGTGACGAAGCCTTTCGAGAGCTTGCCACGTCACCAACGCGCTCACCGCCAGGAGTCCCACCGAGTTGAAGAGGTTTGCCGTGCGAAGAAACCGGCCCGACAAGCCGACGCGCAACGTGTACGCGAGCAGCAGAAAGGCGAGTGCGACCTCGTCGGAGGCGTTGTGCACGCCGTCCATCACGAGACTCACGCTTTTCGCGGGAACACCCGCGCCGATCTCGCCGGCGAGCGCGATGGTGTTGAGCGCGAGCGCGGCGGCGAGCGGTCGTCTGCGATGCGACATCCGTCACTCCTTTTCGAGCACCCACACACTCGATCCGATCCGCACGCGCCGGCCGAGGAGCCGCCCCGCCCAGGCGACGAGCCACAGGCCTACGAGGAGCGTCAATGCGGGATCGACCCAACGCCAGGCGAAGAGCGCGATCGCGACGGCGCCGCCGAGCGCGATGATCGTGACCGAGGCGTCCGCGAGCTCGTGCGCGAGCGCGGCGCGAAAGGACCAGCGCGTCGCCGCGGGGTCGCGAAATAGATACGCCGTCGTGAGATTGGCTCCGAGACCAAGGAGCGCGAGCAGCATGAAGAAGGGCGAAGGCGCGTCGGTCGCGGCCGAGAGCAGCTTCTGCACCGCTTCGACGATGATGCCGAGCGCGATGAGCAGCACGAGTACGAGTACCGCGGTCGCGGCCACGTCTTCCCGACCTTGGTGTGATCGCGTCGTTGGGATGAGGAGCACGGCGAAGATGCCGAGGTGCGCCATCAGGTGGACCGCGTCGGCGGTGAGGAAGAGGCTGCCGCTGCGCAACGATCCGAGCACTTCGGCGCCTGCGGCGGCCGACGTCAACGCTGCCGCCGTCAACACCGTCTGCGCGGGGACGTGCACGTGAGCATGTAGGTGAGAATGATTGTCCATGACGACTCATGGGATCGAACGAGATCCCGGGACCAAGGTAGAGGCTACGCGAGGGCGAGAACGGAGCGGCGAGGCGGTGCGCGGCCCGAAGGCGGTGCTTGATCCGAGCGCAACGTCGTGACCGTCCCTTTGTCGAAGTCGAGGTGGCAAGCAAAGCGCACGGCGAGCATCACGGGTACGCTCGTGCGTGCCACCGGAGCGTGATGCACGACTGCGCACGCCGCGCACGCATGCGTCGCCTCTGAGCCGGCGTGATGGTGACCACTCAACGCGACGGGAACGAGGAGAAGGAGCAGGAGAACGACGACTGCGGCGCGAGCATTCTGATCGGGGCTATAGGGGCGCATCGACGAGACTGTCAAGCTGGTCGCTATCACGCCTAGTCGATTTGGTTTAAGACGTTGCGTCCTCGATGCGCGACCATCAGATCGATTGTGCTGCACGGCTGCGGCTACCGTCCAGGACGATCGTCCGCCAGCTCTTGATACTCGTACTTGCGACGGTCGCGTGTGCGAACACAGCTGCAGCATGCGACGTGTGCGCGATCTACACCGCGACCGAGCAACGTGAAAGTCGCGCCGGTTGGCGCGTCGGCGTCGCCGAGCAATTCACCCGCTTCACGACGCTGCGCGAGAACGGCCACACCATCGACAATCCCGGCGAGCACCTGAACAGCTCGATCACGCAATTCGTGCTCGGCTACGACGTGAACGCGCGCGTCGGTGCGCAGCTCACGCTGCCCGTCATCACCCGCGTGTTCCGCCGTCGCGAGCACGGCGTCATCACCTCGGGCAATGAGACCGGCATCGGCGACGTGTCGCTTCTCGGCGTCGTCCGGCCGTTCAGCTGGGTGAGCGAGGACGCGGTCGTCCGGACGTCGCTCCTCGGCGGCCTCGAGCTCCCGACGGGCAGCGCCGATCGTCTGAAGGAAGAGCTTGCCGACGCCGAGAGCGACGGGCCGATCGGCGTCCACGGCCACGATCTGGCGCTCGGCTCGGGTTCCGTCGACGGCATCGTCGGCGGCAGCGTCTTCGCGAGCTGGAAGCGCGTCTTCTGGACGACGTCGGTCCAATACGCGATGCGCACCGAGGGGAAGTTCGACTATCGGTATGCCAACGACGTCACGTGGGCGGGAGGGCCGGGCCTCTTTCCGTACCTGACGCACGATGCAACCGTCGCGCTGCAAGCGGTCGTGAGCGGTGAGCACAAGGGTCTCGACACGCAAGCCGGACAGGAGGCCGAGGACACCGGCATCACCGCCGTCTACATGGGGCCCGCGCTGAGCGTCACCTGGCATACGACGCTCGCCGCCGACGTCGGTGCCGATTTCCCGCTCCTGCAAGACAACACCGCCGTCCAGATCGTCCCCGACTACCGCGTGCACGCCGGCGTCTCGTGGCGATTCTGAGCGCGCCCACGCCGCAGCCGCGTGAAACGGGCTGCGCGCGAGCGATCGCAGTCTGCGCCGCCGCGTTCCTGCTGATCGCCGCGCCGGCGCACGCGCTCAGCGTCGGGCAACGTGCGCCCGCGTTCGCGCTGCCCGATCTCCGCGGACGGAAGGTGGCGCTCGCCGACAATGCCGGCCAAGTCGTGATCGTCGATTTCTGGGCGAGCTGGTGTGTGCCGTGCGCGCCGATGTTGCCGGCGCTCGACGCCTTGGCGCGCCGCCATCAGGGGAAGGTGCGCGTCCTCGCGATCGACATCGACCACTCGCGCGCGAAAGGAGACGAGTTCCTGCGCGAGTACCTTCCCGATCCGTCGCCGGCGCTGACGATCCTGCAGGATCCGGCCGGCGACGTGCTCTCACGCTACGGCGCCGGCGGCATGCCGGCCGCGTTCGTGATCGACGCTGCCGGCGTCGTGCGCTTCGCCGCCGACGGTTACTCCGAGGAGCACATGCGCCAGCTCGAAGACACCGTGCGCGCGCTGCTGCCTGCCGACGCGAGCGCACCGTCGCCGCGCCGCGACGCAAGCGGTCGCTGAACGCGCAGACGGGCGGCGGCCGCCGCCCGTCTCAGCGCGTTCCCGCCAACGAGCGCAGCACCATCTGTAGGATGCCGCCGTGGCGCAGGTACTCGATGTCCATCGGGCTATCGACCCGGGCGATCGCGCCGAAGCACGTCTCGCCGCCGGCGTCGCGGCGGACGCGGACCGTCAGCTCGCCGCGCGGGGCGAGCGTCGCGAGGCCGAGCACATCGTAGGTCTCGGTGCCGTCGAGTGCGTACGTCGCGCAGCTCTCGCCGCGCTTGAACTGCAACGGCAGCACGCCCATGCCGACGAGATTGCTGCGGTGGATGCGCTCGAAGCTCTCGGCGAGGACCGCTTTGACGCCGAGAAGCACCGTGCCCTTCGCCGCCCAGTCGCGCGAGCTGCCGGTGCCGTACTCCTTGCCGGCGATCACGACGAGCGGTGTGCCGGCGGCGCGGTACCGCTCCGCGGCATCGAAGATGCGCATCTCGTCGTCGCTCGGGATGTGGCGCGTCCAGTCGCCCTCGCGTTTCGGCGCCAGCGCGTTTCTGAGGCGCACGTTCCCGAACGTGCCGCGCATCATCACCTCGTGATTGCCGCGACGCGCGCCGTAGCTGTTGAACTCGCGCGGCGTTACCCCGTGCGCGACGAGGAACTTGCCCGCCGGGCTGTCCGGCGGGATCGAGCCCGCGGGCGAGATGTGGTCGGTCGTGATCGAGTCGCCGAGGAGCGCGAGGACGCGCGCGCCGACGATGTCGGCGAGCGGCGCCGGCGTCGGCGGCAGATCGACGAAGAAGGGCGGCTCCTGGATGTACATCGAGTCGTGGTCCCACGCGTAGAGGGCTCCCGCGGGCACGGGCAGCGCGCGCCACGCGTCGTCGCCCTCGAAGACGGTGCCGTAGCTCTTGCGGAAGAGATCGGCGGTCACGGCCTCGTCGAGGACCGCCTGCACCTCGGCGCGGCTCGGCCACAGGTCGCGCAGGTAGACGTCGTTGCCGTCGGCATCGGTGCCGAGCGGCTCGGTCGCGAGATCGACGTCGACGCTCCCCGCGAGCGCGTACGCGACGACGAGCGGCGGCGACGCGAGATACGAGGCGCGCACCAGCGGATGAATGCGGCCCTCGAAGTTGCGGTTGCCGCTCAGCACCGCGGCGACGACGAGATCGTTGTCGCGGATCGCGGCGGCGATCGGCTCCGGCAGCGGACCGGAGTTGCCGATGCAAGTCGTACAGCCATAGCCGACGACGTGGAAGCGCAGGAGCTCGAGGTACGAGAGCAGGCCGGAGTTCTTGAGATACTCGGTCACGACGCGCGAGCCGGGAGCGAGGCTCGTCTTCACCGTCGGCCGCGTCGCGAGGCCGCGCTCGACGGCCTTCTTCGCGAGCAGACCGGCGGCGACCATCACGGCCGGGTTCGACGTGTTGGTGCAGCTCGTGATCGCGGCAATGACGACGCTGCCGCCGCCGACCTCGGTGCGCACGTTCTCGACGGCGACCGGGACGCGCTTCTCGACCTGTCCCGGGTAGCTCGTCTCGAAGCCGCGCTTCACGTCGCCGAGCGGTACCCGATCTTGCGGCCGTTTCGGTCCCGCGAGGCTCGGCTCGACGGTCGCGAGGTCGAGCTCGAGTACCTCGGAGAAGACGGGGGCGGCGGTCGCGTCGGTGCGGAAGAGGTGCTGCGTCTTGCAGTAGCGCTCGACGAGGTCGACGAGCGCGTCGTCGCGGCCGGTGGCGCGCAGGTAACGGAGGGTCTCGTCGTCGACGGGGAAGATCGCCGCGGTCGCGCCGTACTCCGGCGACATGTTGGCGAGCGTCGCGCGGTCGGCGAGCGGCAAGCTCGAGAGCCCGACGCCGGTGAACTCGACGAAGCGGCCGACGACGCCGTGCTTGCGCAGTATCTGCGTCACGGTGAGGACGAGGTCGGTCGCCGTCGCGCCGGCCGGCAGCTCGCCGTGCATGCGGAAGCCGACCACCTCCGGCGCGAGCAAGTAGAGCGGTTGCCCGAGCAGCACCGCCTCGGCCTCGATGCCGCCGACGCCCCAGCCGAGGACGCCGAGGCCGTTCACCATCGTCGTGTGCGAGTCGGTGCCGACGAGCGTGTCGGGAAACGCGAGCGTCTCGCCGTCGACGTCGCGCCGCTGCACCACCGACGCCAGAAACTCGAGGTTCACCTGATGGACGATGCCGCGCCCGGGCGGCACGACGCGAAAATTGCGAAACGCCTTCTGCCCCCAACGCAGGAGCAAGTAGCGCTCGCGGTTGCGCTCGTACTCGCGCTCGACGTTGGCGGCGTATGCCTGCGGCGTCCCGAAGACATCGACTTGCACCGAGTGGTCGATCACCAGGTCGGCGGGAACGAGCGGGTTGATGCGCTGCGGATCACCGCCGAGGCGCGCGACCGCCGAGCGCATCGCCGCGAGATCCACGATCGCCGGCACGCCGGTGAAATCCTGGAGCACCACACGCGCCGGCAGGAAGGGAATCTCGCCCGACGCCAGGTGCTGCGGGTCCCAGGTGGCGAGCGCGAGCACGTCCTTGTCGGCGGCGAGGCCGAGCGCATGATGGCGCAGCACGTTCTCGAGGAGAATGCGCACCGTGTACGGCAGCTGCTCGAGGGTGCCGTGGCCTTGCCGCTCGAGCGCGTCGAGACGGTAGTAGCCGACGGCGCCGGCTGCCGTCGTCATCGTCGCGTGGCTGCCGAACGGATCGATCTTCGCCATCACGTCACCTCCGCAAGAGGAAAAGTACCAGGGGCGAAGCGCTCACGCCACGAGAGCGGCGATGATCGCGTCCGCCATCGCGCGTGTCGTCGCGGAGCCGCCGAGATCGCGCGTGACGTGCGTCTTCCGCTCCAGGACGGCCGCGGCCGCGGCGGTGATGCGATCGGCGTCGGCGCCGAGGCCGATCTGGCGCAGCATGAAGAGGGCAGAGACGAGAAGCGGCATCGGGCTCGCCATGCTCGGCTCGCCGCGCGCCGCCGCGTCGCCGTCGATCGCCTCGTAGACGGCGATGTCGTCGCCCAGATTCGCGCCCGGCACGACGCCGCGGCCGCCGACGAGGCCGGCGCAGAGGTCGGAGATCACGTCGCCGTAGAAGTTCTGCGTCACCAGCACGTCGAACTGGTACGGGTTCATGATGAGCTGCATGCAGACGTTGTCGACGATCAGCTCCTGGTACTCGATCGCCGGGTACTCGGCCGCGACGGCGCGGCAGCACTCGAGGAAGAGGCCGTCGGCGCGCTTCATGATGTTCGCCTTGTGGACGGCGGTCACCTTGCGGCGCTTCTCGCGCGCGGCGAGCGCGAACGCGAAGCGCGCGATGCGCGTGCAGGCACGTGCCGTCGTCACTTTGATGCTCTCGACGACGCCGGGGACGATCTGGTGCTCGAGGCCGGCGTACTCGCCCTCGGTGTTCTCGCGCACGATCACCAGATCGAGGTCGGGGCAGCGGCTCGGATGGCCGGGGAAGTTCCGTATCGGTCGCACGTTGGCGTAGAGGTCGAGGACCTTGCGCAGCGTGACGTTGGGATTCTCGAACGCGCCGCCGGCGGGGGCGCCGATGTGCGCCTTCAGCGCCAGGCGACTCCGACGGATCGACGCGATCGCCGCGGCGGGCAGCGGCGTCGCATAGCGCGCGAGCGCCTCGTGTCCGGTCTCGACGCGCTCCCAGCGGAGCGGCACCGCGGCGGCCTCGAGGATGCGCACCGTCGCATCGGTCACCTCCGGCCCGACGCCGTCGCCGGGGACAAGCGTCACCGTGCGCGGCGCGGCGCTCACGGGCGCGCTCCGTCGAGATGTGCGATGGTTGCGGCGCTCACCGGCACGCCCCGTTCAAATGGGCGATGATCGCGTCGCGGACATCGGTCGTACCGGCGGTGCCGCCGAGGTCGCGGGTACGGACGGTGCCCTCGCGCAGCGTCGCGGCGACGGCAGTCTCCACGCGCGCGGCGGCGTCGCGCTCACCGAGGTGACGGAGCATCAGCGCCGCGGAGAGGACGAGCGCGATCGGATTCGCCAGATTCTTGCCGGCGATGTCGGGCGCGCTGCCGTGGACCGCCTCGAAGACCGCCGCCGCGACGCCGATGTTCGCGCCCGGCACCATGCCGAGGCCGCCGACGAGACCGGAGGCGAGGTCGGACACGATGTCGCCGTAGAGGTTCTCGAGGAGAATGACGTCGAACGGTGTCGGGTCGAGCGCGAGCTGCATGCAGAGATCGTCGATCACGACCTCCTCGTAGGCGACCTCCGGGTTCTGCGCCGCGACGGCGCGGCAGCACTCGAGGAAGAGGCCGTCCGTCATCTTCATGATCGACGCTTTGTGCGCCGCCGAGACCTTCCGGCGGCCGTCGCGGCGCGCGAGCATGAACGCGTACTCGGCGATCCGCCGGCACGCGTGCTCGGTCACGATCTTGAGGGTCTCGATGACGCCGGGCACGACCTCGTGCTCGAGTCCGGAGTAGAGGCCCTCGGTGTTCTCGCGGATGATCACGAGGTCGACGTCCTGGTAGCGGGTGCGGACGCCGGGAAGGCTCCGCACCGGCCGCACGCTCGCGTAGAGGTCGAGCGCTTTTCGCAGACGCACGTTGACGCTCGTGTAGCCGCCGCCGATCGGCGTCGTGACCGGGCCTTTCAGCGCGACGCCCGTCGCGCGGATCGAGTCGAGCACCGCCGGGGGCAGCGGGTCGCCGTCGCGCTCGATCGCGGGCTGGCCCGCAGCCTCCTCGACCCAATCGATCGCGACCCCCGTCGCGTCGACGATCGCGCGCGCGGCAGCCGCGACCTCGGGCCCGATGCCGTCGCCGGCGAGGAGGGTCACGCGGTGGCGCATCGAGCCTCAATCCCGCGCGTCACGCCGTCGCCCTGCCCATGCCGGTCATGCTACCACGCCGCTCGGACGCGCGCCCGTCGCGGACGGGCGTCGCGCTGGGAGGTGCGACGATGGCGGATGCGAGACGGACGCTCGCTGCCGTGCTGCTACTCGGCGGCATCGGAACGATCCTCTACTGGGTCGCGTTCTTCACCAGCGGAGTCGTCCAGGCGACGCAGGATCCTTGCTACCTCGCGTTCGAGCGCGCGTTCCCCGCCGCCGACGCGTGGACGGCGGCGACGGCGATCGCCGCCGGCAGCGCATTCTGGCGCCGGCGTCCCGGCGCCGTCCTCTTCGGCATCGCCGCCGGCAGCGGCTTCGTGTTCCTCGGCCTCATGGACGTCCTCTACAACCTCGAGCACGGCATGTACGCGGTTCACACGGCCGAGATGGCGAACGAGATCGTGATCAACGTGTTCTGCCTGACCGTCGGCCCGGCAGCGATCGCGTACGCGTGGCGCAACCGCCGCGACCTCGATCCACACTGAGAAGCCGCGGGCTGCGGCTCCTCAACGGAGGCGACATCAGGGCGACGTCGTGCCCTCGATGTCGCGGACGATCTGGAGGAACCGCTCGATCGGCTCGAGCTGATCGAGTGCTTCGACCACGCGGTCCATGTCGAGCGTGACGTACTCGTGAACGAGGACGTTGCGGAATCCCGGCAGCCGTTCGAGATGCCGCACGAGCTCCTCCGGAAAGCGCGCGTCGTGGCCGAGGTTGCGGATGGCTTCAGTGTAGTCCTCGAAACGCTCGCCGCGTCGCGCTGCGAGCTCGCCCGCGACGTCGATGACGAGCTGGCACACGGTAAGGAGCGAGAACAGCACGTCGTTGTGCAGCGACAGGTCGCGCTCGAGCGCCTCGCGTCCGGTCACGCGCGGTCGCACGACGTGAAGATGCTCGAGGTGCCGCCGCAGCTCGGCCAGACGTTCGACGAGGTACGTCATCCGCCGAGGGCGTCGAGTTTCGTACGACGGGTGCGACGCAAGAATGGCGCGAGATCGGCGGCACGGAGCTGTACGTCACGCACGAAGGTGTGGGTTGCGGCGGCGTCGCTGCAGTACACACGGCGGCCGGTCGTCACGATGCGTCGTCCGAGAGTCGGTGGCGCGTCGTTCAGCACGACGATGTCGACGCGATCCGTCCCGAGTGCCCGGGCAAGCACGACCGCGAATTCGAGGCGCGCGTCGAAGCGTGCCCGCGGAGTGGGATGAGTGGCGCGGTCGAAGAGCACGCCCACGTCGACGTCGCTCTCCCGGTGGGCGCGACCTTCCGCATGGCTGCCGAACAAATAGACCGCCGCAATGCCGCGATTCGCGCGACCCTCGAGCGCGCGCACCAGCGCGTCTGCGACGTCGCGTCGTTCGGTGCCGATCGCCTTCATGACGTTCGGAGCAGCCTAGCATGCGGCGCGCGCGGCCCACCACCGGCGTACGGTGCGGCTGAGCGTCACACGCGAGAGATCGGCGGACCCAGCAGACGGCGACTGTGTCACATCCGGCGCGTTACTTCTCGAGCTCCTCGCGGATCGTGTACATCTTCTGGCGCGCTTCGGTGATCGACGCGTCGAGGTTGCGGCGGTGGTTGGCGAAGACGCCGGCGGGGCTGCCGTCGAGGACGACGAGCGGCTTCAGCGTGGCAGCGGCGAGCAGCGAGCGTGCGACCTCGTCGAAGAGCGTCGCCAAGACCTTCCGCTCGGCGAGCGATTGCGCGTACTCGCGCTCGAGCGCGCGCATGCAGTGGCCGATCACGTGGGCGTAGCCTTGCGCGTGATAGAAAAGGTCGTCGGTCTCCCACGGCCGCAGGCGGTGCCCGCCGAGCTCGTCGCGGTAGAGCTCGGCGTGGGCGTCGCCGAGGAGATCGCCCCAGGTCATGAAGAGGCGCAGCAGCTCCATGTGGCGCTGCGTGATCGGTTTCGAGGTGCCGAGCGCAGGCTCGAGGCCGCGCACGTACTCGTTCAGATAGCGTACCCCGTCGCGGTAACGGCTCTCCGCCGACGGGAACCAGAGCCGCCGCTCATCGTTGCGGAACATGAGATCCGCTTGCACGAGGTTCGGATCGAAGGCGTCGCTCGATACCTTCGTCAGGTTGTCCTTCATGATGCGCACGGTCTCGCGCACCGCCTGGATGATGCCGAGCTGGCGATTCGAATTATTGTCGGCCCACAGCGTCGGGCCCCAGAGGATGAAGTCGTTCGGACGCCAGCCGAAGCCGTCGTGCAGCTCGTGGTCCATGATCGCGCCAAGCGTCGTCGCGAACACGGCGCCGGGTGGCGCCGGCTCGCCGACCGGAAAGGCGCGCGCCAGATCGAGCGGCAGCTCGTCGTGACGCTTCTGCCCGAGGTGCAGCGCGACGATCGCCAGCGCCCACACGAGCAGCAGGCCGACCCAGCGGTTGAAGAGCCGGCGCATGCTCACGCCGCGCCCGCCCGCCGCCGCGCCGCGCGCGTCACCGCCGCCACGCTGCGACCGCACGTCGGCCGTGCCAGCGCGTCACGGCCGGACGAAGCGCTGGTAGATCTTCGGCAGCTCGCGCGGCAGCGCGGTGATGTCGTCGATGACGAGATAGCGTGAGGCATCGCAGATCTCCTTCAAATAGTCGTGCCCGGCCTTGTCGACAGTGATACAGAACGGCGTCACGCCGGCGCGCGCCGCTTCCTGGAACGCCATCATCGTGTCGTGGATGCCATACGTATTGGAGCGCCGGTCGTCGCCGTAGTCGAGGTCTTGGGGGAAGCCGTCCGAGAGCAGGATGATGTGCTTCGAGCGCGCGGCGACGCGACGGATCTGCGCCGTCGCGTGGCGGAGCGCCGCGCCCATCCGCGTCGAGCGCTTCGGCTCGATCGCGCCGATCCGTCCCTTCACGCTCGCCGCCAGGGGCTCGTTGAA
>JBGPOW010000095.1:0-16155 GCA_041488235.1 Binatia bacterium
CCCCGTCCCCGCCCCGCCCCCGGCCCCGCTTATTTTTCGCTATTTGGGGGGCTCTCTTTTGGGGGCGGGGCCCCCCCGGGGGGGCCCCCCCCCGCCTCCGTCCGTTCGCTACGGACAGGTGACGTTCGGTGGCAACCCGGTGCAGGGGTTCGACGGGAACTGCTTCGTGAAGTGGTGCGGGACCATAATCGCCCCTTCACCCGGGAGACCCGAGGTCGAGTTCACCGCCGACGCCGTAGTCGGCGGGATGCAGAATGTGTTCACCGACTCTCCCGACGACGTGTTCGCGCTGAACGGGTTCGGGTCGCCCATGAGCTCCATCGGGAAGACGTGGCACAGCAGGAACGCCGTATCGCAGGTCTGTCCGCATTGACACGAGTTGCAGGTGCCCGGCGAGCCGACGCAGCTCGGTGGGTTGCAGTCCGCGACCGTGGTGCAGCCGCGGAACGTCTCGATGCTGCACGTGGAGCTGGTCGAACCGGTTCCCGGCGCACAATGACCGAGTCCGATCTGCGCCGGAGCATCGTCTTGCAGGCAGAGCGGAACGCAGCTGCCTCCCGGACACTCGCTATCCACGGCGCAGCCCTGATTCGGGTCGTTGGTACAGGCGAAGCCGCAGCCGTTCGGCTTGGTCGCGAGGCCCGGACGGCCGCAGCTGGTGTTCGTGCCCGGGCAGGCCGAGACGTTCGTGCACGCGCCGCCGTCGTTGCTGCCACCGATGCAGCGCGTGGCGCCGCACACGCCGCCGCCCGGACAATCGGCGTTGCTCGCGCACGGGCCGTTCGCCGCCGATCCCCCGGCACAGGTGTCACACGCGCAGGTGTTGAACTGCGTCGCGCCGGGGTCCGTACACGGCAGCGTGGCGGTCTTCTCGCTCAAGCCGGTCGTGGTCGGCAAGAAGCGAATGTCGAGGCCGCCGCCGGAGATGTTGGCGCCGTTGTCCGGCGGACAGTCGCGCGACATGGGGCCGAACTTGCTGAGGCCTTGGACGGTGCAGGTCTGACCCACCGCCGCGCCGCCGGTGCACGTGCCGGTGCTGCCGACGCTTTCGGTATTGCAGAGCGGTGTGGTGCACCAGCGGGCGCAAGGCGCGTCGACGGCGGTCGCGAGGTGGACGCGCGAGAGCAGGTACGTGAAGCTCTCCGTCGAGCCGTCGCTGACGTCGAGCGTGCCGGTGATCGGCCGCGGGAAGAAGCTGGTGACGCACACCGGGACGCCGCCCGAGGAGAGCGGCAGCGGCGCACCGAGGAAGCCGCCGCAGCGGCCGTTCAGCGGCGCGCAGTCCGCGTCCGTGACGCAATGCTGGCGCGCATTCAGCTCGCAACGCCATCCGTATTGCCCGGGACGCGGGCCGGTGAGGCGGCAGAGCGTATCGGTGACGCCGTCGCAGTCGAAAAGGAGGGCGTCGAAGTCGGTGTTCCCCACCGTCTGCGTGTTCTGGGACGTTCCCGTCCAGCCGTTGTCGAGGCGGCCCTGGTCGTAGATCGTCCGGAGCTGCCCGGTCGCGCACGTGCAGGCGAACGCGTCGCCGGCGCCCGAGCCGGGAGGAATGCACTGCGACCAGTGGCACGTGCCGCCGACGGTGTTCGGATGCGGGTCGCACGCCTCGCCCGCATCGACGACGCCGTTGCCGCATCCGGGCGTCGGCGCGGGGCCGCTCGGCGTCATCGTCGGCAGGCCGGGGATGGTCAAGGTCGGCGTCGGTGTCTTCGTGAGCGTGGGCGTGGGCGTGAGTGTGGGCGTCGGCGTATGCGTCGGCGTCGGGGTCGCGGTCGTGACGCCCGGCACGACGAAGACGCCCGTACCCGGCAACGTCAAGCGTCCGAGGCCCGGCAGACCGGCGACCGAGTTCACCGCATCCGCCGTGGTCGGCGGGATGCAGAACAATGAGCCGAGCTTCGGATGCGACACGTCGCCGACCGGCGGATCCGGCTGGCCCTGCGTCTGCACGGAGGCGCCGCTCGCGCCATTGTCGGTGAAGCACTCGCGGAACCGACCGTTCGTGCAGGTGTCACCCGGCTTCGTGCAATCGGCGTTGTTCGCGCAGCCGCGGAAGGTCTCGATGGCGCAGAACTGCTCGAACGGACCGCCGGCGCATAGGCCCTCGTTCACGGAGTCATTGTCGGGCGGCGTGTTGGGCGAGCACGTCGCGTCGCTGCACTCGTTCGGCTGTGTCGTGTGGCCGATCCTCGTGCAGGCGCCGCCGGGACACTCGGACGCGGTGGTGCACGGTGCGCCGCTGTTGCTCCCGCTCTTGCACCGCTTGCCGCCGCAGATACCCGGGTTGCCACCGCTCATCGGACAGTCGCTGTCGCTCGCGCATGCCTCGGCGTTGGCGTTGTTGCACGTGTCGCAGAAACACTTCAACGACGTGAACCCGGGCGACGTGCACGACGGGCTTCCCGCGGACAAGCTGCGGGTCGTCAGGCCGGTGGCGCAGCGACTCGTCGTCGCCGCCGCTGCCGCAGACGTGGTCCGCGCCACCGCATCCCTTCGAGATGGCGAGGCGGAATTTGCTGTCCGCCTTCGCGATCTTGTCGGTCGCTTTCTGGTCCGGACATGGACCAGCGCTCGAGTTGTTCACGACGGCGTCGTTACATTTCTGCAACGCCTTCGCGCGCGTCTGAACGTACTTCGCGGTCGACTTCGTGATCGCGCGCTCGCAGCCGATCTGATCGGCGCGCACCGCGGGGGGTACCGCGGCAAGCACGAGGATGGCGATCGCGGAAGAAATCGTCGAGCAAGCGATGCGTGGGAATCGCGTCATGGTCGGCCCTCCAATTGGCGACGGTGAAAGCGTGCTCGTGTCGTCACGCAACGCTAAGTCAACTCGGTCGGCAGGCGTTCGCGCAACCGCGTAGTGTCGGTAGAGGTGCCGCAAAAGAGGATAAACGACCGCGCCTAAAATAGGGGAGACGTTCGGCGGTATTGTAAGACTCGCGACAACCGATACGGCATATACCTGACAGCCGCGCGCGGCGCCCCGCTTGTACAAATGTCCTAATGCACGCGTCAGCGGCGGCTCGCGACCGATCGCGTGCGGGTGTCGAGCACGCGCTCGACGAACGGCCGCAGCGCCTCCGCGACGACCTCGTGGCCTTCCTCCGTGAGGTGGACATCCCAGACAAAGTAGCCGCTACGGCCGGTTGCGGAGAAGTGCGATTGTAGCGCCGGTGCCAGATCGAGGTACGGGACGCGCGCGGTTGCGAAGAGCTCGCCGCTCACGACTCCCGGCCGCTCGACGTCGAGCGCGCGGTCGACTCCACTCGGCGAGAGCGCGCGCAAGCTGCGCCACGCGTCCGGCGACACGACCTCTTTGGGAGGAATCGCCACCACCGCGAACGTCGCACCCGCGGCGTCGACGTCGCGCCGCAGGCGCAGCACGAGGGCGCGCGTGAGCGCCCAGGCGTCCTCCCACTCCGTCGCCGGGTGCGTCGCATAGATTCCGAGCACCGTCGCGTGCACGACGCGCGCTGCATCCGCGCGTAGCGGCCGGCGTGAGAGCGCCGTCTCGACGAGGCGCACCACGTGAAAGTTCCGCTCGAGCGCCATCCCCGCTCTGCCGAGCACGGTGGCGCGTCGCGCCGCGAACTGCTCCCACGCACGACGCGCGGCACGCGCATCGAGCCGCAAGCCGCCGCCGCGGCCGATCTTGAAGTGTGATTTCGGCGGCGGCCCGTCGGGTGCCTCGGCGTACATCCGCTCGTACAGGCGCTTCGAGTTCTCGATGACGTCATTGGCCTCGGTGAAACCGAGCAGGACGAGATCGGGCTGATATCGGCGCCCGTCCGCTTCGAAGAAGAGCAGCTCGTTGTCGGTGCCGAAGCCGGAAAACCCGGCATTCACGACCTCGACGCGACGACCGTCGTCGGCGAGCTTCGCCTCGAGACGCTTCGCGAACGTCTTCTCGAGCGGCACTTGCATGCCCTCGACGAAGGAGTCGCCGAGCAGCAGGATGCGCGTCACTCCCGGCGTTCGCGCCAGTGGATGGTCTCGATCGCGCAGACCGTCGGCGTTCATGCGGCTGAAGGCGCGCCACTCGAACGCGCGGCCGACGCATCCGTTCGTCCACCCCTCCGCGCCGGGCTCGTGCGTCCAGCCGTAGAGTGGATGCGGGCGGAAGAGCTTCGCGCCCGCCGTCACGCACACGACGCGCTTGACGGCGCGGACCGCCGCCTCCGAGAGCGCTATGGCGGCGGACGTCGCGATCACGACGAGCGCCAGCGCCGCGGCCCTACGACGCGCCGGCCGATCGAGCGCGTCCGTCAGTCGGCGCGATCCTTGAAGATCGTCGCGTCGCTCTTCTTGAACGGCGCGCTGTACGTCGCGCCGAAGCACGGTCCGCCGCCGCTGCGCTGCAGCTGCACGTCGATCGGGCCTGTGAGCGCGCCGAGGTCCGGCATGACGAGCTTCATGCCTTTCGCCTTCCACACGATCTGCGCTGTGCCGTCGGTGAGGCCTTCCTTCAGCAGGATACTCTGCGTGCCGCTCGGCGAGCCGTCGCGGTTCTTGTACTTGAGCTTCGTCGGACTCTGCGTCGGCTTCGCGCTCCAGCACGGCTTGCCGCGGCAGAGTCCGCCGGCATCGGCGTCGGCGCTGGCGACGAGCGCTCCCGCGTCGTAGATGCAGAGCGCATAATCATCGACCGTGAGCGGCTGGCCGTAATCGGAGAGCGGTGTCGCCCGCCCCTTCGCCCACTTCCACACCAGCTGATCGCTTTTGTCCGGCGTCTTGTCCTTCAGCAGGAGCGACGCTTTGCCCGGCACGAACGGCGGACGACACACGGCGGGTGCCGGTGGGCAGAGCGGGCTCGGCAGGTTGCCGTTCTCCATGATCTTCACGGTGTCGGCGATCTCGTCGCTCAGCACGAGGTCGAGGTCGCCATCGTTGTCAACGTCGATCATCACCGAGCACGAAGGGTTCGAGTCGGCCGGAATGTCCTGGTCGAGGGTGAAGTTCCCGCTGCCGTCGTTCAGGTACACGCGCCAGAGACCGGCGCCGAAGCTTGAGAGCACCCAATCGAGGTCGCCGTCGCCGTCGAGGTCGCCGAGCTTGCTCGACGGCGTGTGACCCGGCATCTGGTAGGTCACGACCGGCTGGAACGTGCCGTCGCCGTTTCCGAGCAAGAGGCCGCCGCCGTCCGTGCTGTTCGCGAGCGCGAGCGCGGCGTCGAGGTTACCGTCGTTGTTGACGTCGCCGATCGCGACCTGCCACGGCTGCCCGCCGGCGTTCTGCGCCGGCAGCACGGTGAACGTGCCGTCGCCGTTCCCCAGCATCACCGAGACCATCTGGTCGACGACGCAACCGACGACGAGGTCCGTGATGCCGTCGCCGTTCATGTCGCCGGAGCCGAGCCCCCACTCGCCGTTGCAGCTGCTGTCGAAGAACGTCGGCGGGCCGAAATGGCCGGTGCCGTCGTTCAGCATGAGCGCCATGCCCTTGCCTGCGTCATCGGGCGGGCTGCCAAACGCGGCCATGATCGCCTCGACGATGTCGAGGTCGCCGTCGCCGTCGACGTCGAGGACGGCGACGCCATGCGCCTCGCTGTCGGTGGCGATGTACTGCGTGCCGTCGAACGTCCCGTCGCCGTGGCCGTGCAGGACGTAGATGCCGGGGGCGTCCGTCGACGAGATCACCGCGTCGGTGTTGCCGTCGTTGTCGACGTCGGCGGGCTCGTTCGGGCTCGCCTCGACGCCGACCGGCACCGGCGGCGGCACGAAGGGTGTCTCGTACATCCCCGATCCGTCGCCTTTGTTGAGGAACACCCGCACGTCCGCGCTCACCTCGTTGACGGTGCCGAGATCGATCCAGCCGTCGCCGTCGAAGTCGGTGCCGAGGGCGCCGTAGATGCGCGTCTGCGGACCGTTCGAGCCGCCGGTGCGGTTCGAGAACTTCTGGATCTCGGCGAAGTCGCGCGATGCCGGCTTCGTCGCAACCGTGAATGTGAACGCGTAGCCGGCCGAGCGGAGCGGCGTCGTGTCCGCCGCTTGGATGTCGTGCGAGAGGTTCACCAGCACGGTCTCGCCGGCAGAGAAGGGCGCCGACGGGGTGAGGGTCACCGTGTGATCGGCGTCGGAGAAGGTGAGCAGGCCCGTTTTCGTCCCGCTCGCGCGTCCGAAGACACGCAGGCTCGCGTGCGTGACCGACGACGGCAGCAGCGCCTGGTCGAAGGTGATCGAAACCGCCGTCGACGGCGGCGCGAAGCTGAGACGCACGGGACTGGTCGCGACGACGTGCGGCTCTACGGCGCGAGCCGCGGGCGCCTGCAGCAGAACCGCCACGACGGCGAGCGCGAGGGGGAAACGTGTGTGCATGGTGCCATCCTTTCGACGGCGGCATCATTAGCACGGCCGCGATGCCACCGTGCAACTCGTTTTCGATCTTGATCTCCACGATGCAAAGAGCGAGTCTCCGCCGGACGATGGAGGCGAGGATGGACGCGGGCGGCGACCGGGGGGTGACGCGCCGTCGCATGCTCGACGCGCTCCTTTCCGGCGGCGTCGTCGCGTTTCTCGGCGCGATCTTTTATCCCGTCGCGCGCTATCTCATGCCGCCGCAGGTGCGCGAGGCGGCCGCGAACGACGTCGTCGCTGCGAAAGTCGCGGACGTGAAGCCGAACGCCGGCAAAGTGTTTCGTTTCGGCGCCGCGCCCGGCATCCTCGTGCGGCTCGCGTCCGGCGAGTGGCGCGCGTTCTCCGCGGTGTGCACCCATCTCGGGTGCACCGTGCAATTCCGGGACGACCTCGAGCGCATCTGGTGCCCCTGCCACAACGGCCAATTCGACGTCGCCGGCAAGAACGTCGCCGGTCCGCCGCCGGCGCCGCTCGAAGCGTACGACGTCGCCGTCAAAGGAGAGGACGTTGTCGTCTCGCGACGCGGGTGAGCCCGGTCTCGCCGGCTGGCTCGCCGCCTGGCTCGACGAGCGGCTCGGCATTGGCGAGGCCGTCGCATTCCTGCGGCACAAGACCGTGCCGCTCGAGGGACACACCGTCTGGTACTACTTCGGCGGCGTATCGCTCTTCCTCTTCGGCGTGCAGGTCGCGACCGGCTTGCTGCTCCTCTTCTATTACAAGCCGACGACGGACAACGCGTACGAGAGCGTGCAGTTCATCGTCACCCAGGTGCCGTTCGGCTGGCTCATCCGCTCGCTGCACTCCTGGTCCGCGAACCTGATGGTGTTCGCGACCTTCGTACACATGTTCAGCGTGTACTTCCTGAAAGCGTACCGGCCGCCGCGCGAGCTGACGTGGCTGACCGGGATCGCGCTCCTCGCCCTCACGATGACGTTCGGGTTCTCCGGCTATCTCTTGCCATGGAACAGCCTTGCGTTCTTCGCGACCAAGGTCGGCACCGACATCGCGGCACTCGTGCCGCTCGTCGGGCCGGTGATCGCACGCCTGCTGCGCGGCGGCGACCAAGTGAGCGGCGCGACGTTGACCCGGTTCTTCGGATTCCACGTCGCGATGCTGCCGGCGGCATTCACCGGCGTGCTCGTCGTCCACCTGCTCTTGATCCAGCGACAAGGCATGAGCCGCGCGATCGGCGCGCGCGACGAGCCCGGGCGCGGCATGCCCTTCTATCCGGGGTTCATCCTGCGCGACGCGATCCTCTGGCTCGGCGTCCTCGGCTTGCTGCTCACGCTCTGCACCTTTGCGCCGTGGGAACTCGGCGAGAAAGCGGACCCATTCGCGTCCGCGCCCGCGTTCATCCGTCCGGAGTGGTACTTCACGTTCCTCTCGCAGAGCCTCAAGTACGTTCCCGGAAAGATTTTCGGCATCGACGGCGACGCCGTCGCCATCTGCGTATTCATGATCGGCGGCGCATTTCTCGTGCTCGCACCGTTCCTCGATCGCCGCGCGGCGCGCGGCGAGCCGAGTCCGCTCTTCACCGCGATCGGCATCGCGATCGTGCTCTTCATGGTGACGATGGTGACGCTCGCGTACGTGAAACCGTACTGAGACCGTGACGAGCCCGGTCGACGCGGAGCTGGGTGGCACGGCGCGAGCGCGACGCACGTACGCCGCGTTGCTCTGCGGCGTCACGCTGCTGCTCGGCTCGGCTACCGCCCGCGCGATGTCCGCACTCGACGCGCCGACGGCTGGCACCGCGCCGTCGATGGCCCCGGTCGCGGCACCGACGGCAGCGGCCGCGCGCGAGGACAGCTGCGTCACGTGCCACGGCACGCTTGCCGACCGCTTGGGCGCTCCAGTGGCGGCGATGGCGCAGGACGTCCACGCCGAAAAAGGTCTCTCGTGCAGCGACTGCCACGGCGGCGATCCCACCGTGATGGATCTGACCGCGATGGCGCCGGAGCGTGGATTTCGCGGCGTGCCGGAACGAGCGCACATCCCTGAGTTCTGCGGCCGCTGCCATGCCGACGAGACGTACATGCGGCGTTTCGACCCGAAGCTTCCGACCGACCAGCTGCAGCAGTACTGGACGAGCGTCCACGGCCAACGGCTGCGTCGCGGCGATCACAAGGTGGCGACGTGCGTCAGCTGTCACGCGGCGCACGGGATCCTGCGCCCTGATCGCGCGCAGTCGCCGGTCTTCGCCGCCAACGTTCCGGGCACCTGCGGCCGCTGCCACGCGAATCCCGAATACATGGCCGAGTACAAGATCCCGACGGACCAAGTGGAGAAGTACACCCACAGCGTGCACGGCGAGATGCTGCTCGTGCGGCGCGACGTCTCCGCACCGGCGTGCAACGGCTGTCACGGGAATCATGGCGCCTTTCCGCCGGGCGCGACGTCGGTCGCCGAGGTGTGCGGCCGCTGTCACGTGAACAACGCGGCCTTCTTCGGCAAGAGCGCACACAAGCCCGCGTTCGTCCGCCTCGGCCTGCCCGAGTGCGCGACCTGCCACAGCAACCACGAGATCCGCCGCACCAGCGACGAGATGCTCGGCGGCGAGGAGGGCGCCGTCTGCCGACGGTGCCACGAGCCCGGCAGTGTCGGTCACACCGCTGCCGTTCGCATGCGTGACGCGATCGAGCATCTGAAGCGCGTCATGAGCGACACCGAGACGATGCTCACCAAAGCGAGCGCCATGGGCATGGAGGTCAGCGACGAGCAGTACGCGCTGCGCGAAGAGATCCGCCCGCAGCTGATCAAGGTGCGCACCGAGACGCATCTCGGCGATCCCGGGCGCGTGGCGGCGGAGGTGGACGACGCGATCAAGGCCGCGACCGCGAGCCAAGAGACGGCGCAGAGGACGCTCGCGGAAGCATGGGCGCGGCGGCGGAATCTCGTGTTCCCGATCGCGCTCATCGTGATCCTCATGCTGCTGCTCTACGCCAAGCTGCGGCAGCTCGAGCGGCGCACCGACTCGGACCCGCGCAGGCGGTAGCCCGCGTCAGCGTCTTGGCTCTGCCGTGTCAGAGCCGTCGCTCATCGATCCGCGCTCGACCCCACTGACGTCGCTTGGGGCGACCACCGACGTCGCGCTCGCATGGCACCGGACTTGCGTATTCGCCGGCGCGATGCGGGGAATGAGCAGAGGCGGAAGGACACCCGCGGCGCACCGTCGCGGGGGCGGTCGACGGCCGTGAGCGCGCCGGTCTCGCCGCAGCGCCTGCGCGTCCTGCTCGCGCTGCACGCGCCCGAGAGCCGCCACGGCAGCGCACCGCCGCGCCGCGTCCGCGAGCTGCAGCGCTGCTTCGCCGCGCTCGGCGTCGACGCCGACGTGAGCACCGCCGACGCGCCCGACCCGTCGGGCTACGATCTCGTCCACGTGTTCAACGTCTGGGAGGCCGCGTCCGCCCTGGCGCAGCTCCGTCATCTCCGCCGCTTCGCGACGCCGATCGTCTTCTCGCCGACCTACATCGAGCTCTCGGAATTCGCGTGGGCGGCGCGCGCGGTGCCGCAGATCTTTCAACTCGCGGGCTCCGCCGCGGAGCGCGACGACTATCTGCGCGCCGCGGCGGACGGTAGCTTGGTCGCCGACGGCGTGGAGCGCTTCGCTCGGAACGAGATCCTTCCCGGGTACTTCGCCGCGCTTCGCGAGATGATCGGCCTCGCCGACCATCTGATCGCCGCCAGCGAGATCGAGATGGAGCAGCTCTGGGCTGCCGGCGTTCCGCGCGCGCCCTTTACGGTCGCGCGCGACGGCGTCGATGCGCCGCGCTTCGCCGCCGCGTCGCCGCAGTCGTTCGCGCAACGCTGCGGGCTTCGCGACTACGTGCTCTGCGTCGGCGCGATCGAGCCGCGCCGAAACCAGCTTCTGCTCGCGCATGCGCTGCGCCACGCGCGGGTGCCTCTCGTCCTCGTCGGCGCGCGCGCCGACGCGGACTACGCGGCCTCGGTCGCGCGCGTTGCCGGCCCGAACGTCGTCGTCATCGACGACGCGGCCGTGCACGCCGACGCGGATCTCGTCGCGTCGGCGTGTGCCGGCGCACGCGTCGTCGCATTCCCGAGCTGGTGCGAAGGAAGCGCGCTCGCCTCGCTCGAGGCGGCCGCCGCGGGCGCACCGCTCGTCCTCAGCGATCGCGGCGCCGCCCGGGAGTATTTCGGCGACCACGCGACGTACTGTGATCCAGGCGACATCGCGTCGATTCGCGGCGCGGTGCTGCGCGCGTTCGAGGAGCCGCCGGATGCGGCGCGGCGCGCCGCGCTTCGTGCACTTGCGGCGCAGCACACCTGGGCGGCCGGCGCCCGCGCGATGCTCAAGGGCTACGCCGCGGCGCGTGCGAACGTCGCCCGACGCCCCACCGCCGCGCGGACGAACGGCAGCGCCGCCCACGCGAACAGCGGCGGTACGCACGCGAACGGCAGCCGCACAGGGGCGGCGCCACGGAAGCTCGAGATCGGCAGCGGCACCGATCCGCAGCCCGGTTACGAGCACCTCGACAGCCGCCCCGACCTGCCCTGTCTCGAGCACGTCCACGACATCCAGCAGCCGCTGCCGTTCGCCGATCACACGTTCGATGAGATCCTTTCGCGGAGCTGCCTCGAGCACGTCTCCTGGCGTGTGGTGACCGGCATCCTGCGCGACTGGCAGCGGGTGCTGAAACCCGGCGGCACGCTGCGCGTCTACGTCCCCGACTTCGAGTACCTGTGCCGCATGTACCTCGCCGGGAAGCACGACGAGCACCTGCACCCGTCGTACGTCGATGCCGCCGAGACGCTGCTCGGCGGCTACACGCCGGGCGCGTGGGCGATGATCAAGATGTTCGGCGGCCAGGAGTATCCGGCGAACTTCCACGCGGCCGGTTACGACTTCGCGACGTTTTCGCGGATTCTCCAGGCGGCGGGGTTCGCGCAAGTGACGCGCGTGCCGCCGCAGCACGGCCTCTACGTCGTCGCCCGCGCCTGACGGACTGGGTCAATTTGCTTCGCCATACTTCGTTGCTCGGTCGCCGGGCGTGCTCGGCGTAGCGCTGCTACGCCTGCGCGGCCCGGCTTCCTCGCGCCTCGTCTGGCTCGCAACTTGACCCAGTCCGTCCTGCACGGCCTGCGCCCAACCTCCCATAGGGCCGCGGGCGGCACGCGGTCGCTCGTGATATTGCGGGGGCGCGAAAGGAGACCTCATGCGGCGTGACCTGTTGACCGAGGAACACGAGATGTTCCGCGCGCAGTTCAAGCGCTTCGCGGCGCGCGAGATCGAGCCCAAGATCGCCAAATGGAACCACGACGGCATCACCGACCGCGACACGTGGCGGCGCTTGGGCGAGGAGGGCTTCCTCGGCCCCTGCATGCCGGAGACGTACGGCGGCGGCGGCGGCGACTTCCGCTACGACGCGATCGTGATGGAGGAGCTCGCATACCTCCGCGCCCACGGCCTCATGACCGCCGTGCACTCCTCGATCTGCATGCCCTATCTCCTCTCGTTCGGCAGCGAGGAGCAGAAGCGGCGCTACCTACCGCCGGCGATCGGCGGCGAGATGCTGCTCGCCATCTGCATGACCGAGCCCGGCACCGGCTCCGACCTCGCGGCAGTGCAGACGCGCGCGATCCGCGACGGCGATCACTACGTCGTGAACGGCGCCAAGACGTTCATCTCGATCGGTCAGCTCGCGGGCCTGTTCATCGTCGTCGCCAAGACCGATCCGGCGGCCGATCCGCCGCACAAGGGCATCAGCCTCCTCCTCGTCGAGGCCGATACGCCGGGCTGCATCCGCGGCCGCAAGCTCGAGAAGCTCGGCCTCGCGGCGCAGGACACCAGCGAGATTTTCTTCGAGGACTGCCGTGTGCCGCGCGCGAACCTTCTCGGGGGGGAGGGGCGCGGCTTCAAGATGCTGATGGAAAAGCTGCAGCAGGAGCGGCTCTGCATCGGCATCTCGTCGGTCGCGTCGTGCCGTCGCGCCCTCGACGATACGGTTGCGTACGTCAAGCAGCGCCACGCCTTCGGCCAGCCGATCGCCGCATTCCAGAATACGCAGTTCAAGCTCGCCGAGCTCGCGACCCAGGTGGAGCTCGGCCAGGCGTTCGTCGACAAGCTCATCCTCGCGCACGTCCGCGGCGACGACATCGTCGCCGAGGTGAGCATGGCGAAGTGGTGGACGACGGATCTGCAGAAGCGCCTCACCGCCGACTGCCTGCAGCTCCACGGCGGCTACGGCTTCATGCTCGAGTACCCGATCGCGATGGACTATGCCGACGCAGCCGTACAGTCGATCTACGCCGGGTCCAACGAGATCATGAAGGTGATCATCGCCCGGCGGATGGGATTGGAGTGAAGACGCCGTCGAGGAAGGTCGTGACGCGCTCGACGTAGGCTGCGGGGCCGAGGCGGTACGCTTGGATGTGGGTGCCGAACGGTCCCGCTTGCCGGAAGTCGGTGATCCACGTCACCGCCGTCGGGATCACGGCGGCGAGACGCGCGCAATCCGCGACGGGCGCGATTGGATCGTGCCGGTCGTGGATGAGCAGCACCGGCGGCAGCGTCGCACCGCGCAGCGCTGCGAGCGTCGCACCGCGGCCGAGCGGCACGCCGTGCAGGTGCTGCGCGCTCCAGACGAACGGCGCCGCGACGAGCATCGGCAAACCGGTCGCGGCACGCGTGAACGCGACTGCGACCTCAGCCGCATCTGCAAATGCGCTGTCGGCGACGACGGCGCGTAACCGTGAATCGCGGGCAGCGGCGCGCAGCACCGTGCCGCCGCCCATGGAGAAACCGATCGCCGCCGCAGGGAGATCGGGGACGCGCGCGGCGAGGAAGTCGAGCGCGCCGACGACGTCGTTCACCTCGAGGTCGCCGAAGGTGATGCCCTCCGGCGTGCCGTCGGACTCGCCGAAGTTGCGGAGATCGACCATGAGGACGGCGTAGCGGCGTGCGACGAGATCGCGCGCGAGCGCGAGTCCGCCGCCGTGCGGCAGGCTGCGGTTGTCGTCGCCGCCGCCGTGCACGAAGACGAGCGCCGCGTGCGCGTGCTCGGCCGGAATCCACCAGGCGCGGAGGTCGATCGCCCGATCCGGCGGGCGAAACGTGACCGACTCGTAGGAGAGACCGTAGTCGCTCGGGCGCTCCGTCAGCGCGAGCCGATTGCCCGTCGGCCGGAAGACGAGCGGGGCGACGGCGATCACGATCGCGAAGAGCACCCCGGTCGCGACGCCGAGCCGGAAGAGCCGTCGCACGCCCGACGGTGTCGCACATCGTCGCCGTGCCGGCCAGCGCCGCGGCGGCGCTGAATGTCAGCGCCGCCGCGACGCTCACCGCGGGAGGTGGGGTGAGGCGCGTGCGGCGTCTCGCCCCTGCGTAAGTTGCCTCGTGCGGGCCGTCACGGCGCGCACCCCGTACACGCGACACAGATCTGTAGCGGCCCGCAGTTCGTTTGCGGCAGCTCGCAGACCTCGCCGGCCTCGATGATGCCGTTCCCGCAGACCGGCGGCGGGCACGTACACGTACCTTGCAGGCATTGGCCGGGGCACGCTGCGTCGCTCGGCGGCGGTGAGCCGCCGGGACCGCCGGGATCACACTGCTCACCCGGCCCGGCAAAGCCGTCGCCGCACACCTGCGTCATGCACGTGCATTGGGTCGCGAGGTTGCCCGGTGGGTTGCAGCTCGCTGCACCAGGAGGGGTACATGCCGACGAGTCGGTGCCGTCGCACTGCTCGCCGAACTCTTTCACGTTGTTGCCGCACACCGTGCTGCACGTGCAGTCCGGCGCGCACGCACCCGGACAGTTCGCGTCGTCGCTGCCGTCGCATTCCTCTTGCGGGCGGTTCTTCACCCCGTCGCCGCAGAACTTGGCGTCGACGGTGTTCGGGAATCGAATGGCGCCTGGACCGGGCAGTCCTGCCGTGTTGTTGACGGCCGGGCTCGTCGTCGCCGGAATGCAGAACGACGAGGCGAACACGTTCGACGTGGTCCCCGGCGTGCCGACGCGGACGATCGGATCGAGGAAGCAGCGCCGCGTCGAAGTGACGCAGGTTCCGAGACCGACGCAGTTCGCGTCGCTCGTGCACGAGACCTGGGACGCCCCGGAGCACGACTGGTCGAATGGTCCGGCGGCACACTCACCCTCGCCGACCGCCTGCATGCCTTGACCCGGTCGCGTCTGCCCCGCGATCGAGCGGCAGAGCGGCACGCAGACACCGGACGTCGTACCCGCGCAATCGGCGTTGGTGGTGCACGGCTGCGCGTCGTGCTGGCCACCGTCACACGCATTCAAGCAGGCGCTCGGCTGCGCCTGCCCCGAACACCAACATTGCTGGTTCGTGAACCCGGAGCCGGTGCAGGCTTGATTCGACGCGAACGTGTTCGTGAACGTCGTCGCCGGCGCGAACGCGAGAGCGAGACCGCTGCCGGAGATGTTCGACGCCGGATTCGGTGGGCAGTCGTGCGACGTGGCGCCGAGCGGGCCCGTACCCTCGACCGTGCAGCTGCGTGTCGGATTGTCGCTGCACGTGCCCGTCTCGCCGATCGTGCACGGCGGCGAGCTGCAGCTGCAGACCGGACAGGGCTGATTGACGTCGGTGCCGAGGTGCACGAGCGAGTTGAGCGGCACCGTGATTTCGGAGTTCCCGTTCGCGGTGTCGTAGGTACCGGTAACGTCGCCAGAGAAGCGGTTGACGACGCATACGGGAATGCCGCCTGACGAGAGCGGCAGCGGCGGCCCATACGTCTCGATGACGCACGTCTGGCCGACCGGACATGTCGTCGTGTCGGTGCAGGAGATGCTGCCGTCGCTCGAACAATGCGAGCCGACGTTGGCGAAGAAGGTACACTCGGTATCGGTCGTGCCGTCGCAGGCACCGATGACGCCGGCGATCGTCGACCCGACTTGCACGCCGAAGTCGTGCGAGGTCCCCGTCCATCCGGTATCGAGATCGGCGCCGGGCGCAACGACGAACGACAGCTCGCCGATCGGGGGGCAGGTGCAGTCGGGTTGGCATTGCGCGGGGCCCCCGGGGGGAGGGGGACAGAGCGCCGCGTCGGTACCGTCACAGAGCTCGCCCGCCTCGCGTATGTTGTTGCCGCAGAAGGGCGCGCAGGTGCAGTCGGACTGACAGCTGCCGGCGCACGATCCGGTGGCGCTGCCGTCGCACTGCTCGGTACCGTTGATGATGCCATCGCCGCAGTACGGACCGCACGTGCAGTTCGCCTGGCAGGCGCTCGGCGGACACGCGGTCGAGCCGCTGCCGTCGCACTGCTCGCCGCCGTTCACGACGTTGTCGCCGCAGTACGGACCGCAGGTGCAATCCGGCTGGCAGGCGCTCGCAGGGCACTGCCCGTTCGTCGCGGTGCCGTCGCACTGCTCGCCGGCTTGGACGACGTTGTCGCCGCAGGACGCCGCGGCGCAGGTGCAATTCGCCTGGCATTGACGGGGACACGCGCTGTCGTCGCTGCCGTCGCACTGCTCGCTCGGCTGATTCACTTGCTGATCGCCGCACAGCGGGCACCGGCAATTCGGCAGGCACGCTCCCGGGCACGCACTGTCGTTGGGGCCGTCGCACTGCTCACCCGAGTCGATCGTCCCGTTGCCGCATTGCGCGCCGGTCTTGAAGATGCGGACGGGAAGCTCGATACCGCCCGGACCGGGAAGGCCGCCGACGCTGTTCACCGAGGGGCTGCCCGTCGGCGGAATGCAGAAGGTCGCCGCGAGGGTTGCGTTCTGCGTTCCCGGGATGCCGACGCGGACGATCGGATCGAGGAAGCAGTTGCGGAAGCCGCCGCTACAGGTCTGGTTAGGCTTGCAGGTGCTGCAGTTCCCGG
>JBGPOW010000096.1:0-16015 GCA_041488235.1 Binatia bacterium
CGCCATACGTCGCGATCGCGGGGCTTGCGCTTGCGGCGCTCAAGCCGACGTATGGGCTTCCGGTCGCGACGCTGCTCGCGGCGCGTGGCGACGGCCGTGTGGCGGCGGGCGGCGTCGCGCTCGCTAGTGTCGTGTCGCTCGCGGTCGTCGTGTTGCTGGTGCCGGCATTGCTCTCCCCCGACGCCGGACGTCTCCTCGCGACGAGCTACGCGCATCACGCCGCCAATGCACCGAACGCGACGAGCACGAGCCTGTACCGCGTCGACGCGCCGTCGTTTCTCGCCCGCATCGTCGGCCGCCAGTTCGGGCTTGGCGCAGACGTGGCGATCGGCTGCGTCGTCTTGGCTGTCGCTGCCGCGGCGATGCGTCTCTCGCGGGCCCGCGGCCGCGACGCGCGTGTGCTGCAAACGATCATCGTCTGCGTCACGACGCTGCTGTGCACGTATCACCAGTCGTACGACATCGTGCTGCTCGCGTGGCCGATCGCCGAGCTGGCGCCGCGGGGGCTGTCCATGAGCCGCGCGCAGGTCGCGCTTCTCGCGCTGCTCGTGCTGCCGTTCGTGAACTTCGCGGCCTCGGAATCCGGCGTCGACGCCCTCGGCCTGAGCGGGATCGGTTGGACGGCGGCGGCGTCGCTCAACGCCGCCGCGCTCACCGCCGCGCTGCTGGTGGCGGTCGTCCTCGCGTGGCGCGGATCGGCGCACCCGACGCCCGCGGCGGCAAGCCAATCAGCGGTGCCGCTTCCGTCGCTGTCGGGGCGGTGACACCGGTTTCGCCGACAGCGCCCAGCTTGAATCTGCGGGCGCTGAGCGGCGCCCTGATCATGGCAATGCGCGGGCTAAATGACCTTGTTCAGCGAGTACTCGATGATGCCGACGGCGCCGGCCTTCAGGAGCTTCGGGATCAGCTCGCGGACGACGCTCTCCGCGATCACGCTCTCGATCGAGAACCAGTCGGCGCCGTAGAGCGTCGAGACCGTCGGCGCGGTGATGCTGGGGAGCATCGCGACGATCGCGTCGAGACGATCTTTGGGAGCGTTGAGCTTCAAGCCGACTTGCGTCTCCGCCTGCAGGGCACCGAGCAGCAGCAAACCGATCTGCTCGATCTTGTCGCGCTTCCACGGGTCCTTCAGCGCCGCATGGTTGGCGATGAGCTGCGGGTTCGACTGGAAGAGCTCGCAGACGATCCGCAGGCCGTTTGCGCGCAGGGTGCTGCCGGTCTCGGTGACCTCGACGATCGCGTCGACGAGACCCTCGGCGGCTTTCGCCTCGGTTGCGCCCCAGGAGAACTCGACCTCGACGTCGACCTTGTGCTCGGCGAAAAAACGCCGCGTGTAGTTCACGAGCTCCGTCGCGATCGTCTTGCCGCGCAGATCCTCGATGCCCTGCACCGGCGAGCGCTCGGGAACGACGAGCACCCAGCGCGTCGGCCGGAGCGTCGCCTTCGAGTAGACGAGGTCGCGGATCACCGCGACGTCGGCGCCGTTCTCGAGGATCCAGTCATGGCCGGTGATGCCGGCGTCGAGCGTGCCCGACTCCACGTAGCGCGCCATCTCCTGGGCGCGGATGAGATTGCAGCGCAGCGCCGGGTCGTCGACGGACGGGAAGTAGCTGCGGTCGCCGGACTTGATGCGCCAGCCGCTCTTCCGAAAGAGCTCGATTGTCGCCTCCTCGAGGCTGCCTTTCGGAATGCCGAGCCGGAGGACGCTCATCGTTTCGGGTAGAGCGTCGCCGGGTCGACGACGCGCTCGGCCGTGACGCGCCACGAGCCGTCGTCGTGGCGGCGAAAGAAGCAGCTCAGGTAACCTTCGTGGCACGCGGCGCCGCCTTGCTGCACGACGCGCAACAGGAGCGTGTCGCCGTCGCAGTCGACGTCGATCGAGCGCACTTCCTGGCGATTGCCGGAGGTTTCGCCTTTCACCCACAGCTCGCGCCGTGAGCGGCTCCAGTAGCAGGCGTAGCCGGTCGCGACGGTACGCTCGAACGCCGCACGATTCATGTAGGCGAGCATCAGAACGGCGCCGGTGGCGTCGTCCTGCACGATCACCGGAACGAGGCCGTCACCTTTGGCGAAATCGACGACGTCGGACATCGCGTGCTCCTAACATAGGCCCACGAGAGCGGCAAATTTGCGCGCCGATACGCGGCCGCCGGCGACATCGGCGTGGTTCCCGCGCGGCGCGAGAGGCGGACACGAGCGGCGACGCTTGCGGCCGCCGGGGTTTCACGCAAATCTGCCGTCGCATGCAGGCGCTCGACGCATGAAGCTCGCGGCGCTCGCCGAGCGGCTCGGCTGCGAGCTCCGTGGTGACGGCGAGGTCGAGATCCACGCCGTCCGCAGCCTCGACGATGCCGGCCCCGGCGACGTGACGTTCCTCGCGAATCCCAAGTACACGAGTCAGGTCGCGGCCACGCGCGCGTCGGCGATCATTCTCGCGCGCACGGCGGACGAGGTGCCGCTCGCGAGCCTGCGGTCGGAGAATCCGTATCTCGCGTTCGCCGAGGCGCTCGCGCTCTTTCACGTTCCGCGGCGGCCGCCCGCCGGCATTCACCCGACCGCGGTCGTTGCGGCGAGCGCCAAGATCGCGCAGCCGGTCTCGATCGGCGCGTATGCCGTCATCGGCGACGACGTCGAGATCGGACCCGAGGCAACGATCCACCCGCACGTCACGATCTACCCCGGGGTGCGCATCGGCCGCAGTTTCGTCGCGCATGCCGGCGTCGTCGTGCGCGAGGACGTGCAGATCGGCGACCGCGTCGTGCTGCATCCCGGCGTCGTGCTCGGCGCCGACGGCTTCGGTTTCGCGCCCGGTCCTCGCGGTGCCGTGAAGATTCCCCAGACGGGCACCGTCGTGATCGAGAGCGACGTCGAGATCGGCGCCAACACGACCATCGACCGCGCCACGCTCGGCGCCACCGTCGTGCGCGAGGGCGCCAAGCTCGACAACCTCGTCATGGTCGGTCACAACTGCGAGATCGGCGCCCATTCGTTCCTCGCGGCGCAGGTCGGGCTCGCAGGATCGACGAAGCTCGGCCGCGGCGTGCAGATGGGCGGCCAAGCGGGCGCCGCCGGTCACCTCACGATCGGCGACGGCGCGCAGATCGTCGCACAAAGCGGGGTACCGAGCTCGGTCGCGGCGGGACAGATCGTCGGCGGCTATCCCGCCGTCGAGGTGGCGCGCTGGCGGCGCGCGTCGGCGGCGCTCTTGCGTCTCCCGCAGCTGCTGCAGCGCGTCCGCCGCCTCGAGCGCGCTGCGGGCAGCGGTACGCGCGGCACGCCGGGGCGCGACGACGAGCGCGACCGCGACTGACGGCGCGCGTCGGTGCGCGCGCACCGCGGGCGCTCGCGCCGTGGGGGCGCCGGTGCGGCCACCTCGCTTGTGCCCCTCGTCGGCGGGCACGTATAACGAAGGCGGCGACGTCCTCCTGCGGGTTCCCCATGAAAGTGCAGCTTCACGACATTCTCGCCGTTCCGAGCGAATTGGCGTACGCAGAGCCGGTCGCGGAGTTGAACGGCATGCTGCACGAAGGGCCCCACGACTACGAGTTCGGCATCCCCCTCGAGGTCGACCTGACGTTCTCGCGCTCGCTGCAGGATCTCTTTTTCGATGGGAGGGTGCACGGGATCGCGACCGCGACCTGCGCGCGCTGCCTCGCGCCGTTCCCGCTCGACGTCGCCAAGGACTTCTCCCTCGTCCTCACGCCAGAGCAGCCGCTCAAGGGCGAGATCGAGCTCGCCCCGGGCGACCTCGCGGAATCATTCTACCGCGGCACCGAGGTCGACGTGACGCGCCTCGTCTACGAGCAGGTACTGCTCGCCTTGCCGACGCGGCCGCTCTGTGATGAAGAATGCTGTGGCCTGTGCCCGCAGTGCGGCGTGAACCGCAACACGACGGAATGTTCTTGCACCGTCGAGTCCGGTGATCCACGACTCGCTGTGCTGCGCGGGTTGAAGATCGACGGCGGCTCCTGAGACCGCCGAGGAGGGGTCATGGCGGTTCCGAAGCGACGTACTTCGAGCACGAAGCGCAACAAGCGGCGGGCGCACGACGCGCTCGTGCCGGCGAGCTGGATCACGTGTCCGAATTGCCAGGAGCCGATGCTGCGCCATCGCGCCTGCGCGCACTGCGGCGAGTACCGCGGACGCAAGGTCCTGGACGTTCAAGAGGCCTGAGCCTCGAACGAGCCACGCCGCGAGGCCGTGCTCCCCTCAGTTTTCCTCTTCCCGGGTCAAGGATCGCAGCGCGTCGGTATGGGCCGGCGCCTCGCCGCTGAGCATCGTGTCGCGCGCGAGACGTTCCAGGAGGCGGACGACGCGCTCGGGATGCGTCTCTCGCGGTTGTGCTTCGAGGGTCCCGACGACGAGCTCGTGCGGACGGAGCACGCGCAGCCGGCGATCCTCGCGACGAGCATCGCCGGGTATCGCGCCGCCGCCAAGGAGATCGAGCTCCGTCCATCGTGGCTCGCCGGCCACAGCCTCGGTGAGTACACGGCGCTCGTCGTCGCCGGTGCCATCGGGTTCGCGGAAGCGCTGCGCTTGGTGCGTTTGCGGGGGCAATTGATGCAGACCGCCGTCCCTGAAGACGTCGGCGCCATGGCGGCGATCCTCGGTCTCGCGGATGACGTCGTCGCGGCGCTCTGCGCGCGCGTCGCCGGCGACGACGTCGTCGAGCCGGCCAACTTCAACGGCGCGGGGCAGATCGTCATCGCCGGCCATCGTGACGCCGTGGCGCGGGTGATCGCGGCGGCGCGCGATCTCGGCGCCCGCACGCTTCTCCTGCCGGTGAGCGCACCGTTTCATTGTCGGCTGATGGCGCCCGTTGCCGGCCCGCTGGCACATGCTCTCGACGAGGTGTCGATCGCGCCACTCACCGTTCCTGTCGTCGCCAACGTCGACGCGGTGCCGAACACGGATCCCGCGCGGGTGCGGCCGCTGCTCGTCTCCCAGGTCACCGCGCCGGTGCGTTGGGCGGAGTCCATGGCGGCGCTCGCCGAGGGTGGCTGCGCGCGGGCCTTCGAGATCGGTCCCGGTCAGGTGCTGACGCGGCTTGTGCAACGCATGCGGCTCGGCATCGACGCCGTGGCCGCCGGCGAGGGCGAGGGCTGGGCGGCGCTCGCGAGCGTCGCGTGAGCGGCGCGCTGGCCGGTAAGCTGGCGCTCGTGACCGGTGGATCGCGCGGCATCGGTGCCGCGATCGCGCGCGACCTCGCTGCCGCGGGCGCGCGCGTCGTGGTGAACTATCGCGAGCGTCGCGACGCCGCAGAGGCAGTCGTCGCCGATATTCGCGCCGCCGGTGGGCTCGCCGAGGTGCTCGGGTTCGATGTCGCCGATACGTCGGCCGTCGACGGCGCCTTCCGCGATGTCGCGGCGCGCCTTGGCAACGTGGATATTTTGATCAATAATGCCGGCGTTTCGGCGGACGGGCTCATCCTTCGGACCAGCGAGGAAGTGTGGGATCGAGTCCTCGACGTCGACCTCAAGGGGGTCTTCAACTGCACCAAGGCTGTCAGCCGCGCCATGATGCGGGCGCGCGCCGGTCGTATCGTCAACATCAGCTCCGTCGTCGGCTTCATGGGCAATACCGGGCAATCGACCTACGCGGCCGCGAAGGCCGGAGTGATCGGCTTCACGAAAGCCGCGGCGCGCGAACTCGCGTCGCGCGACGTCACCGTGAACGCCGTCGCGCCGGGGCTGATCGAGACCGACATGCTCGAGGGCATGCAAGCGGCCGCGCGTGACATGGTGCTGGCGCTCGTGCCGCTGCGTCGACTCGGCAAGCCCGAAGAGGTCGCGGCGGCGGTCACGTTTCTCGCCGGTCCGGGGGGAGCGTACATCACCGGTCAGGTGATCCACGTCAACGGCGGATTGTACGTGTGAGGAGGAAGCATGGCGTCTCCGGTTGAGACCAAGGTTCGAGAGATCATCTGCGAGCAGTTGGGGGTGAGCGAAGAGGAAGTCACGCCGGAGGCGTCCTTCATCGAGGATCTCGGCGCCGACTCGCTCGACATCGTCGAGCTCGTGATGGCGCTCGAGGAAGAGTACGAGATGGAGATCTCCGACGAGGATGCGGAAAAAATCCGCACCGTCCAAGACGTCGTCAATTACATCGAAAGTCATAAATGATTTCGCCCCCGTGCGCTCGGCGCGCGGAGCGCGCCGATGCTCCGATGGGCGTCGGCGCGCGAAGTGAATTCGCGCGCCTCCCTCGCGCGGCTTCGCCGCGCGGGCGGGTCTGGACCGCCGGTTCCTGAGATCGAACAATGAGCACGCCGCTCGAACGGACCGACCCCGAGATCTTCGCCTCCATTCAGCGAGAGCGCGATCGGCAGCAGCGGAGCCTCGAGCTGATCGCGTCGGAGAACATCGTCAGCGAGGCGGTGCTCGAGGCGCAGGGGTCGATCCTCACCAACAAGTACGCCGAGGGGTATCCGGGGAAGCGGTACTACGGCGGGTGCGAGTTCGTGGACGAGGTCGAGTCGCTCGCGATCGCGCGCGCGCGGGAGATCTTCGGCGCCGAGCACGCGAACGTGCAGCCACACTCCGGATCGCAGGCGAACATGGCGGTGTATTTCTCGCAGCTCGCCCCCGGCGACGCGATCCTCGCGATGAACTTGAGCCACGGCGGCCACCTGACGCACGGCAGTCCGGTGAACTTCTCGGGGCGCTTCTTCAAGGTTGCGCATTACGGCGTGCGCGAGTCCGACCAGCGCCTCGACTACGACCAGCTGGCGTCACTCGCGCGCGAGCACCGTCCGAAGCTGATCGTCGCCGGTTACAGCGCATATCCGCGGACGCTCGACTTCGCGGCGTTCCGCCGCGTCGCCGACGAAGTGGGCGCGATCCTCATGACCGACATGGCGCATTTCGCCGGGCTCGTCGCCGCGGGCCTGCATCCGTCGCCGGTGCCGTTCTCGGATTTCGTGACCAGCACGACGCACAAGACCCTGCGCGGCCCGCGCGGCGGGTTGATCCTCTGCCCGGAGCGGTACGCGAAGGCGCTGAACTCGTCGATCTTCCCGGGTAATCAGGGCGGGCCGTTGATGCACGTGATCGCCGCGAAGGCAGTCGCGTTCAAGGAGGCGATGACACCCGAGTTCAAGGCGTATCAGCGGCAAATCGTCGCCAACGCGAAGGCGCTCGCCGCGGCGCTCGTCGAGCACGGGTTTCGGCTGCTCACGGGCGGGACGGACGTGCATCTCATGATGCTCGATCTGCGCGGCACCGAGCTCACCGGCAAGGTCGCCGAGGCGACGCTCGACCGCGCGCGCATCACCGTCAACAAGAACACGGTGCCCTTCGACACGCGCTCGCCGATGGTGACGAGCGGCGTCCGCATCGGCACGCCGGCGGTGACCTCGCGCGGCATGCGCGAGCCGGAGATGGCGCACATCGCCGACTTCATCGCTCGCGCGCTGCAATGCGTCGGCGATGCGACCGCGTTGCGATCGATCGGCGACGACGTCGCGGCGCTTTGCGCGCAATTCCCGATCTACGGCGGGCGGTGATCCCGGCGTGACGGAACCGCGAAGCGCGGACGCCGTCGGTACGATGCGCTGCCGCCGGATGGGCGAGGTCGCGCGGTGAAGTGTCCCTTCTGTCGCGACCTCGAGAACAAGGTGATCGACTCGCGGCTCACCGAGGAGAGCGATGTCATCCGCCGTCGGCGCGAGTGCCTGCGCTGCCAGCGACGCTTCACGACGTACGAGCGCGCCGAGGCGGCGTTGCCGATGGTGGTGAAGAAGGACGGCCGCCGCGAGAGCTTCGATCGCCGCAAGATCGTCGCCGGCCTGAAACGCGCGTGCGAGAAGCGGCCCGTCGGCATCGAGGCGATCGAGGGCGTCGTCGACCGCATCGAGCGCGGGCTGCAGGAGCGCGGCGAAAAGGAGGTCCCGAGCTCGCTCATCGGCGAGGCGCTGATGCGCGAGCTCCATGGCCTCGATACCGTGGCATACGTCCGCTTCGCGTCCGTGTACCGTTCGTTTCAGGACATCGGCGAGTTCATGGAGGAGCTCCAGCAGCTGATCAAAGAGCGGCGCGCGGAGGGACACCCGCGAAAGCCGCGGGCGCGCTGAGCGGATGATGCGGCAGGGCGACGCTCGCTTCATGGCGCGCGCCGTCGCGCTCGCGCGCCGCGGTCTCGGCCGCACGAGCCCGAACCCGCCCGTCGGTGCCGTCGTCGTCCGCGCCGGACGGATCGTCGGCGAGGGTTGGCATCGCCGCGCCGGCGGGCCGCACGCGGAGGTCGTCGCGCTGCGGCGCGCCGGCGGCGCGGCGCGCGGCGCGACGCTCTACGTGACGCTCGAGCCGTGCAGCCATTTCGGACGGACGCCGCCCTGCGCGCGCGCGGTGGTCGCCGCCGGCGTCGCGCGCGTCGTCGTGGCGGTCGGCGATCCGAACCCGCGGGTCCGCGGTCGTGGCCTGCGCGCGCTCCGCGCCGCCGGGATCCGCGTCGACGTCGGCGTCCTCGCCGACGAGGCGGGAGCGGTGTCGGCATGGTTTCGCCATTTCGTGGTGCGCCGGCGTCCGTATGTTCTCTTGAAGCTCGCGGCATCGCTCGACGGCCGCATCGCGACGGCGTCCGGCGAGTCGCGCTGGGTGAGCGGCGCGGCGGCGCGGCGCTGGGTGCATGCGCTCCGCAACCGCGTCGACGCGGTGATGGTCGGCGCCGGCACCATCCTCGCCGACGATCCAGCGCTCACGTGTCGCATCCGCGGCGGCCGCGACCCGCGGCGCGTCGTCGTCGACGGGCGCCTGCGCGTGTCACCGCGCGCCGCCGTCTTCCGTGGCCGTTCGCCCGCGCCGACGCTCGTCGTGACGACGGCGGCGGCGAGTCCGCGCCGCCGCCGCGCGCTCGAGCGCGCCGGCGCCGAGGTGGTCGCGCTTCCGGGACGCCGCGGTCGCGTGCGCATGGACGCGCTCCTCGAGGCTCTGGCAGCGCGCGACGTCGTGAGCGTCCTCGTCGAGGGCGGCGGCGACCTCGCGGCGACGATGCTGCGTGAGCGTGCCGTCGACCGCGTGCTGCTCGTCTCCGCGCCGATCCTCCTCGGCGGCGACGGCCGGGCGATGCTGGCGTCGCTCGGCGTCGCGCGGCTTGCGGCGGCGCCGCGGCTCGGCCGGATCACAGTGACGCGACTCGGTCCGGACGTCGTGTGGGACGGCGCGGTGCAATATGGGGCCGGAGCCGCTATAGTGCGGTAAAATCCGATGTGGACGCCAATCGACGAGATCCTCCCTGATCTGCGCGCCGGCAAGATGGCGCTGCTCGTCGACGAGCGCGAGGGCGGCGAAGGCGCGCTCTGCCTCGCCGCCGAGCGCGTGACGCCGCAGGCCGTGAACTTTCTCGCCGCGCATGCGCGCGGCCTCGTCTGCGTCGCGTTGACCGAGGGCCGCATGCGCCATCTCGGGATCCCACTCCTCGCGGCGCCGTCGGCATCGCGTCAGCCGGCGTTCGGCGCCTCGATCGAGGCGCGCCACGGCGTGACGACGGGGATCTCCGCGGCGGATCGCGCCCGCACCATCGCCGTGACGGTCGCCGACGGTGCGGGACCAGGCGACCTCTCGATGCCGGGCCACGTCTTCCCGGTGCAGGTCCAGCGCGGCGGCGTGCTGGCGCAAATGCGCCATCCCGAGGCGGCCGTCGATCTCACGCGGCTCTCCGGGCTGAAGCCGGCAGCCGTGTTCTGCACCGCGCTGTGCGAGGACGGCGCCGTCGCCGCCGTCGACGACCTCGCCGCGCTCGCCCGTGCACACGGCATCAAGATGGCGACGCTGGCGCAGCTCGCCGCGTATCGTCTGCGCAGCGAGCTCCTCGTCGAGCGCACCCTCGAGGCCGACTTCACGAGCGCGACCGGTGCCACGTACCGCGCCATCGTCTACCGCAACGCCGTCGATCGACACGAGCACGTCGCGCTCGTGAAGGGCGTGCTGCGCGCGACCGATCCCGTGCTGGTGCGGGTGCACTCGCAGTGTCTCACCGGCGACGTCTTCGGCTCCGAGCGTTGCGATTGCGGCGACCAGCTGCATCGCGCGATGGAGCTCATCGAGTCGGTGGGGCAGGGCGTGGTCGTCTACATGCACCAGGAGGGACGCGGCATCGGTCTGGCCAACAAGATCCGCGCCTACGCCCTCCAAGACCGCGGACGCGACACCGTCGAGGCGAACCTCGAGCTCGGTTTCGAAGAGGATCTTCGCGACTACGGGATCGGCGCGCAGATCCTGCGCGACCTCGGCGTCCGCCGCGTGCGGCTCCTGACGAACAATCCGCGCAAAGTCCGCGGCCTCGAGGCGTACGGCGTCGACGTGATCGAGCGCCTGCCGCTCGAGGTCCCGGCGCGGAGCGGCAACATCGCCTATCTGCGGACGAAGCAGCAAAAGCTCGGGCACCTCTTCAGCGGCCTGAAGCTGATCAGCTGACGGGCATGGCAGCACGCGAGCTCACGGGATCGCTCGACGGGAATGGCCTGCGCGTCGGGATCGTGGTCTCGCGTTTCAACCGCTCGGTGACCGAAGGGCTGCTCGCCGGTGCGCTCGACGCGCTCGCGCGTCACGGCGTCGCCGACGACGACATCGCCGTCGTGCACGTTCCGGGCGCATTCGAGGTGCCGTTCGCGGCGCGCCGCCTCGCGGGCGCCGGCGTCTACGACGCGCTCGTCTGTCTCGGTGCGGTCGTCCGCGGCGAGACGCCGCACTTCGAGTACATCGCCGCCGAGGTCACCCGCGGCATCGGACGGGTGATCGCAGATCATCGTCTGCCGATCGCCTTCGGCATGCTCACCACCGACACGATCGAACAGGCGCTCGAGCGCTCCGGCGCCGGCCACGGCAACAAGGGCTACGAGTCGGCAGTGAGCGCGATCGAGATGGCGCAGCTCGGCCGGTTGCTCGGGTGACGCGATGAGCGGCACGCGACGGCGTGGACGCGAACTCGCGCTGCAAGCGCTCTACCAGGCGGACGTCACGAGCGGCGAGCTGCCGACGACCGCCGCTGATCTCTGGCGCCATTTCGACGACCCCGAGAGCGCGCCGGCGCCCGACGCCGCTCGCGCGTTCGCCGGGGAGATCGTGAATGGCGTGCTCGAGACGCGCGAGCGCATCGACGCGCTGATCGGTGACGCCGCCGAGCATTGGCGGCTCGACCGTCTGTCGCAAATCGATCGCAACATCCTGCGCATCGGCGCCTACGAGCTCCTCTGCCGTCCCGACGTGCCGGCGAGCGTCGCGATCGACGAGGCGATCGAGATCGCCAAGCGCTTCGGCAACGACGAGTCGGCGACGTTCGTGAACGGCGTGCTCGATCAGGTGGCGGCGGTCGTCGGCGCCAAGGAACGGCAACGCGCGCGCTGAGCGCGGCCACCATGGACACGAGGTACGATCCGCAAGCCGTCGAGTCACGCTGGCAAGGCCGCTGGGCCGAGCGACACGCACACGAGGCGACGGATGGCACCGGCCGCGCCAAGTTCTATTGCCTCGAGATGTTCCCGTATCCGTCGGGACGCATCCACATGGGGCACGTCCGCAATTACACGATCGGCGACGTGGTGGCGCGCCAGCGACGGATGCGCGGCTACGACGTCCTGCATCCGATCGGATGGGACGCGTTCGGCCTGCCGGCGGAGAACGCCGCGATCGAGCGCGGCATCCACCCGGCGGTCTGGACGCGCGACAACATCGAGTACATGCGCGGCCAGCTGCAGCGTATGGGCTTCAGCTACGACTGGCGGCGCGAGATCGCGACCTGCGATCCGGAGTACTACCGCTGGGAGCAGGAGTTCTTCCTCGCCATGCTCGAGCGCGGCCTGGCGTACCGCCGGAAGTCGCTCGTCAACTGGTGCGCCCGCTGCCAGACCGTGCTCGCGAACGAGCAGGTCGAGGACGGACGGTGCTGGCGCTGCGAGTCCGTCGTCGAGGAGCGCGAGCTCGAGCAGTGGTTTCTGCGCATCACCGCGTACGCCGAGGAGCTGCTCACCGGCTGCGACGCGCTCGTCGGCTGGCCCGAGAAGGTCCTCACCATGCAGCGGAACTGGATCGGCAAGAGCATCGGTGCCGAGCTCACGTTTCCGCTCGCCGATCGCGAGGGCGGCATCACCGTTTTCACGACGCGGCCCGACACCGTGTTCGGCGCGACGTTCGTCAGCATCGCCGTCGAGCATCCACTCGTCGCCGCCTTGTCCGCGGGAACGGACGAGGAGCGCGCGGTGGCGGAGTTCGTGCAGCACGTGCGCGCACAGTCGACGGCGGAGCGCGCCGTCGGCAAGGACGGCGTCTTCGTGGGCGCGTACTGCCGCAATCCGTTCACCGGGGCGCGCCTCTCGATCTACGCTGCGAGCTTCGTCCTCATGGGCTATGGGTCGGGCGCGGTGATGGCCGTGCCGTGCCACGACCAGCGCGACTTCGAATTCGCGCGCGCCCACGAGCTGCCGATGCGTGTCGTCGTGCAGCCCGACGATGCGCCGCCGCTCGATCCGGCGCGCATGGAGGAGGCGTACGTCGGACCGGGACGCCTCGTCGGCTCGGGGGCATTCGACGGGTTACCCAACGAGGAAGCGAAGCTGCGCATCACCGACGCCGCGACGGCAGGCGGCTTCGGCTCGCGCGCGACGCAGTATCGGCTCCGCGATTGGGGGATCTCGCGACAGCGCTACTGGGGCGCGCCGATCCCGGTCGTCTACTGCGACACCTGCGGAGTCGTGCCGGTGCGGCGCAGCGACCTGCCCGTCGTGCTGCCGACCGACGTCGAGCTCTCCGGGACCGGCGGCTCGCCGCTGGCGAAGCTCGAGAGCTTCGTCCGCACGAGCTGCCCGCAATGCGGCGGGCCGGCACGGCGCGAGACCGACACGTTCGATACGTTCGTCGAGTCGTCGTGGTACTTCTTGCGTTATACGTCGCCGCACGAGGACACGCGCGCCTTCGATCGCGACGCGCTCGCGTACTGGCTGCCCGTCGATCAGTACATCGGCGGCGTCGAGCACGCCGTCCTGCATCTCCTCTACGCGCGCTTCTTCACGAAAGTGCTGCGCGATCTCGAGTACACGGGCCCGTCATCCGTCGGTGCGACGCTCGACGAGCCGTTCGTGAACCTCCTCACGCAGGGGATGGTCATCAAGGACGGCGCGAAGATGAGCAAGTCGAAGGGCAACACGGTCGAGCCCGACTATCTCGTCCAGCGCTATGGCGCTGACACCGCGCGCCTGTTTTGCATCTTCGCAGCGCCGCCCGAGCGCGACCTCGACTGGAGCGATCAAGGCATCGAGGGCGCGTCACGCTTCCTGCATCGTCTGTGGCGGATCGTCGCCCGCGGGCGTGAGTGGCTTGCCGCCGCGCGCGGCGAAACAGCGGCCGGCGCGGCGCGGCCGGCGGCCAGCGACGGCGCTGGCGCCGAGCAGGCGCGCGCCCTCCGCCGCTTGACGCACCGGACGATCACGCGCGTCACGGAGGACGTCGAGCGGCGGCAGCACTTCAATACCGCCATCGCCGCGGTGATGGAGCTGGTGAACGGCTATGCCGAGCTCGTCGACGAGGTTCCGCCGCGCGATACCGCGCTGCGCGCGGCCCTCGCGGAGGCGGTCGGGACGACCGTCGTGCTGCTCGCGCCGTTCGTTCCGCACATCGCGAGCGAGCTCTGGGAGGCCATCGGTGGCGACGATCTCGACGCGCAGCCGTGGCCGGCGGTCGACGAGAGCGCGCTTGCGGAGGACGTCGTCGAGATGGTCGTGCAGGTGAACGGCAAGGTACGCGCGCGGTTTTCGGTCGCGCCCGACACCGCCGACGAGGCGGTGCTGGCGCAAGCGCTGGCGCACGAGCGCGTACGCGCGCACGTCGAAGGAAAGGCGATTCGCAAGACGCTCGTCGTTCCCGGCCGGCTCGTCAGCATCGTGGTGTGACATGCGCCGACCGCGATCTCGCCTCTCGCTCGTGCTGTTCGCGGCGCTGTGCGCCGCCGGCTGCGGGTACCACTTCGGCGGCGGTGGACGCGCGTTTTCGCCGGAGCTGCGGACGCTCGGCGTCGAGGCGCTCTCCAACGATACCCGCGAGGCGGGGCTCGAGAAGCGCATCGCGCTCGCGATCGAGCGTGAGTTCGCGATGCGCGGGCCGTTTCGCATCGCATCGACCCCAGCCGAGGGCGACCTCCTCCTCTCGGGTGTCGTGCGCCAGGCGGTCGATCGGCCGGTCGCGTTCAACAGTAAAGACGAGGTGCTGACCTACCAGACGGTCGTCGCGCTCGATCTCGAGCTGCGACGCCGCGACACCGGCGCGCTCCTCTGGCAGGTGAAGGGGCTGCGTGAGACGGGCGACTTCGAGAGCGTGGCGTCGGTGATCGTCACGACGTCGTCCGACTTCCGCCGCTCGACGTTGAACGCGGAGGATCTCGGCGCGTTCACCGACATCCAGCTGGCCGAAAGCCGGCGCCGCGAGACGCTCGAGCGGATGCTGCGGTCGCTCGCCCACGACGTCTACGATCAGATCATGGAGGATTTCTGACCGCCGACGCGGCGTCGCCGTCGCTCTACGTCCTCATGGAGGAGCGCCGCGGCGAGTTCGACGGCCTGCGCGCCGACCGCGCGCTCGCGGAGATCCGCCGCGGTCTCGAGCGCGAGCGCGGCGACGTCGCGCTGCTGGGTTATCACGGCGCCGATTGTGACCCCGAGGCGCTCGCCGACGCGATCGAGACGCCCTCGCTCTTCGGCGCGCGTACGCTGCTCGTCTTGCGCGGCGCCGAAGCGCTGACGGAACGTGCGCAGGAGCGGCTCCTGCGTGCGCTCGAGCGGCAAGCGCCGCAGGTGACGGTGGCGATCGTCGCCCGCGGCGGGGATCAACGGCGGCGCTTCTTTGCGCGCTGCCGTGAGCTGGGACGTCGCGTCCCGGTCGATCACCCGCGCACCGGCGAGATGGCGGAATGGGCGGACCGATTCGCGAAAGATCGCCGCCGCCGCCTCGACGACGACGCGCGCGCGCTCCTCCTCGAGTGCGTCGGCCGCGACCTGCTCGTGCTCGCGAGCGAGCTCGACAAGCTCGCCGCCGCGGTCGTCGAGGAGCGGCCGATCGGCGCCGCCGACGTGCTGCGGGTGAGCGCACCGGGCCGGGAGCACGGTACCTTCGAGATGACCGACGCGGTGTGCGCGCGCGATGCGGCGGGGGCGAGCCGCCTCCTGGCGCAGGCGCTCGACGAGGGAGCGCAGCCCATCGCGGTGATCGGCGCGCTCGCCGCCGCGCTGAAGCCGATCTTGGCCGCCGCCGAGCTGGTCGCACGCGGCCGCCGTCCGGACGAGGCGGAGCGCGCGATCGGACTCAATCCCTATCAGCGGCGTGCGGTGCAGCAGGGCATGCGAGCGTATCGCGTCGGCGAGCTGCGGCGCGCGATCCTCCGCCTCGCGGACATCGACGTGGCGATCAAGACCGGCACCGGAGATGGACGCGCGATGCTGGAGGAGTGGCTCTTGCGCCTCGCAGTCCGGCGCCGCGTCGACCGCCGCGCCGCCGCGACGCCCGCGCCCCGGAGGGCGTGAGCGTCGGCGGAGGCGTGGTGGAGGAAGGGCGGCCTCGACGAGCTACGACGAGGCCGCCAAGCTGCGGACGGCGCGCGTCAGCCGCGAGATCTTGCGCGCGGCGGTGTTGCGATGCAGGACGCCTTTGGTCACGGCCTTGTCGATGGCGCGCGTCGCGCCCTTCAGGCGCTCGCTCGCCTCGGCGGCGTTGCGTGCATCGACCGACTCGCGGACGCGCTTCACGAACGTGCGGACGCGCGAGCGGATCGCCTGATTGCGCGCCTGACGCTTGATGCTCTGACGGTGGCGCTTTTGCGCCGAGGGATGCTTGTTCATCGGGGTGGTGTTGATACCAGCCGCCTAGCGCCGCGTCAATTGAGTATGCCCCCGTGCGCGCGGCGCGCTACGCGCGCCGTGCTCCGATGGGCGTCGCAGCCCGGGAGTGAATCCCGGGTGCTCCCGTGCGCGGCTGCGCCGCGCATTATGCCCCCGTGCGCACGGCCGCTGCGCGGCCGATGCTCCGATGGGCGTCGC
>JBGPOW010000097.1:0-15938 GCA_041488235.1 Binatia bacterium
CGACGACCGCATGCGCCCATGACGTCCGCGCGGACGCGACCGGCCGCGCGCGCGTGCCGGCCCCGCGCACCCCGTTCTCGCCCGCCGCCGCATGCGCCGACGCTCCGCTCTCCAACGCGCGAGAGGCGTCGCCCGGAGTGAATCGCAGCGCGCGTTCGACGCCGACCTACTCGCCGACTTTGAGCACCGCGAGGAACGCCTCCTGCGGGATCTCGACGCGCCCCACCTGCTTCATGCGGCGCTTCCCCTCTTTCTGCCGCTCGAGGAGCTTGCGCTTGCGGGTGATGTCGCCGCCGTAGCATTTCGCGGTCACGTTCTTGCGCAGCGCCTTCACCGTCTCGCGCGCGATCACCTTGTTGCCGATCGCCGCCTGAATCACCACCTCGAACATTTGGCGCGGCACCAGCTGGCGCATCTTCTGCGTGAGCTCGCGGCCGCGATAGTACGCGCGCTCGCTGTGGAGGATCACCGAGAGCGCGTCGATGATGTCGCCGTTGATGCGAACGTCGAGCTTGACGAGCGTCGAGTCGCGGAAGTCGAGCGGCTCGTAGTCGAGCGACGCATAGCCGCGGCTCGCCGACTTGAGGCGGTCGTAGAAGTCGAGGACGATCTCGTTCAGCGGCAGCTCGTACATGAGCAGCGCGCGCTTCTCGCCCGAGAACTTGAGCTCGCGCTGTTTGCCGCGCTTCTCCTCGCAGAGCGCGATGACGTTGCCGAGGTGCTCGGTCGGCACGTGGATCGTGGCGAGGATGAACGGCTCCTCCATGCGCTCGATCTCGCCCTCGGGCGGGAGCTTGGCCGGGCTGTCGACGATGAGCATGCGGCCGTCGGTCGTGTAGACGTGGTAGGCGACCGTCGGCGCGGTCGTAATCAACGTCAGGGCGAACTCGCGCTCGAGCCGCTCCTGGATGATCTCCATGTGCAGGAGACCGAGGAACCCGCAGCGGAACCCGAAGCCGAGCGCGACCGAGTTCTCGGGCTCGTAGGTGAACGAGGAGTCGTTGAGTCGCAGCTTCTCGACGGCGTCGCGCAGCGCGCCGTACTGATGCGCCTCGGCGGGATAGAGACCGGCGAAGACCATCGGCTTCACCCGCTTGAAGCCGGGAAGCGGCGTCGTCGTCGGGCGGCTCGCGTCGGTGACCGTGTCGCCGATCTGCGTATCGGCGACCTCCTTGATCCCGGCCATCACCGCGCCGACCTCGCCGGGACCGAGGGCATCGATCTGCACCAGGGTCGGCGAGAAGACCGCGAGACGGTTGACCTCCGCCTCCTGTCCGGTCGCGACGAGACGGATGCGCATCCCGGGCTCGAGCACCCCGTCCAACACGCGCACGACCATGATCACGCCGTGATACGGATCGAACCAGCTGTCGAAGAGCAGCGCTTTGAGCGGCGCCGTTGCATCGCCGCGCGGCGCCGGAATGTCGCGCACGATCGCCTGCAGCACGTCGTCGGTCCCGATGCCCTGCTTCGCGCTCGCGAGGATCGCATGCGACGCGTCGAGGCCGATCACGTCCTCGATCTCGTGCCGGACGCGGTCGGGCTCCGCCGCCGGCAGGTCGATCTTGTTCAAGACCGGCACGATCGCGAGATCGGTGTCGAGCGCCAGGTACACGTTCGCGACGGTCTGCGCCTCGACGCCTTGCGCCGCGTCGACGACCAGCACGGCGCCCTCGCACGCCGCGAGGCTCCGCGACACCTCGTACGAGAAGTCGACGTGCCCCGGCGTATCGATCAGGTTCAGCTGGTACTCGACGCCGTCCGGGGCACGGTACCTGAGCCGCACCGCGCGCGCCTTGATCGTGATCCCGCGCTCGCGCTCGAGCTCCATGTCGTCGAGGAACTGTGCCTCCATGTCACGCTTGTTGACGGTGCCGGTGCGCTCCAGCAACCGGTCGGCGAGCGTCGATTTGCCGTGGTCGATGTGAGCGATGATCGAGAAGTTGCGGATCAGCTGCGGATCGTGCACGCCGTCGAATCTTGCACGGATCGCCGAAAATCGCGACTGCGACCCCTGAACCAGCATGTCGGCTGCTGCCCGATAATGCTGCCTTGTACATTTCTGGATTCAGCGTAGGGTAGAGGTACCTCGAGCCGCGAGCACACGGCTCAGCGGCGCGGATCGCAGGTCGCGCGTTCTCGCGCATCCTCTCCGCACGAGCTCGGCGCCGTTCGACCGATCGGCGTCCGTGCAACGAACCGCGACTCGAAGTAGGAGGACTTGATGAGCAAAAAGCTACACGTCGGGAATCTAGGATTCGACGTCACGAGCCAGGAACTGCAGGACGTATTCACGAGCGTCGGACCGTGCGAGTCGGTTACCGTGCTCATGGACCGCACGACGGGACAGAGCCGCGGTTTCGGTTTCGTCGAAATGACGACCAACGGCGACGCGCAGAAAGCGGTGCAGCAGCTCGACGGCAAGGAGCTCAAGGGTCGCGCCATCAAGGTGAGCGAGGCGCGAGAGCGAAGCACTGCAGGAGGCGCGTCCGGCGACGGTCGCGGTACCTACAATCGCTGGTAACCGCGCCGCTGGTATCCGGCTCCCGGCGTGCGACAATCTCAATCATCACCGCGCCAACGCCCCCGTGCGCCACTGCCCGAAATGCGGTGGCGTGGTGAACGACCGAGTTTTCCGGCCCCCATGCGATGAGAGCGATCACGTGACTGCCAGGCGGCGTGGCACCGCATTTTGCCTGCATTGCGGCACCCAACTCATCGCGAGCCGATGATGCGCCACAACTGATAGGGAGAGATCATGGACATCGAGATCGGCAAACACGTCGACGGCTGGTGTACCCGCTGCAAGCTGGTGCTGCGGCATACCATCGAATCGATGGCAGCGGGGAAGATCAAGCGCACTCATTGCAATACCTGCGGCGCGCAGCACGCGCATCGAACCGGGCCGCCACGCGCCCGCGGCGCCGCCGACGAGCAGACGATCTACGCGAGCAAGTATGCCGCGTTGCTGCGCGGCCGAACCGAATCCGCATCCCGGCCCTACTCGCGCTCGATGCGGTTCACGGTAGGAGAGGTCGTCTCCCACACCACGCTCGGGCTCGGCATCGTCACCGCCGAGCGCGAACGGACGAAAATCGACATCTTATTTCCCGACGGCCAGAAGGTCCTCTTGCAAGGCTGCTGAGCATCGATGTCGGTCGCCTCGACCTTCGAGGTGCGTACACCCGTGACGTCCTGCTGGAGGTGTGGCCACGGCATCGACGCCGAAGACCAGTACTGTCGCCGCTGTGGGACAGGGCAAGGTCGTCGTCTCGCGTGGTACTACCGGCCGGTCTGGATCGTACTGCTCGCCTTCACCGCGCTCGGACCCTTCGCCCTGCCGCTCGTATGGCGCACGCCGCGCCTCGGGCGGTCCGGCAAGTGGATCACGTCCATCGTCGTGATCGCCGTCAGTTGTTATGTAGGATGGAAATTTCTGATCGTGATCCGCGAGATCTCCGAGCTACTCGCCGCGTGATCTCCGCATTCGACCATTTGCTCGACGATTATGCTTGTCGAACCGTCAAAACGGCGTAGGGTGAGGCCGCGATTGATGGTGGGAACGGCTCTTCCGTAGACCCACTCACCGGAGGCAGGTCGGATGCGCATACCAGATGGCACGATATGGAACTGGTCGGAGATCGTCCGCCAAGCACGCGAGGTGCGCGCACGGGCTGATCGCGCGCGCATCATCGCCCGCGAGGATGCCGTTCATGGCGCCGCCGCGCGCCGAAAGCTCCGTCGTGGGATCGCGGCCGTGAACCCTCCGACGTCGCACCTGTCGCTGGTGCGGCGAGCGCCTACGAACCAGCGCTGATCGTCGGCTCATCATGCGGCACGCTGCCAACGAGGCGCGTGGGCGCGAACGGGGTGCGCGGGGCCGGCACGCGCGCGCGGGCATCCGCGTCCGCAGGCATCGTCACGGGCGCATGCGGGCGTCTACGTCCGCGCGGCCGGCGTAGTCAGCGCGCAACTTCTACGGCCCCGCGCACCCCGTTCGCGCCCACGCACCTCGTCCGTACCGTATCGGAAGATGAACGATCGCGGCGACGTCGGACGCCGCGACGCGTTCGCGTCGCCGGCTACCGGCCGGTCGCGTGACGGCGGCGTGATCTTGCTCCTCACACGACGTGCCAGCGAAAACGAGCGTGGCGGTGCCGGCGCAGTACGCACCGCCGCCCCGTCGCGTGCGACGGACGACGCCGCCGCAGGCGGCGGGTGCGTTACGCGCGAACGGCCGACGCTCTTCGCCGCGACGTCACGGACGCCGCACCGCCGGGCGGCGGCGGGCGCGAACGGGGTGCGCGGGGCCGTAGAATTTGCGCGCTGACCACGACGTGCGGGCGTACACGGACGCCCGCATGCGCCCGTGAGGTTCGGCGCGGGCGCGGACAGCCGCGCGCGCGTGCCGGCCCAGCGCACCCCGTTCGCGCCCGCCGCCGCCCGGCGGAACGACGACCTCTTCGTCTTCGCGCGTTGAGCGTCAGCCGCTCACGCGCACGACACGCGTCAGCCGTTCGCGCGGGTGCGGAAAAATTCGACGGTGCGGCGCAGACCCTCTTCCAGCGTGACTTCCGGACGCCACGAGAGCACCTGCGCCGCCCGCTCGATCGCCAGGACGCTGCGTCGCTGCTCACCCGGCTTCGCGGCGCCGTGCTGCGCCGGATGCGGGCTGGCGGTGAGCACACGCAGGTGCGCGTAGAGCGTGTTCACGTCGGTCTCGACGCCCGTCCCGATGTTGATCGAGCCGACGAAGCTCGTCGCCAGGGCGGCGACGTTGGCGCGGACGACGTCGCCGACGAAGACATAGTCGCGCGTCTGCTTGCCGTCACCGTTGATGGTCGGCGCTTGGCCGGCGAGGAGGCGCTCGGTGAAGATCGCGATGACGCCGGCCTCGCCGTGCGGGTCTTGGCGCGGGCCGAAGACGTTCCCGTAACGGAGCGCGACGTACGGAAGGTCGTACACCGCGTGGTAGTAGAAGAGGTAGTGCTCGCCGGTCGCTTTGGTGATGCCGTAAGGCGAGAGCGGGTTATGGGGGTGCGACTCGGGCGCGGGAAACGTCTCTTGCTCGCCGTACATCGCGCCGCCCGACGACGCGAAGACCACTTTCTCGGTGCCGACCTCGCGCGCGGCCTCCAGCAGATTGATGAACCCGAGCACGTTCACCTCGGCGTCGAATGCCGGGTCGGCGACGGAGCGCCGCACGTCCATTTGCGCAGCGTGGTGCGAGAGCACCTGCGGGCGCTCGTTGCGCACGATCTCGCGCGCCTCGGGACTGCGAATGTCGGCGTGATAGAACTTCGCGGCGGCCGGCAAGTTGGCGCGCTTGCCGCTCGAGAGGTCGTCGACGATCACGACCTCGTGACCACCCGCGAGGTACGCGTCGGCGATGTGCGACGCGATGAACCCGGCGCCGCCCGTGACCAGGATCTTCATGCCGCGCCGTCTCCTTCGGGTGCGATCCGACTCACGCGTTCTTGCCGCGGAAGTACGCGATCGCCCGCCGCAGCCCCTCCTCGACGCGCACCACGGGCTCCCACCCGCCGAGGATCTTGCGCGCGAGCGTGATGTCCGGCTGTCGTACCTTCGGATCATCGACGGGGAGCGGCTTGTGCGCAATGCCGCTGCGCGTGCCGGTGAGCTCGATGATGAGCTTCGCGAACTGGAGGACGGTCATCTCGTGCGGATTGCCGATGTTGACGGGCGTCGGATGCTCGCTGCGTAAGAGGCGGAGAATGCCCTCGACGAGATCGCTCACGTAGCAGAAGCTCCGCGTCTGACTGCCGTCGCCGTAGACGGTCAGGTCCTCACCGCGCAGCGCCTGCGCGATGAAGTTCGGCACGACGCGGCCGTCCTCCTGCCGCATGCGTTCGCCGTACGTGTTGAAGATGCGCACGATCCGGGTCTGCACGCCGTGCGTGCGCTGGTAGGCCATCGTGATCGCCTCGGCGAAGCGCTTCGCCTCGTCGTACACGCCGCGCGGGCCGATCGGGTTGACGTTGCCCCAGTAGTCTTCCTTTTGCGGATGGACGAGGGGATCGCCGTAGACCTCGGACGTCGACGCGAGGAGAAAGCGCGCGCGCTTCTCCTTTGCGAGACCGAGTGCCTTATGCGTCCCGAGCGACCCGACCTTGAGCGTCTGAATCGGGTGCTCGAGATAGTCGATCGGGCTCGCCGGCGACGCGAAATGCAAGATCGCATCGAGCGCACCCGGGACGTAGATGAAGTTCGTGACGTCCTGCTGAATGAACGTGAAGCGCTGATTGCCGAGGAACGGCGCGATGTTGTCGGGCGATCCGGTCAGGAAGTTGTCGACGCAGATGACGTCGTTCTTCTCGGCGAGCAGGCGCTCGCAGAGGTGGGAGCCGATGAATCCGGCGCCGCCGGTGACGAGGATCCGCGCCACTCAGGCGACCTCGAGCGCCGGGCGGCCGATCGGGTAGTACGTGAACCCGTGCTCGCGCAGCGCATCGTGGTCGTAGAGGTTGCGGCCGTCGAAGATCACCGGCGTGCGCATGAGCTCGCGCATGCGCTTGAAGTCGGGGCGGCGGAACTCGTTCCAGTCCGTGATGACGAGGAGTGCGTCGGCACCCTCGAGCGCGTCGTAGTTCAGCCGGTGGTAGCGGATGCGGTCGGCGAAGACCTTGCGCGCCTCGTTCAGCGCCTCGGGATCGTGCGCCTCGACGACGGCGCCGCGGCGCAGCAGCTCCTCGATGACGACGATCGACGGCGCCTCGCGCATGTCGTCGGTGCGCGGCTTGAACGCCAGGCCCCAGATCGCGAAGCGGCGGTTCTCGAGGTCGTCGCCGAAGTGTTTCACGACCTTCTCGACGAGCAGGTGCTTCTGCTTCTCGTTCACGTGCTCGACGGCGTTCAGCAGCGGGAACTCGAGGCCGTTCTCGTGCGCGGTACGGATGATCGCCTGTACGTCCTTCGGGAAACACGAGCCGCCGTAGCCGACGCCGGGGAAGAGGAAGTGATGCCCGATGCGGCGGTCGGAGCCCATACCGCGGCGGACGGCGGCGACGTCGGCGCCGACGCGCTCGCAGAGATTCGCGACCTCGTTGATGAAGGAGATGCGCGTCGCGAGGAACGCGTTCGCCGCGTACTTCGTCATCTCGGCGCTGCGGTTGTCCATCACCATGATCGGATTCTCGGTGCGGACGAACGGCTTGTAGAGGGTGAGCATCATATCGATCGCGCGTGTGCTCGAGCCGCCGATCACCACCCGGTCGGGCTTCATGAAGTCCTCGACGGCCGCACCTTCCTTCAGGAACTCCGGATTGGAGATGACGTCGACGTCGTGATCGGTCTTGCGGCGGATCGCCTTCGCGACCTTGTCGGCGGTACCGACCGGGACCGTGCTCTTGCAGACGACGACGCGATAGCCGTTCATCGCGCTGCCGATCTCCTCGGCGACCTTGATCACGCCGCGAAGGTCCGCCGAGCCGTCGGCAGCCTCGGGCGTGCCGACCGCGATGAAGCAGATATCGGCGGCGCGGACGGCGGTGACGAGGTCGCTCGAGAACCACAGGCGCCGCTCGGCGAGGTTACGCCGGATCAGCTCCTCGAGGCCGGGCTCGTAGATCGGCACCCCGCCCTTCTGCAAGGTCGCGACCTTGGCCTCGTCGATGTCGACGCAGATGACGTCGTTTCCGCTTTCGGCGAAGCAGGTGCCGGCCACCAAACCGACGTACCCCGTGCCGATGACACACAATTTCACCGCGGCCTCCGTGCTGCTCGAAGTGCTATGAAGGTACCGGCCGCATTACGCACCGTCAATGTGCTACTGGGGCGATTTGCTTCGCCATACTTCGTTGCTCGGTCGCGAAGCTGCTTGCCCTCGTAGGGCTCGGCGTAGCTCCGCTACGCCTGCGCTGCTTGCCCTCGTAGGGCTCACTTCCCTCGCGCCTCGTCTGGCTCGCTTGCCCTCGTAGGGCAACTCGCCCCAGTAGCGGCCGCGGCGACGTGAGCCAGGCGACTGCTGTCAGACGCTTGACACGGCGGGGGCGCGGGCGGGCGCGAGCTGGCGGACCTCGCGGACCGTATAGATCGGTTTGGCTTGCGACTCGTGGTAGGTGCGCGCCAGCATCTCGCCGAGCAGACCCAACGTGACGAACTGCACGCCGCCGAGCACGAGGAGGATGCCGAGGAGGAGCAGCGGGCGGTCGGCGAGCGTCACGCCGAAAAACAGCTTCTCGAAGCCGAGCAGGCCCGTGATACCGAGACCGACCACGGTGGCGATCAGGCCGAGGAAGCCGAAGACGTGGATGGGGCGCGTCGAGTAGCCGGAGAGGAACTTGATCGTGAGGAGATCGAGCACGACGCGAAACGTGCGCGAGAGGCCGTACTTCGAGGCGCCGCGCAGCCGCGGGCGATGATTCACCGGGATCTCGACGACCGTCGCGCCGAGGTCGCCGGCGATCGCGGCGATGAAGCGATGCATTTCGCCATAGAGCTTCATGCCTTTCGCGATCTCGACGCGAAACGCCTTGATGCCGCAGCCGTAGTCGTGGATGCGGACGTTCGTCGTCGCACCGATGATCGCGTTGGCGAGGATCGACGGCAGCTGGCGCGAGAGGAACGGGTCCTTGCGATCGCGCCGCCAGCCGGTCGCGACGTCGGCGCCCGCCTCGAGCGCGGCGAGCAGCCGCGGGATGTCGGCGGGATCGTTTTGGAGATCGCCGTCCATCGTGACGATGATCTCGCCGGCGGCGTGATCGAGACCGGCGGCGAGCGCCGCCGTCTGTCCGAAGTTCCGCCGCAGGCGCACGATGCGGAAGCGCGCGTCGTCGCCGCAGGCGGCGGCGAGGAGCGCAAACGTCTCGTCGCTCGAGCCGTCGTCGACGAGCACCACCTCGCTCGTCAGCGTCAAACGGTCGAGCGTCGCGCGCAGCTCGGAGACCAGCGCCTCGGCGTTCGGCGCTTCGTTGTAGATCGGAACGACGACGGAAAGCTGCGGCATTGCGCTCCTCAGGGGACGTCGAAGGCCGTGAGGCTGATGAACTGTCGGTAGCGGCGGTCGATCTCCTCACGGGTCAGCGTCCGCAGGCGCTCGAGGCTGAACGCCTCGACGGTGAAGGACGCCAGGACGCTGCCGTAGACGATCGCACGGCGGACGCCGGCGGGCGAGACGTCACCCGAGCTCGCGAGGTATCCCATGACGCCGCCCGCGAACGCGTCGCCGGCGCCGGTCGGGTCGAACACCTCCTCGAGCGGATAGGCGGGCACGGCGAACACGCTCTCGCCCGAGAAGTAGAGCGCGCCGTATTCTCCGCGCTTGATCATGACGCTCTCCGGACCCATCGCCAGGATGCGGCGCGCGGCGCGCACCATGTTCGTCTCGCCCGAGAGGAGGCGCGCCTCCTCGTCGTTGATCATGAGCAGCGGTACGCGGCGCAGGAGCGCGTCGAGGTCGGCGCGCGTCGTCTCGATCCAGAGGTTCATCGTGTCGGCGCCGACGAGCCGCGGCGCGCGTACTTGATCGAGGACGCGCGCCTGCAGCGCCGGCGCGATGTTGGCGAGGAACACGAAGGGTGTATTGCGATAGGCCGCGGGCAGGTCCGGCGAGAAATGCTCGAACACGTTCGCCTCGAACGAGAGCGTGTCGCGGACGTTCATGTCCTCGTGATACCGCCCGGTCCAGCGCAAGCTTCGGCCCTTCCGCACCTCGAGCCCGCCAAGGTCGATGCCGCGGGAAGCAAACCAGTCGAGCTCGGCGCGCGGGAAGTCCTCGCCGACGACCGCGACCAGCTGCACGGGCCCGAAGAAGCTCGCCGCGACCGCGAAGTACGTCGCCGCGCCGCCGAGGACGTCGGGCGCGCGCCCGCGCGGCGTCTCGAGCGTGTCGATCGCGACCGACCCGACGACGAGGAGGCTCATGCGCCCTCCGGAACGTACCGGCCGATGATCGGTGCCAAGTCGTGCTTCACGCGCGTCGGGATGCGCTCGCGATCGGTGATGATCGCGTGTTCGAGGGCGCGGCCGCAGCCGCAGCCCGGCTCGGCGGCGAGCGCCGGCACGACGTCGTGAATGACGCGCTTCGCGAGCGCGACGTTCGCCTGCAGCACCGCAAGCACGTCGGCGATCGCGACCTCGTGCGCGTCCTGCTTCCAGCAATCGTAATCGGTCGCGAGCGCGAGCGTCGCGAAGCACAGCTCCGCCTCGCGCGCGAGCTTCGCCTCCTGCAGGTTCGTCATGCCGATGATCGACGCCCCCCAGCTGCGATAGAGCTCCGACTCGGCGCGCGTCGAGAACTGCGGCCCTTCCATGCACACGTAGGTGCCGCCGGCATGCACCGTCGCGCCGAGCCGGCGCGCGCCGTCGACGAGTGCCCGCGACAGGACGGCGCAGACCGGGTCGCCGAACGCGACGTGCGCGACGATACCGTCCCCGAAGAACGTGCCGATGCGGCCGCGAGTCCGATCCAGGAACTGATCCGGCACGACGAGGTGACCCGGCGCGATCTCCTCGCGCAGGCTGCCCACGGCGCTCACCGCGATCACGCGCTCGGCGCCGAGGTGCTTGAGCGCCCAGATGTTGGCGCGAAACGGCAGCTCCGACGGCAGCAGGCGGTGGCCGCGGCCGTGACGCGGGAGGAAGAGCAGCTGCGTCGCGCCGAGACGGCCGGCGACGATCACGTCCGACGGCGCGCCGAAGGGGGTCTCGACCGCGATCTCGCGGACGTCGGTGAGCCCGTCCATCGCGTAGAGGCCGCTGCCGCCGATGATGCCGATCGTGAGCACGAGGGGTCCTTTCTCAGCCGCGGATCATCGAGATGATCGGGCCCGTCCGGATCGTCAGCGCCGGCACCGGGTCGAGGATGTCGCCGTCCATCATGAAGCGCGTGGGGGCCTCGAAGCGAATCCTCACCTCGCGCGCGAGATTGTCGTAGAAGTCCGGCTCCTCCAGGGGCCACCCGCGGCGGAAGCGCACGATCTTGCGTGCGAGGATGAGCGGTCCGATCGGGCCCGCGAGCAGGTGGAAGTGGTGGCGCTTGCGCGCCGCCAGATACATCGGTTTGAAGCCGAGCGCAACGTGCGTGATGGTGCCGCCGAGGATCACGGTGAAGGTGCGGTACGGCAGCCGCTCTTCGTCGCAGTCGATGTCGGCGACGACGCGGCGGAAGACGCCGCGCACGAGCGACGTCCCCCCGAGGGCCGACGACACGAGGCGGGCGAGCAGCCGCGTCGCCGTGATCGGCCCCGGCTTCGGCTCGCTGTAGTAGAGCTGCAGGTAGTTCACGATCACACCGCATCCGAAGACGAACCCCGCGTGCTCGCCGTTCACGACGAGGAGATGGCGCTCGACGACGTCGTGCGTGCGGCCGTGGCGGTAGTCGTGGGCGACGTGCGCCAGCACGTGCTCGGGACCGCCGCGCATGCAGCCGATCGACCGCGCGATGTAGTTCATCGTTCCCGCGCGGAGCGGGAGGAACAGCGGCAGGTCGCCGTCACTGTACGCGCGCCGCAGCGCCGACAGCGTGCGAAAGTGGCTGCCGTCACCGCCGCAGACGGCCAGAATGTCGATGCGCGCCGCGGCGAACTCGCGCGCCACCTCCTCGATCGCCGCCACATCGGGCGTGACGCGCACCATCCCGTGATCGCCGACGATCTCGGCGAAGCGGCGCGCACGCTCGGGACGGCGGCGATTGCTCCCCGCGTGCGGATTGACGACGACGCCGATCCCCGGCATCCGGCCGCGTCAGCTGCTCATCGCCGCGTCGGCGCCGGCGATCGTGCCGTCCCGCCCGCGTTCCGGCCGGCGATTGCGGCGAGCCCGTCGCTCCTCGGCCGCAACCAGCTGCCCGCACGCGGCGGCAATGTCCTGACCGCGACTCTCGCGCACGGTCGCGTGCACGCCGGCACGGCGGACGACGTCCTGAAAGCGCGCGACCGTCACGTCGTCGCTGCGCCGCAGCGGGGAACCCGGAAACGGATTGAACGGAATCAGGTTCACCTTACAGCGGATCCGGGCGAGCGCGCGCGCCAGTGCCCGCGCGTCCTCGACACGATCGTTCACACCGGCGAGCAACACGTACTCGAACGTGATCCGCTTCCGTCGCGGCAGCGGTAGCGCACGACACGCCGCGAGCAGCTCCGCGACCGAGTACTTCTTCGTGATCGGCATCAGCTCGCAACGCTTCGTCTCGTCGACCGACGTCAACGACACCGCGAGCTGCGCCTGCGTCTCGGCGAGCAAGCGTTGCATCTCCGGGATGAGCCCGACGGTAGAGACCGTGAGCCGCCGGTGCGAGAAGTCGACGCCCCACGACGCGGTCAGCGTTTCGATCGCGCCGACCGTCCCCGCGTAATTGTGCAGCGGCTCGCCCATCCCCATGAAAACCAAGTTCGTGATGCGAGCCGGCGTGGCAGCGGAGTCGTCCGAACCGCCCATTGTGCGCGCAGCGCACGTGGGCGGAGAGGATGACTCCGTTGCCACGCCGGCAGGTACCTCATGGTCTTCTTGTGAGGCGAGCGGTCGTGCGCGGAGGAGCTGCTCGACGATCTCGGCGCGCGTCAGGTGGCGACGGAAGCCGAGCGTCGCGGTGGCGCAGAACGTGCAGCCCATCGCGCAGCCGACTTGCGTCGAGACGCACAACGTCAGGCGCTCGCCGTCGGGAATCAGCACGCTTTCGATCGTTGCGCCGTCGCGGAGACGGAAGAGCAGTTTCTGCGTGCCGTCCGATGAACGGCTGACCTTTGCCAGCTCGAGGGAGCCGATCGTGAACGCCGCGGCGAGCTCGTCGCGGACCGCGCGTGCGACGTTCGTCATCTCGTGGAAGTCGCGGACCCCGCGCTGGTAGAGCCAGGCGGTCACCTGCGCGGCACGGTAGCGCGGGAGACCGCGCTCGGCGCACCAGGCCTCGAGCTCCGCGAGCGAGAGCTCGAGTATGTCCGGGCGATCCATCCCGCCGAGTCTATCGGCGCCCCGACGAGGCGTCCACCGCGGCCCCGCGGCGGACGGTCGCGCCCTTGCGCGTCATCGGCCGCCGGTACACAGCCTACACGACCCGCGTCTACGGCCGCACGGGCGCCGCCGACGCCTCGCTCACGTACTCGCGGCGCGGGCCGCGGGCGTCTCGCTCTCACCCTCCGCGGCGGAACAGTCGAGGAGTCGGAGCGCGTGCGCGAGGACCGCGTCGACGCTGATTTGTTTCAGGCACTGATTGTCCTGACATGGGCTGCTGCGGTGGTTCAGGGCGCTCAGGCACGGGCTACACGCGAGATTCGCGAAGAGATGCACCGCGTCCGGACCGAGCGGCCCGTAGAGGACAGGCGTCTCCGGACCGAAGAGCGTGATGCTCTTGATCGGCGTCAGGCTGGCGAAGTGCGCCGGGCCGCTGTCGTTCGTGATGAGCAACTCGCTCTGATGGAAGAGCTGCAGGACGTCGGTGAGCGTCCGCGTCCGGCCGACGAAGTCGACACAACGCGGATCGCCGACGCGCTCGACGATCGCGCGCGCCGACTCCTGCGCCTCGGCGATGCCCATCAGGGCGACGACGATTCGGCGATCGGCGGCGAGCAGCCGTCGCACGAGCTCGGCGAAGTAGTCGGTCGGCCAGGTACGGATCGGGAGCAAGCTCCCGGCATCGTGGTTCACCACGACGAGGCGATGTGCGGGCGTGAGCGGGTAGCACGCCTCGAGCTGGCGGCGGACGTATGCGAACGCGTCGGCGTTCGTCGGGACCCGGAGCGGCGGCGGTGGCACGGGAATGAACTGTTTCGGCAGCGGGATCGCGTCGGGATCGACCTCCAGCGCCTCGATGAGCGCGAGGAAGTTCTGCGACATGTGCAGGTAGGAGTTGTACTGCACGCGATGCGTGAGTTGCTCGCCGCGATAGAGACCCTCACCGTCGTAGTTGTGAAATCCGACGCGGGTCGTCGCCCCGGAAAGCAGGCTCAGGATCGACGAGATGCGCGAGAAGAGCTCGAGGTCGATGACGGTATCGATGTGCTCGGCGCGGCAGAAGCGGATGAACCCGAGGACGTCGGTCGCCATGTGCCCGAGCGAGTCGTCGCGGATCGTGAAGATGTGGCGCTCGTCGAAGAGGTCGAGCAACCGCAGGCTGGCGGCGTTCTTGCGAAAGATCGCGAACGAGTGCGGCACCCCCGGGTAGCGCTCCTGGACGCGGCGGATCGCCGCCGAGGCGAGAATCGTGCTGCCCATTTCGGAGAGCTCGATGAAGAGGATCCGCCGCGGCGCGCCACGCAGTGGGCGGTGGCGACTGCGAGCGAGAAGCCGCACGAGCGCCGTCAATATGAACGTCGCCGGCACACCGACGAAATAGTCGATGCGCCGCATGGTCGAGAGCTTCATCTTCGAGAGCCTGAGGACGGCAAGGCGTGCGCCGCCGCCCACAAACCCTACAGGCAGGCTCTTCCGAGTGTCAACGCGTACTCAGCCGGCCGGCCAGGCGGCTCCCACGTTTATCATTGCGCCCGACGCTGGTAGTAGATCCGCTCCATGCAACGGTCGGATCTCCTCCTCTCCGTCATCGTGCCGGTGTTCAACGAGCGGCGGACGCTGCGTCGCGTCCTCGAGCGCGTACGTGCAGTGCCGATCCGCAAGCAGATCATCATCGTCGACGACGGCTCGACCGACGGCACGACCGACGTGATTCGCGAGGTCGTTGCCGAGCCGGCGGACGACCACAACCGGCTGCACGCGATCTTCCAGCCGGCGAACCAGGGCAAGGGCGCGGCGATCCGCGCCGCGGTCCCCCACCTCGAAGGCGACATCACGCTCATTCAAGACGCCGACCTCGAGTACGATCCCGCCGAGTATCCGAAGCTCGTCGAGCCGATCCTCGCCGGCCGCGCCGACGTGGTCTACGGCTCGCGCTTTCTCGGCGCCGCGCACCGCGTGCTCTTCTTCCGTCACACGATGGGCAACAAGCTGCTCACGTTCGTGTCGAATCTCTGCACGGATTTGAACCTCACCGACATGGAGACCTGCTACAAGGTCTTTCGCACCGACCTCCTGCGCCGCATGCGCCTCACGTCGAACCGGTTCGGCATCGAGCCCGAGCTGACGGCGAAGGTCGCCCGCCTCGGCTGCCGCCTCTACGAGGTGCCGATCAGCTATCACGGCCGCGAGTATTGGGAAGGCAAGAAGATCGGCTGGAAGGACGGCATCGCGGCAATCTGGACGATCGTCAAGCACACGTTCGGCGACCACGACGACGACGCCGGATTCACGACGTTGCAGCGGCTGCGCCACGTCGGCCGCTACAACGAGTGGGTGTGGAGCCGCCTCGATCCCTACGTCGGCGACCGCGTGCTGGAGGTCGGCTGCGGCGTCGGCAACTTCACGCGCTTTCTCCGCGATCGCGAGCGCGTCGTGGTGACGGACAACAACGAGGTGTACCTCGCGCGTCTGCGCATGGCGCTCGACCGCATCGACAACATCCGCGTGTGCAACGTCGACTGGGCGGACCCCGCGCTCGATTCTTTACGCGCCGAGCGGTTCGACACGATTCTCTGCCTGAACGTCCTCGAGCACATCGAGGACGACGATGCCGCGCTCGCAACGTTCGGGCGCCTGCTCGAGCCCGGCGGCCGCCTCGTCCTGCAAGTCCCGGCGATGCGTTCGCTCTACGGCGAGATCGACCGTGCCATCCATCACCACCGCCGCTACGAGCGTCACGACCTCGTCGCGCAGCTCCAAGGTCACGGCTTCGTCGTCGAGGAGGCCAGCTACTTCAACCTGCCGGGGATCGTCGGCTGGTACCTCAACTCCGTGCTGCTCAAGCGCCGCACCATCCCCGGCCTGCAGGCGCGCGTCGCCAACCTCCTCGTCCCGTGGCTGCAGTTCGAGCGGCGGCTCCGTCCGAACCGCGGCATGGCGCTCCTCGCGATCGCGCGCAAGGAACGCGCCGTCGACGCGCAACCGACGCCGTTCGTGATCCCGGAGTCGATCGCGCACTGATCATCGCG
>JBGPOW010000098.1:0-15603 GCA_041488235.1 Binatia bacterium
ATCCGCGACGCTGAACTGCTCACCGACGAGATAGCCCGACGGCTGCAGCTCCGCCTCGATGCGATCGAGCGCGGTGATCACCTTCGCGCGGCCGAGAGCGGCGCCCGCGTCGTCGATGCGCATGTCCATCCGCATCACGACGCGCAGCGCGGGAAATGCGGCGCGATACGCGGCGCGCACGAGTAGCGGAAAGTCGGTCGCGATCAGCGCCGCCGCGTAATCGGTGTGCGGCAGCACGTCGTGAAAAAGACTGCGGCGGAGGTGCGGGCCGAGCTCCTCGTCGAAGAACTCCTCGAGCTCGAGCGCACGACGCCGCTCGGCGGGCGCGGCCGGATAGAGCGGGGGATCCGGTCGCAGCGCCTCGACGGCGGCGATGATGCGCGTCGAGTCCGCGATCGTCCGGCCGTCGAGGACCAGCACGGGCACGGACTTCTGCCCGGTCATCCACACGACGCGCGGGATGTGCAGCCCCGCCAAGAGCGAGCGCCGGACGTGGCGGATCCTCTTCCAGTCGAGCGCCCAGCGCGCCTTCTCGTTGTAGTGTGACTGGCGGAACTGCCAGAGCACCGGAATCTGGGCCGACATGGCGGCACGCGTAGCGGGTCGCGGCTCAGGATTCAAGCGGCAACAGGCAGGAGTGGATGCTGACCTCGCCCGGCACCTCGCCGGCGAGCGTCTGGATGGCGCGCTCGGCGTCCTCGAGGGCGAAGTCGTGGGTGTGCATCTCGGCGAGGGGCACGCGACCGGACTCGATGAGGCGGATCGCGGCCTCGTACGCCGGGCTCGTGACGCCGAAGGCACCGAGCATCTGCGCCTCTTTGACGACGAGCAGATCGCTCACGAACTCCGGCACCGCGCGGAATCCCTTCACGCCCGCGAGCACGATGCGGCCGCCGACGGCGACGTGATGCAGCGCTTCGGCGACCGGCTCGGGGGAGTTGGCGGTGACCTCGATGACGACGTCGGCGCCGCGGCCGCCGGTCAGCTCTTTCACCCGTCGGCGCGCGTCCTCCTGCTCGATGTCGATGACGTGATCGGCGCCGAAGCGGCGCGCGAGCGCGAGCTTCGGCGCGTCGCGCGTGAGGCCGGTCACGATGATCGTGTCCGCGCCCGCGGTGCGCGCCGCGATGACGGACGCGAGGCCGCGCTGGCCGGGTCCGAGGACGAGCACGGTGTCGCCCGGTCCCGTGCTCGGCAAGTCGACGGCCCAGCGAAACCCGGCGCCGAGCGGATTGAACATGACCGCGATCGCCGGCGGCAGATCGGCGCGCACCCGGTGCACGATCGAGCACGGATCGAGATAGAGGTAGTCGGCGTAGCCGCCCCAGAGCCCGGGCGGATGCTGCAGCGGCACGTAGCCGTACGCGAAGAACCCGCCGCGTGCGCGACACATCGTGTAGCGCCCCGTGCGACACACGCGGCAGCGGCCGCACGGGATCGGCGCCTCGACCGCGACGCGATCGCCGACGTCGACGCCCCAGCGCTGCGCGGCGCGATCGCCGATCGCCGCGATCGTGCCGAGCGGCTCGTGCCCGGGGACGACGGGGAAGGGCACGGGCAGGATCCCGGCGTACTGCTCGGCGTCGCTGCCGCAGATGCCGCACGCCTCGATCCGCAGGAGGGCGTCGTCGGCGCCGATCGCGGGGAGCGGCAGCTCGCGCATGACGAGGCGCCGCGGTCCCTCTTGCACGATCGCGCGGCTGGTCTTCGGCAGCTCGGACACGGGGCGTGGCGCTCCGTCAGGTCGCGTCGGCTCAGCCGACGACGATCTCCGGCTCCACCTCGACGGCGCACGCGACCGAATTGGCGATGAAGCACGCGTCGTGCGCCGCCTCGACGAGCGATCGCGCCTTCGCCTCGTCGCTCCCCGCCGCGATCGTGATCCGCGGCCGCAGCCGCACCTCGGTGATGCGCATCCGCTTGTCGGCGATCGTCATCGTTCCCGTGCCGCGATCGTCGTAGGCGAGCACGTCGACGCCCGCGCGTCCGGCCAGCGCAAGATACGAGAGCATCTGGCACGACACCAACGCCGCAACGAAGAGCTCCTCCGGATTCACTTTCGAAGCATCCCCTTTGAACTGCGGTGCGCCCGACGCGTGTAGCAGCGGTCGACCGGAGAACTCGATCTCGTGGTTCATGGGATTCGTCGACGCGTCGGCTTTTCGCCAATGCGTCTGCCCTTCGTACTGATGAATGGCCGCCATGCCGTCCTTCTGGCGCCGCGCCAGCCCCAGCGCAAGCGTCCGCGTCCGGCCGGTCGGCGCCGATGGGCGTTCGTCGCCGGCCGCGCCGAGGTTCGTCGCGGGCTCGAGTGCGCGCCGCGCCGCGACGACACGCTGAGCGCCGCCCGCCACGTCCCCGTCGCGCGGACACTCGGTTGAAGTGGCAGGCGCGCGCGTGTTGCAATTGGCACGATTCGCGCTTGAGCCGCCGATGGCCTACGTCTGGATCTTCGCCGGCGGCGTCGCCGGGTCGCTGCATTGCATCGGAATGTGCGGCGGCTTTCCGCTCGCGCTCGCGGCCGGCCGCGGACGCATCACGCGACAGCTGCTCTACAATTTCGGGCGCCTCAACACGCTCGTCTTCATCGGCGCGCTTTCCGGCGCCGGCGGTGCGGCGCTCGTCGGGATCGCGCCGGTCCGATGGGTTTCGCAGGCGCTCGCGGTCGTCGCCGGACTGGTCATGATCGTGATCGGGCTCGAGATGCTCGGCGTCCTCGCACAGCTCACCGCGCGCGGCGCGGCGCTGGCGCAGGCGACGGTCGGGCGCGCGCTCGCCGGCGTCATCCGCTCGCGCTCGCTCGCGGCGCCGATCGCGCTCGGCGTGTTCAACGCGTTCCTGCCGTGCCAGCTGATCTACGCATTCGCGGCGCGCGCGGCGAGCACGGCGTCGATCGCCGACGGCGCGCTCACGATGCTCGTCTTCGGGCTCGGCACCGTCCCGGCGATGCTCGGTCTCGGTCTGACGCGCGTGCTGGCGCGGCCGTCGCTACGGGCGCGGCTTTCACTCGCGTCGGGAGTGCTGGTGATCGCATTCGGCGCGGTGACCGTGCTGCGCGGGCTCGACCTGTTGCCGCACGGTTCCGGCCACGGCGGGCACGTCCACTGCGCCCGCGACGACGCTCAGCTGCGGGCGAGCGCGAGCACGATCAGCAGCCCGGCGGTGAGGACGAGCTTCACCGCGGCGAGGACGCCGCTCGCGGCGACGACCTGCCACACGCGCGGGACGCCGTGGCGTGCGAAGACCGCCGTCACCGCGATCGGAATCACGGCGTAGCTGACGACGATGCGGGTGAAGTGCGCCTCGCGCACGTGGAGCCAGACGGGCCCGCCGACGAGGAGAAAGAGCGCGACCGATATCCCGAGGATGGCGAAGAATTGGGCGCGCGTGAGGCCGACGGCGGTCCAGATGCCGGTCTCGGGCAAGCCGCCGATGAAGCGCGGATGGAGGTCGGAATTCGCCGAGGTCATGCCGTGTGGTGCATGCACGCATCTCGCCAGTGCGTCGGCCACCGCCGACGTGCACGCGCGGCGCGGCGGCTTCCCAGCGATGCGAAATACATCCAACGTTTTCTTGCTCATGAGAACATTTGCGCGATCGCGCGATGACGCGAGTCATCGGCGATCGCGGGATTGATCATCGCCGACCCGCTTGGCGCATGCTTTGCTGCGCCGCTTCGCGATCGTGACCGTGACGCGCGACGAATTGATCCGCAACATCGCCCGCCATCGCGAGGCGCTCGTCCAGCTGGAGGCGCAGCTTGGTGAGCGGTCGCCGTCGATGTGGCCGCCGGTCGGGTTCTATCTCACGTTCTACATCGTCGCCGGCACCACGATCGGCATCATCGGCAGCTTGGCGAGCTTCGCGTTTCACGTCGTCGGGTCGTTGCTGGTGAACCAGGATCCGCTGCGCATTCTGCGCGTCTACGGCACCGTCTTTCTCGGCCCGAAGGCGCTCACGACCGACGACCTGACGTTCTTCATGCTGGTCGCGATCGTGCACTTCTCGGTCGGTGCGACGGCGGGCGCGGTCTTTCACGTCCTCGTCAATCGCTTCGTGCCAGGGCGCGGCGCGCTGCAGATCGCGCTCGGCGCGCTCTATGGCCTCCTCATGTGGGTGGTGAACTTCTACGTGGTCATCGCGTGGCTCCAGCCGCGCATCTTCGGCGAGGCGTACGTCCTCGAGCTGATGCCCGTCTGGATCGCGGCGCTGACGCACGTGATCTACGGGCTGACGCTCGGGCTCCTGCAACCGCTCGGGCGCTTCGTGCCCTACCGGCCGGCGATCGCATGAGGCGCGCGCGTCTTGCGCTCTCCCTTGCGCTCGCGATCGCCGCCGCCGGTCTCTTCTTGGGCGCCACGGACGGACACGCCGCTGATGGCAACGCCGCCGCACCGAACGCACGCGCGGCCGATGTTGGCGCCGCAGCGGACACACGCGGCGTGGGCGCGGCACCGGCGAACGATCAACTCGCGGCGCTGCGCCGCGAAGGTGCGGCGGTCTACGCGCGCTACTGCGTCGGCTGTCACGGTGTGAACGGCGACGGCAAAGGCGCGGCGGCGCCGATGCTGATCACGAAGCCGCGCGACTTCACCGCCGGCGTCTTCAAGTTCCGCTCGACGCCGAGCGGCACGCTGCCGACCGACGAGGACCTCTACAAGATCGTCACCCGCGGCGTCTACCGGACGTCGATGCCGGATTGGGCGCTCCTCACCGAGCGCGAGCGTGTCGGCGTCGTGCAGTACATCAAGGGCTTCTATCCGCAGTGGGACGAACGCGGCGCCGGTGCGCCGATCGCGTTGCCCAAGCCGCCGCCGACGCTCGGCACGCCCGACGCGGTGGCGCGCGGGCGCGAGCTCTACACGATGCTCGAGTGCACGACCTGCCACGGCGACTCGGGACGCGGCGACGGTCCGTCGGCGTCGCAGCTGCCGCCCGACGTCTGGGGCAATCGCCAGCGACCCTTCGACTTCACCCTGGGCCGGTTGAAGAGCGGCCCCACCGTGCAGGACGTCTACCGCACCTTCATGACCGGCGTCGGCGGCACCGCGATGCCGTCCTATGCCGATATCTTCGGCGAGCCCGACGGCGAGAACATCCGCGAGGGTGACGCCTGGAATCTCGTCTCGTACATCCTCTCGCTGCGCACGCCCGCGCCGGGCGGCGCGGCCGCTGAGGCGCAGTCGCCCGCGTCGGGCACCGCCGTTGCCGCGGTGGACGCGCCGAAGGAGCCCGCTCGATGATCGCGATCGCCGCCCGCCGTCCGCTCGTGAACGTGCCGCTCATGCGGTGGCATCTCAGCGCGAGCGCCTTCTGGTTCGGGATTTCGCTCCTCGCCGGACTCAGTTACGCGTTCCAGTTCAACAACCTCTATCCGTTTCCCGGCATCGAGTGGCTCTCTCCCGGGCGCGTCCGGATGGTCCACACCAACATGGCGGCGTACGGCTTCATCGCCAACGCGTTCATCGCCGGCATGCTGTTCGCGATCCCGCGCCTCACGAAACGGCCGATCTTCGCCGACTGGCTCGGCTGGCTGATCTTCGGCGCCTGGCAATTGATCCTCGTGCTGACGGTCGTCGGGCAGCTCGCCGGTTACGGGCAGGCGATCGAGTGGGGCGAGACGCCGATCTTCGTCGACCCGCTCGTCGTCGTCGGGCTGGTGCTGCTCGTGGTGAATTTGTCGGTGCCGATCCTGCGCAGCGGCGAGCAGGGACTGTACGTCAGCTTGTGGTATTTCCTCGCCGCGTTCGCGTGGACGGGGCTCGTCTACGTGATGGGCAACTACGTGCCGCAGTTCTGGGTGCCGGGGACGGCGGGCGCGGCGATCACCGGCCTCTTCATCCACGATCTGGTCGGGCTCTTCGTGACGCCGATCGGGATCGGACTCATGTACTTTTTCCTGCCGCTCTTGCTGCGGAAGCCCGTCTGGAGCCATGCGCTCTCGATGATCGGTTTCTGGGGTCTCGCGTTCTTCTATCCGATGCAGGGCGTGCACCACTTCCTCTACAGCCCGATCCCGATGTACGCCCAGTACGGCGCCGTCGTCGCGACGATCGCCGTCGAGATCGTCGTCATCACGGTGATCACGAACTTCTTCGCGACCCTGCACGGCCGCTCCGACGCCGTCCGCGGCAACCTCGCCGTGCGTTGGTTTTTCACCGGCATCGTTCTGTACGGCATCACCTGCTTCCAGTGCGCGTTCCAGGTGACGCTCACGTTCCAACGCATCATTCACTTCAGCGACTGGGTCGTGGCGCATGCGCACATGGTGATGTTCGGCGTCTTCGGGTTCTGGATCATGGGGATGTTCGTCGAGCTCTGGCCGCGCGCCGTCGGGCGTGCCTGGGTGCATCCACGGCTCCTCACGGCGCACTACTGGATGACGTTCATCGGCCTCGTGGTGATGGTCATCGACCTCACCGCGGCCGGCGTGGTGCAGGGCTTCAGCTGGGCGAGCCTCAACCATTGGGGCGAGTCGGTCGTCGCGTCGATGCCGTTCTGGTGGACGCGCACGATCGCCGGCCTGACGATCATCTCCGGCCAAGTGCTCTTCTTCTACGAGCTGTGGGCGACGGCGCGGCAGCCGGTGACCGCCCCCGACGACGTGCCGCTCGCCGCGGCGGTCGAGGCGTAGGAGCGGACGATGGAACGCTTCGGAGCGAGCTTCCTCATCGCCGGGGTCCTGACGTTCCTGCTCGGCTTCTTCCTCCAGGGGCTGATGCCGGTGCTCACGTTGCGGAAGATGCCGATCACGTCGATCGAGGAGACGGCGCAGACGATCACACCCGAGTTCCGCCAGCTCGCGACCGACTATCCCGAGGAGTTCCAGCGCGACTTCGGCACCGTGAGCCCGGAGAGCTTCGCGCACGCGCTGCGCGTCGGCAAGGCGACCTACATCGCCGAGGCGTGCTGGCACTGCCACTCGCAGTTCGTGCGTCCCGTCTCGAAGGAGGAGCTGCGCTTCGGCCCCATCTCCACGCCCGCCGAGTATCAGAACATGATGAACCTGCCGCACCTGTTCGGTACTCGCCGCGTCGGACCCGACCTGATTCGCGAGAACGGCAAGCACTCGAACGATTGGCACGTCGCGCACCTGTACGATCCGCGCAGCGTCGCGCCGTACTCGGTGATGCCGTCGTATCCGTGGTTCTTCGACGCCGACCACCGTCCGAACGAGCGCGGCTTGGCGCTCGTCGCCTACCTCCAGTGGCTCGGCAGTTGGGTGCCGCAGATCCCGGCGACGATCTACAACGTGGATGCCTTGCGCGGAGGCGCCTCATGATGCGCACGATCACGATCGTCGCCTTCGCCGTCGGCGTGTTGGTGATCGCCGGCCTCGGCTTCGCCTACAAGATGACCGAGTTCGCGGTGACGATCGCCAAAGACGACGTCGAGGGCTTCGGCGCCGTCGCCATCTCGGTCTACCTCATCGGCATGCTGCCGCTTCTCTTCCTCATGCTGTGGGCGGTCGTGACCGGCCAGTTCCGCGACCTCGAGCGGCAGAAGTATCGCCTCTTCGAGCTCGAGCGCGAGATCGAGCTCGGCGGCGGCATGCGTTTCGTGGTCCCGCGGAAGCCGTCGAGGACCGCACGATGACCGTCGCGGGCGGTCCCGACGCGGGCGCGGGCCGGGCGGCGTCGTCGCCGCGCGCGACCGCATCGACCGGAACGACGCCACCCGCGGCGGCGTCGCCCGCGGCGGCGGCGATGCCGATCGTCGCGCCGAGCAGCGGCAGCGCCGCGATCGCCTCCGATCCCGATCTGCCGCTCGACGGGCAGCAGTTCCACATCTACGAGGCGCACCCGGCGCCGTGGTGGATCGCGGCGATCTGGATCGGCTTCTTCGTGTTCGCGATCGCGTACCTGATCACGAACCTTCTCCAGTAGCCGTGGGCCCAACAGTGGTCGCGGTCGCGACGCGCGCCGCCGAGCTGGCGGAGATCGACGCCGGGGCCGCGGCGCGCGACGTCTGCGCGCACTGCGATCTGCCGCTCGGGCGCTACCCCGTCCACGGGACCGTCGGCGGCGTACGCCAGGCGTGCTGCTGCTACGGATGTCTGCTCGCGTTGCAGGTGACGCGCGCGCGCGGCGACGACGGCGCCGCGGCCGCGATCATGGTGCGCCTCGGCCTCGCGATCTTCTTCGCGATGAACGTGATGATGGTGAGCATGCCGACGTACGCGCCGGTGGTGTACGGCGGCGGCGCCGCCGACGGACCGCTCTTCGGGGTGTTGCGCGTGCTCGCCATGACGTTCGCGGCGCCGGTCCTCATCCTCCTCGGCTGGCCGATCGCCGCCGCGGCGTGGGAGGGCGCGCGCGGCGGACGACCGACCGCCGACCTGCTCATCGTCGTCGCCACGCTCGCCGCCTACGCGCTCTCGATCGCCAATACGCTCGCGGGCCGCTCCGCCGTGTATTTCGATACCGCGGCGATGCTGCTCGTGCTGGTGACGCTCGGGCGCTATCTGGAGGCGCGCGCGAAGGCCGACGCGGGCGCGGCGGTACGCGCCGGTCTCGCACCGGTTCCGGCGCAGACGACCCGGCACGTCGCCGGCCGCTGGGAGCCGATCGCCGTCGCCGCGGTCGCCGCGGGCGACGTGCTGCGCGTCGGGCCCGGCGACGCGTTTCCGACCGACGGCGTCGTCGTCGCGGGCGAAGGCGGCGTCGACGAGGCGTCGCTCACCGGCGAGAGCCGCGCCGTCGCCAAGGCACCGGGAAGCGCCGTCGCGAGCGGCACGTGCAGCATCGACGCGGTGTTCCACGTACGTGCCACCGCCGCGGCGGCGGCGAGCGCGGCGGCGCGGATCGCCGACCTCCTTGCACATGCGCGCCGCGAGCGCAGCGCTGCCGAGCGTGCCGCCGACGCCGCCGCGCGCGTGCTCGTACCGGTCGTCGCGCTCGTCGCCATCGGCGCCGGGCTCTGGCCGGCGCTCCACGGCGACGTCGACGCCGGCGTCCTGCGGGCGCTCGCCGTCCTCGTCGTGTCGTGTCCGTGCGCGCTCGGCATCGCGACGCCGATCGCGCTCTGGACCGGGCTCGTCACCGCCGCCCGCCGCGGCGTCGTGGTGCGCGCCGCGCCCGTGCTCGAGCGCGCCGCCGCGATCGACCGCATGCTCGTCGACAAGACGGGAACGCTCACGGAGCGCCAGCCGCAGATCGTCGCGATCGAGCCGGTCGCCGGTGCCGGCGAGGACGCCCTGCTCGCATACGCCGCCGCGCTCGAAACGGGGCTGGCGCATCCGATCGCGCGCGCCGTCATCGCCGCGTGGGACGCGCGCCACGCTCGTTCGTCTACCCACGCTGCACCGCCGCAAGCACGCGACGTGCGGATCGTGTTGGGTGGCGTCCGCGGTGTCGTCGACGGCGTGCCGTGCGCGATCGGCGACGCCCGTGTGCTGCGGTTCGCGTCCGACGTCGCGCCGCCGCGCCACGTCGCGGCGCCGACAATCGCGACCGCCCAGGATCGGACGGCCGGGGACGCGGGCGACGAGGAAGGCATGCGGCGCGAGGCGGGCGGCGAGCGCGTGATCGTCGTCGTCGACGGCTGCGTGCACGGCGTCCTGCGCTGCGCCGAGACGCCGCGATCGGAGGCGGCAGCGGCGTTGCGCGCGCTGCGGCGTCTCGGCATCGATGTCGCGCTCGTCTCCGGCGACCGCAGCGCCGATGCCGTCGTGCCGGCGCTGGTTCCCGCTGCGAACGCGACGCTCGGATTGACGCCGGCGGCCAAGCTGCTGCACGTCCGCGCCGCGCGCCGCGACGGTCGCGGCGTCGCGATGCTCGGCGACGGGATCAACGACGGGCCGGCGCTCGCGGCAGCCGACGTCGGCATCGCGGTCGCCGGCGCCACGGATCTCGCGCGGATCACCGCGGACGTCGTGCTCGTCGCCGACGATCTGCGGCGGCTGCCGTGGTTCTTCGCGCACGCGCGGCGCGTCCGACGCGTCGTGCGACAAAACCTCTGCTGGGCCTTCGGTTACAACGCCATCGCCGTCGTCCTCGCCGCTGCGGGGCTGCTGACGCCCGTGTTGGCCTCGGCCGCGATGCTCGCGAGCAGCCTCGCCGTCGTCGGCAACGCACGCCGTCTGCGCGCGTAATTTCCGGGATGGAGATGGCTCCTCGACACGGCGATCGAGCGCGGCGCCGACGGTGCGGATCGCCGACGGCTGATCGTCAGCGCGAAGCGGACACGAGGGGACCGACGCGCATGCGGCCGTCGACGACGATCGTGCCGCTGCCGGGTGGGCCGACTTTGACGGGATTCAGGTCGAGCTCGCGCAGCTCGGGCACGATGCCGATCAGCGCCGACACGCGCCGGATGACGTCGATCAACGCCGCGCGGTCGCCCGGCGGCGCGCCGCGATAGCCGTCGAGCAGCGTGCTCGCGCGCAGCTTCGCCAGCATCTCGGCGGCGTCGAGATCGCTCACCGGCGGCAGCCGGAACGCCGCGTCGCGCAGGATCTCGACGAGTACGCCGCCGAGACCGCAGACGACGAGCGGCCCGAACGTCGGATCCGTCGTGACGCCGATGAGCGCCTCGATGCCGGCGCGCACCTCGCGTTGCAGGAGCACCGCCTCGAAGTTCAGGCCGGCGCCGGCCATCCGCGTCTGCAACGTCGCAATCGCGGCCGCGACGCTCGCGGCGGAGTCGAGGCCGAGGAGTACGCCGCCGACGTCGCTCTTGTGGAGGAGACCGGGCGCGATCGCCTTCGCGACCAGGGGGTAGCCGAGGCGCTCGGCGGTGGCGACCGCGTCCGCGGGTGTGCTGCGCTCGAATTCCGCGAACTCGATGCCGGCGGCGCGGAGTATGGTCGCGAGCTCCTCGGGCTCGAGCCACCGCGGCGCGGTGACGCCGGCGAGCGCGCGATCGACGACCGAGCGGATGGCGCCGCGCGCGAAGGCGTCGAGCTCGAGCGTCGCGCCTTGTGGGCGGCGGCGCCAGCGCTCGTAACGTTCCGCGGCGGCGAGCGCGATCGCCGCGTTCTCCGGAAAGCCGTACGCCGGGATGCGCCCGCGCGGGCCGGTCGCGAGCGCCTCGGGCGCGCCCTCGGGGGCGAGGAGAACCGAGAGCACCGGCTTCGTCGGCGGCACCGCGCCGGCGCCGCGCGCGATCGCGGCCGCGACGTCCTCGGGCGACTGCAGCAATACCGGGACGTAGATCGCGACCACCGCGTCGACGTTCGGATCGGCGCCGACGGCGGCGATTGCGCGCGCGTACTGGTCGGCCGTCGCCGACGCGATCATGTCGACCGGATTGCCGAGGCCGGCGTGCGGCGGCAGGAACTCGCCGAGAATCGCCCGCGTCATCGGTGCCAGCTCGGGAAGCGCGAGACCGTGCGCATCGCACGCATCGGCGAGGAGAATCGCGGGGCCGCCGGCGTTGGTGACGACGCCGACGCGCGGCCCGGCAGGCGCCGGCTGCGTCGACAGGAGCGCGGCGACGTCGAAGAGCTCCTCGAGCGTCGTCGTGCGAATCACGCCCGCTTGTTCGAAGAGCGCGTCGACCGCGACGTCGAGGCTCGCGAGCGCGGCCGAATGGCTCGACGCCGCGCGTTTGCCCGCAGCCGAGCGGCCGGACTTCACCGCGATGATCGGCTTCGTGCGCGCGACCGCGGGCGCCGCCCACGCGAACTTGCGCGGGTTCCCGAAGCTCTCGAGGTAGAGCACGATCACACGCGTGCGCGGGTCGTCGGCCCAGTAGGCGAGGAGATCGTTGCTCGACACGTCGGCCTTGTTGCCGACCGAGACGAAGCTCGAGAGGCCGAGGTGGAGCCGCCGCATGTGCTGCAAGACCGCGATCCCGAGCGCCCCGCTCTGTGACAGCATGGCGACGTTGCCTGCTGTCGGGTACGCCGTCGCAAACGTGGCGTTCAGCGCGACGGCGGGATCGGTGTTGATCACGCCCATGCAGTTCGGGCCGACGAGACGCATGCCGCTCTCGCGCACGAGATGCGTGAGCCGGCGCTCGGCTTCGAGTCCGGCGGCGGAGATCTCGCCGAACCCCGCCGACACGACGACGACGCCGCGCACGCCGGCGGCCGCACAGTCGGCGACCACCGCCTCGACCGCCGCCGCCGGCACCGCGATGATGGCCAAATCGACGGGCGCGCCGATTGCGCTCACCCGCGGATAGGCGCGCAAGCCCTGGATCTCGGTCGCGTGCGGATGCACGGGATAGATCGGGCCGCGAAAGCCGCCGCCTCGGACGTTGGCGAGGAGTAGCGCGCCGATCGACCCTTCCTTGCGCGACGCGCCCACGATCGCGACGGCGCGCGGCGCGAGCAGCGTGCGCACGCTCTCGGCGGCGGCGGCACGCTCGCGCGCGCGGCTCGCCTCGACGAGCTCGGGGGTCTCGGCCGTGGGAAACGTGACGTGGAACACGCCGGCATCGATCGCACGGCTCACGACGAAGCCGCTGCGCGCGAAGACCTGCATCATGCGGTTGTTCTCGCCGAGGACGTCGGCCTCGAAGACGGTGATGCCCTGCGCGCGCGCGATCGGTGCCAGGTGCTCGAGCAGCAGGGTGGCGATGCCGCGGCCTTGGTGATCGTCGGCGACGGCGAAGGCGACCTCGGCGCACTGCGGCACCGCGCCGACCCCGTAGCGCGCGACGCCGATGAAGCGCTCTTCGCCGCCGTCGCGCAGCGTCGCGACGAGCGCCACCTGGCTGCGGAAGTCGAGCTCGGTGAACTGCCGCAGCTCGTCGTCCGTGAGCTGTTTCTTCACGCGAAAGAAGCGGTAGTAGACGGATTGCCGGCTGAGCCGCCGGAAGTGGTCGACGAGCCGTGCCTTGTCGTCCGCCTGGATGGCGCGAATGTGGATCGAGCCGCCGTCGCGCAGGATCTCGTCGACGGCGTACCTGCGGGGATCGCGCAGCATCGCCTCGGGGGCGCTGTTCATGGCTCGCCGGTAGCCGATGCTCCAATCCGGCGCAACGTCGTTCGCGCCGCTGGGAATTCTCGTGGCCGACGCTTCGCAATTCGACGAGACGCAGAGCGTCGTCCGGTGATCCGGCGTCGGTGTCTCGTCGTCGCGGACGCACGTGACATCCGCGGTAGCGGGCGCCACGCGATTGGCACGTGAGCACGTCCGCCCGTGGCGCACTGCTTGCTCTTATCGCGGACATGGAATTCCTCGAGACGCTCGACCGCTGCACGGCGCTCGAGCGAGCGGCAGGGGAGGTCTACACGCTGCTCGAGACCCGCTTCGCCGACGACGCGGCGCTCCGGACCCTGTGGCATCGCATGGCGGCCGACGAGCGTGAGCACGCCGGCGAGCTCGCGAGCCGGCGAGCGGTGGTTGCGCGCGAGGTCGGCCACCCGCCCATTGCGACCGGCTTCACGGACGCCGTACGCGAGGTCGAGGACCTCATGCAGGAAGCGCGCGCGCGGGCCAGCACGTGCCACACGCCGGAGCAGGCATTTGCAATCGCGCTCGACCTCGAGACGTCGGAGCTGGACGCGCTATCGGAGCAATTGCAGCGCAGCTCCGAGTTTTGCGGCGGCGCTACGACGGCGCGGCGTCCGGGCGATGGCGCCCACGAGCATCGCACGCATCACGCCGCGCTCGTCCGGCTGGTCCGCGAGCGTTCGCACGACGACCACAACCTGCTCCGGGCGGCGCTCTTGGTCGTCGGCGACGAAGACGCGGCGTCGCACCCGCACGGCAGCCGCTGAGGCGAGAGCCGACGAGCACCCGCGGCTCCTCAGGCGAGGCGCCGAGTGCCGGCGCCGAGTGGCTCGTCGGCCGCGGGTTGGAGGGATTTCGCAACCGTGCGAACCCCGCCGTCGCGAACGTCCCATGAATCGGATGCGATCCCCGCAGCGGCGCCATGCCGCGATGCCAGATGATGGCACGAAACCCGCACCGGAGGCCCCGAGGCCGTATCGTCATGTTCTCGCAAATTCTCGTGCCCGTCGACTACTCGTCCCCCGCGGACGCGGCGCTGGGCGTCGCCGCCGGGCTTGCAACGGCGTTCCAAGGGCGGCTTCTCGTTCTCCATCTGCTCGCCATCGAGGTGTTCGCGCTGGCGGAGTCGCCGCTGATCACCAGCGACGCGACGAGCCTCGAGGACGAGCGCGGACGCCTGCGCGCGCACGTCGAGAAGGTACTCGGCGCCGAAACGCCTCCGTACGACGTGACGGTCGCCTGGGGAGCGCCATATCTGCAGATCGTCGAGCATGCGATTGCGTATGCCGCCGATCTGATCGTGATCGGCACCCACGGCCGCACCGGCCTGAAGCACGTGCTCCTCGGGAGCGTCGCGGAGAAGACGGTGCAGCTCGCGCCGTGTCCGGTGCTGACCGTGCGCGGCGACGGCGTCGCCGAGGACGCCGAGCGGACATTGTCACGAGGGCATGGTCGCGTCGGGGATCGGATGGATCGCGCGCCCGTCACCGTGCGCTCCGACGATACGCTCGATCGCGCGCGCAGCCGGATGGCCGAGGCGCGGGTGCGTCATCTGCCCGTCGTCGACGGCGAGCGCGTCGTCGGAATGCTGAGCGACGCCGATCTCGGTCCGCATGTCGGACAGCTCGCACGCACCCGCGTCCACGTCGCGATGACGCCGCAGCCGGTCACGGTCCCGGCGAGTGCCGTCGTCGATGAAGCCGCGCGGCTGATGCTGGCGCATCACGTGCGAGCGCTGCCGGTCCTCGAAGGCTCGCGTCTCGTCGGCGTGATCTCCTCCACCGACATCCTCGAGGATTACGCGCGTGTCGCACGGCCCTGACATGCAACGGAATCGACCGACGGCGACCGACGCCAGCACCGCTGCCGTGGCGTACGCCGCGGCGCTTCCCGGCGACGTCGAGACGCGCGCGATCGAGCGTCAGCTCCATCAGTCGGAGAAGCTCGCGGCACTGCGGGCGATCGCCGCCGGCCTCGCGAACGAGGTCGGCAATCCACTGGCCGGCGTGCTCGGACTGCTGCAGCTCGCGGAGCGGCGCACCGCGGAACCGCAAACACGCGAGCGCCTATGCCGCGCCCGCGACGAGATCATTCGCGTCGGCCGCTTGATCCGCGAGCTCGGCGACTTCACCCGCGCCGACGATCGCCTGGCGACGATCGACATCAACGAGGTACTGCGGGCGGCGCTCACGCTCGCGAAGTACGGGCACGAGGCGGCGCCGGTCACGGTCCACCTCGACACCGATCCGACGCTCACCGCCATCGTCGGCAGCCGCCAACAGCTGCTGCAGGCATGCCTGCATCTGGTGATGAACGCCTACGACGCGGTGCCTGCCGGCGGCGGCGAGCTGGGCGTCGGTTCGCGCCGCACCGCCGACGGCGTGCTGCTGTGGTTCGAGGACAACGGACGCGGCGTCGACGCCGCCACCAGACCCCACATCTTCGAGCCGTTCTTCACCACCAAACCCGCGGGCGCGGGGACGGGGCTGGGTCTCTACGTGACACGGCGGATCGTCGCCGACGAGTTCGGCGGCGCGATCGAGCTCACAAGGGCGGCGCCCGAAGGAGCACGCTTCGAAGTGCGAATCCCGATGCGCGCGCGGGGGCACGCGGCGGGGGGGGGGGGGGACCCCCAAGGCCGGGGAGGGGGGGGAGGGGCGTGGCGGGTGCGGGGCGGCGCCGCCCCGGCGCCCCCGGG
>JBGPOW010000099.1:0-15344 GCA_041488235.1 Binatia bacterium
AGGCGCTCGCGCTCGACGACACGCTCGCCGAGGCCCACGTTTGGCTCGCCAACGTCCACTTCTATTGGGACTGGGATTGGCCCGCCGCCGAGCGCGAGTTCCGGCGCGCGCTCGATCTCGACCCGAGCTCGGCGTTCGCACATCAGTGCTACGGCGCCTTCCTGACCTCGATGGGGAGGAGCGACGAAGGGATCGCGGAGGGGCGTCGCGCCGTCGAGCTGGATCCCTTGTCGTTTCCGGCACTCTGGTACTTCGGATTGAGCTTCTACGTGGCCGACCGCTACGAGCAGGCGAACGAGCAAAGCCGACGGATGCTCGAGATCGATCCGGGCAATGCGTTGGGACACTACATGCTGGCCGCGTACTACGAACGGAGCGGCGCTCTCGACCAAGCGATTGCCGAGATGCGGACGGCGAGGCGATTGGAGCCGGCGAATCCCGACCTCCTCGGGTTCATCGGATGGCTGTATGCCGTCACCGGGCACAAAGACGATGCACGGCAGGCAATCGAGCAGTTGCAGGACCGATCGCTGGTGCCATACACGCCACCGGCCGACGTCGCCCTGATCTACGTCGGCCTGGGCGAGCGCGATCAGGCGATTGCGTGGCTCACCAAGGCCTACGATGAACGCGCGGGAGTTATGCCGCAGCTCAGGTACTGGAAGGGATTCGACGTGCTCCGATCCGACCCGCGCTTCGTGGAGCTGCTGAAGAAGGTCGGGACGCCGTAAAGTTCTTGGCGGCCGCCGCCGCGCCGCAACTCAATCCGCTCCTAGCATATGAATCAGCTGTAGAGTATGCATTCAGCATGCGAACCACATTGGACATCCCCGACGATCTCATGGAACGGGCGCGGCGGGCCGCGTCGCTACACAGTAAGCGCGACACCGTCCTCGCCGGGCTCGCGGAGCTCATCCGCAAGGCGGAACGGGAAGAGTTGCGCGCCATGGCCGGCAAGGTCGACGTGCGCGTCGATCTGAAACGCTCGCGCGCCGGCAAACGGTGAGCGACGTCCTCGTCGATACGTCGGTGTGGATCGACTTCTTCCGCGGCAACAGACAGGCCGTCGTGCGACTCGATCCACTCCTGCGTGACGATCGCGCTGCCGTTTCGGGTCCGATCGTCGCGGAAGTGACGTCGGGGGCGCGCACCCCGGCAGCCTTCCAGCAACTGCGCGCGCGGTTCGGCGCCCTGACGATGCTCGAGTCGCCGCCCGATATCTGGGATCGGGTGGCGGCGGCGCGCTTCTCGCTCGCCCGGCAAGGCACGCAGGCGCACCTCGTCGATCTCCTGATCGCGCTGACCGCGAGTACGGCCGGCCACACGCTGCTGACGCGCGATCGAGACTTTACGGGTATCGCACGGGTCGTCGCGCTCGACGTCGAGCTGTTCTGAACGATTGCTGCTCGTTCTGGCGTTCGCGTCCTGTCGTGGTAGTGAGCGCACGCGAGACGATCCGCGATGCGCTGCCCGTCCTGTAACCACGACAATCGCGCCGAACGCCGATTCTGCGCCGAATGTGGCGCGCCGCTCGCCGTGCTCTGCGCGTCGTGCGGCGCGTCGAACCAGCCCGGCGAGAAGTTCTGCGGCGGCTGCGGCGTGACGCTGGCGGCCGGTCTGCCGACGGCCCCCACACGACCGCCCGCCACCACGACGCCTACGCACCTCGCCGAGAAGATTCTCCGCTCGAAGTCCGCGCTCGAGGGCGAGCGCAAGCAGGTGACCGTGCTCTTCGCCGACGTGAAGGGCTCGATGGACCTCGCCGAGCAGCTCGATCCCGAGGCGTGGTCGCAGATCATGCAGCGCTTCTTCACGATCCTCGCCGACGGCGTCGAGCGCTTCGAGGGCTTCGTCGACAAGTTCACCGGCGACGGCATCATGGCGCTCTTCGGCGCGCCGATCGCGCACGAGGATCACGCGCAGCGCGCGTGTTTCGCGGCGCTCCACCTGCAGGGCGAGCTCGCCCGCTACGCCACCGAGGTGAAGCGCGAGCACGGCGTCGGCTTCTCGACCCGCATGGGCCTCAATTCGGGCGAGGTCGTCGTCGGCACGATCGGCGACGACCTCCGCATGAGCTACACCGCCCAGGGCCACACCGTCGGCCTGGCGCAGCGCATGGAAGCGCTCGCCTCGCCCGATACCTGCTACCTCACCGCGGCGACGGCGGCGCTGGTCGGCAACTACCTCCAGCTCGAAGATCTCGGCGACTTCCGTGTGAAGGGAGCGGCCGAGCCGATGCGGGTGCACCGTCTCGTCGGCACGGGCACGGCGACGACGCGACTCGACGTGTCACGCGCCCGCGGCCTCTCGCGGTTCGTCGGCCGCGACGCCGACATGGCGACGCTCGAAGCCGCGCTCGCCGAGGCGCAGGCGGGGAACGGGCAGGTCGTCGGCGTCGTGGCCGCGGCGGGTACCGGCAAGAGCCGGCTCTGCTGGGAATTCGCCGAACGCTGTCGCGCGCGCGGTCTCGCCGTCAACGAGGGCCACGCCGTCGCGCACGGGAGGAGCATCCCGTACCTGCCCATGCTGGAGGTGTTCCGCGCCTTCCACGGGATCGACGACCGCGACGACGACGCGACCGTGCGCGACAAGCTCGCCGGCCGCTTCCTGCTGCTCGACGAAGGGTTCCGCGACGTGTTGCCGGTCGTGTTCGAGTTCTTCCGCGTACCGGATCCGGAGCGTCCGGTGCCGCGCATGGATCCCGAGGCCAAGCAGCGCCAGATCTTCGCCGTCCTGCGGAAGCTCGTCCAGGACCGGCGGGTCGGCGCCGAGCGCGCCTTCGCGTTGATCGAGGACCTCCATTGGTTCGACCCGGCGAGCGAGGCCCTCCTCGCGCAGTGGGTCGACGCGATCGCGGGGTCGTCGAGCCTCCTCATCGTGAATTTCCGCTCCGAGTACCGCGCCGACTGGATGCAGAAGTCCTACTACCGGCAGATCCCGCTCGCCCCGCTCGGAAGCGACGCCATCCGTACGCTGCTCGCCGACCTTCTCGGCAACGACCCGAGCACGCGCGGGCTGGCCGACGACATCCACGCGCGTACCGGCGGCAACCCGTTCTTCATCGAGGAGGTCGTGCAGAGCCTGATCGAATCCGGACACCTCGAGGGTACACACGGCGCCTACCGCCTCGTCACGCCGATCGCGCGTCTCGACGTCCCGCCGTCCGTGCAGGCGCTGCTCAGTGCTCGCATCGATCGTCTCGCGGAGCACGAGAAGCAGGTGCTGCAGACTGCTGCCGTCATCGGCAAGGAGTTCGCTGAGCCGATTCTCCGCCAGGTGCTCGTCGCTACCGGCCGGGCATCGCTCGCGAACGGCAACCTCGCCTGCGCGCTGGAGACGTTGAAGGCGCGCGAGTTCCTGTATGAGACGGCGCTCTTTCCGATCGCCGAATACGCCTTCAAGCATCCATTGACGCAGGAGGTGGCGCTCGGCTCACAGCTCCAGGAGCGGCGTCGGCAGGTACACGCGGCGGTCGCGCAGGCCATCGAAGCGTCGCATGCCGACAAGCTCGACGAGCACGCGGCGCTGCTGGCGCACCACTGCGCCCAGGCGGGCGACGCGATGGCCGCCGCGCAGTGGCACGCGCGGGCCGGGGCGTTCATGGGGCGCGGCGATTTTGCGGAGTCGGCACGTCACTGGCAACAGGCGCGCGAGCTCCTCCGCCGTGTTGCAGACGATCCGAGCGCGCCCGCCCTCGGGGCCGACGCGTGCTTCCGTGTGCTGAGTCTAGGGCTGCGTCTCGGCATTCCAGAGCGTGAAGCCAAGGAGGCCTTCGAGGAAGGGCTCGGATGGGCGGCACGCACGGACGACGCACGGTCGGCGGGTCGCCTCCACCAGGCGATGTCGGTGCTCGAGATGGCAAACAACCGGGTCGACGCGGCGATCGCTCATGCGGCGGAGTGGGAACGCGTCGCGCGTGGATTGCCGGACGAGGAGCGGCGCGCGTGCGCGCTGTGGCCGTCGTTGCACCCGCTCATGACCCGAGGTGATCTCGCGGCGGTGCGCGCCAACTGTGTGCAGCAGCTGGCGTGGACCCGTGATCACCCGGAATGGGGCATGCGGGACTGGAGATTCTGCGCGCACGGCGATGCGCTGCGGGTGTTGGGTAACGTCGAGCTCTTCGACGGCACGCTCGATCGGGCACGCGAGCTGCTGGAGCGCGGCGCTGACGTCGCCCGCCGCATCGGCGATCCCGAGACCGAGATCTGGAACCTCGGCTCGCTCGGCGACCTGGGATTCCTGGCCGGCGAGCCCGATCTCGCTCGTGCCGCGGTCGAGCACGCTGCGCGGGCCAGCGAGCCGTTCGCGCCGTTTTCCCGCGTCTACGCCCACAGCCGCCTCGGCAGGCAGCTCTTGCTCGATGGGCAGGCAGCCCAAGCCGTGGAGGCGCTCGAGCATGCCGCGTCGCTCTGCAGCGAAGGAAATCGCAGCTTCGAGCCGACGATCCGACAGGCGCTGGCGCAGGCGTGGCTCGCCGCGGGAGATCCGGCGCGCGCCCGCGCGATCGCGGAAGACACCCTGACCAACTGTCTCGACGTCGGTGCCCGCCTCGTTGCGATCGACGCGGCCGTGGTCCTTGCGGCGGCGCTGCGCGCCGAAAGCGGCGTGTCCGCGGCGGCGCGGATCGACGAGGTGCTGGCGACCGCCGACCGCCTGATCGCCGAGACCGGCGCCTGCAACCTGACGCCGTTCGTCCTCGTCGAGCGTGCGGCATTGGCGGAGCTCCGCAGCGACACGCGCCAGCAGGAGGAGCATCTCCGCCGCGCCCACGAGGCGTTCATGCAGATGGGCGCTACCGGTCGAGCGCGGCTGACCGCTGCCGCGCTCGCGAAGCTTGCCCAATGATTGGCGGAAATGATCCGGCTATCCGAACGTCCGATGACATCGTTAGGGAGGCTCACATGAAGAGGAATAGCGTTGCCCTCGCTGCGATTCTGATCGCAATCGTATCGCTCGCTGCAGCCCGCATGTGTTTCGCCGCGGGCGAGGACAAGAACACCAAGGCGCTGATTGCCGTCGACGACGATTGGTCGAATGCGGCGGTCGCCAAAGATGTCGACCGCGTGGCGTCGTTCTATGCGCAGGACGCCGTCGCATTTCCGCCTGACGAGCCGATTGCGGTCGGGCATGCCGCCGCGCGAAAGGTGTGGGCGAACGCCTTCGCCGATCCGAGCTATCAGATCTCCTGGAAGCCGACCTCGGCCGGGGTCGAGAAGAACACGGGGTGGACGGCGGGAACTTTTCAAGACTCGTCCAAGGGTTCCGACGGGAAGACCGTCGCCAAGAACGGGAAGTACGTCGTTGTGTGGCGTAAGGGCGCCGACGGCAAGTGGAAGGCCATCCGCGACATCTGGAACTACGACAGCAAGTGAGGAGCCGCGCGCTGACAGGAGGAGGCTGCTGATGTCCGACCCCAGTGTTCCCGTCCGGCCCGCAGCCGGCAGCTACGACGCCGTGGTGGTCGGCGCCGGATTTGCCGGCCTCTGCATGCTGCGCCGCCTCCGCGGTCTCGGGTTGACGGCGCGTGTCTTCGAGTCGGGAAGTGGTGTCGGCGGCACGTGGTTCTGGAATCGCTATCCGGGAGCGCGGTGCGACGTCGAGAGCCTCGAATACTCCTACCAATTCTCCGACGAGCTACAGCAGGAATGGGAGTGGACGGAGCGCTACGCGTCGCAGCCCGAGATCCTGCGCTATCTGAATCACGTCGCCGACCGCTTCGACCTGCGGCGCGACATCACGCTGCGGACGCGTGTCGCGTCCGCCGTCTTCGGCGAGTCGGACGATCACTGGCGCGTCCGCACCGACGACGGCACGGAGGTCTCGGCGCGCTTCTTCATCATGGCGACGGGCTGCCTCTCGTCGACCAACACCCCCGCGATCCCCGGGCGCGACACGTTCGCCGGCCCGATGCTGCACACCGGCCGCTGGCCGCACGAGCCTGTCGACTTCACCGGCAAGCGCGTCGCCGTGATCGGCACCGGTTCGTCGGGTATCCAGGCGATCCCCATGATCGCCGAGCAGGCGGCGCACCTCTACGTCTTTCAGCGCACGGCGAATTTCTCGGTGCCGGCGCAGAACCGTCCGCTCGACCCGGCCGAGCAGCGCGCCGTCAAGCGTGACTACGCGGATCTCCGGACCCGCGGCGGTCAGATGCCCTTCGGCTTCGACACCCGCTCGACCGAGATTTCCGCGCTCCAGGTGAGCGACGCCGAGCGCCGCGCCGAGTACGAGGCTCGCTGGGCCCAGGGGGGTCTGCCGTTTCTCGGCAGCTTCGCCGACATGCTCTTCGACAAGGACGCCAACGCGACCGCGGCCGAGTTCATCCGCGAGAAGGTCCGCGGAATCGTCCGCGATCCGGCCGTCGCCGAGAAGCTCACGCCCCGCGGGGTCGTCGGCTGCAAGCGGCTCTGCAGCGACACCGGCTACTTCGAGACCTTCAACCGTCCGAACGTCACACTCGTCGACATCGCCGCGTCACCGATCACGGCCATCACCGAGCGCGGCGTGCGGACGGCGGCGGCAAGCTACGAGGTCGACTGTATCGTCTTCGCAACCGGCTTCGATGCGATGACCGGCGCGATCACCCGCGTCGACATCAAAGGGCGGGGCGGTCGCACGCTCCGCGACAAATGGGCGGAGGGCCCGCGCACGTATCTCGGACTTTCGTCGACGGGCTTCCCGAACCTGTTCATCATCACCGGACCCGGCAGCCCGTCGGTGCTCTCCAACATGGTGCCGTCGATCGAACAGCACGCCAACTGGATCGCCGGCTGTCTCGCGTGGATGGGCGCCCGCGGCCTCCGGCGCATCGAAGCGATGCCGGAAGCCGAGGAGGCGTGGGTCGCGCACGTGAACGAGGTTGCCGACGCGACGCTCTATCCGTCGTGCAACTCGTGGTACTTGGGATCCAACATTCCCGGGAAGCCGCGGGTCTTCATGCCGTACCTCGGGTTTCCCGCCTACGTGCAGAAGTGCGACGCGGTCGCGGCCGACGGCTACGAAGGATTCGCCGTTGCCTGATCTCCGCGCCACGCGGACGAGTGATTCGCTACGCTGGAGCCGTCAGTACGGATAGGATACTATGTACGAACATGGTCAAGACGCTCACTCGGACGGGCAATAGCCTGGCCTTGGTACTCGACCGGAGCATCCTCGAGGCGACGGGCATCGACGCCGAAACCAAGCTCGAGGTGTCTACCGACGGGGACGTGATCATCGTCTCACCCGTGCGATCGAAGAAGCGCACGGCGCGTCTGCGCAAGGTGCTGGACGATCTCGATCGGGAGCACGCGGGAGCATTTCGCCGTCTGGCTGATTGAAGCTCGGTCGCGCCGGTGCTGTTCCTGACCCTCGACGAAGCACTGGCGATCCACGCCCACCAGATCGCGCGGTACGGCGGGGCGCTGGGCGTCCGTGACCAGGGGCTATTGGAGTCGGCGTTGGCCATGCCGGCGGCCACCTTCGCCGGCGAATCCCTGCATCCATCGCTTCCCGAACAGGCGGCGGCCTATCTGTTCCATTTGGTGAAGAACCACCCGTTCGTCGATGGCAACAAGCGTGTCGGCTTGGCATGCAGCCTCGCCTTTCTCCGCTTGAACGGCATCCGCGTCCGCGCGACCGACGACGATCTCGTCGGCATCGTGGTGGGTGTCGCGGAGGGGCGCCGCTCGAAGGCCGACGTCGCCGTTTTCTTGCGCGAGCGATCGAAGCCCGTATCGCCCCGTCGGCGTTAGACGCGAACCTGGCCATCGCGTTGCCAGGTCGCGTCCTCCTCAGAGCTTCTTCGCAAATGCATCCGCGATGAACGCGTGTGCGAGCGCGTAGCCGTGGCGCGTCGCCGGTTCGTCGTACTTCGCGACCGGCGGCATGTCGGCCTGCGGGTCGGTGTAGGCGTGCACGACGCGGCCGAACGTGAGCGCGTACCAGCACGCGCCCGCCGCCTCCATCTCGGTCTCGAACATGTCGCGGTGGGCTCGCGGTGACACCGGATCGGCCGCGCCATGCAGGACCAGCACCGCGGCCTTGATGTCGCCCTTCTTTGCCGGCGCCGCCGTCGCCAGCAAGCCGTGGACGGAGACGACCGCCGCCACGTCGGCGCCCGCACGGGCGAGGTCGAGCACATTGCTCCCGCCGTAGCAGTAGCCGATCGCCGCGCGTCGCGTGCCGTCGCCGATACTGCGCGCCGTCGCCGCGGTGGTCATGGTGTCGAACGCGGCCGAAATCCGGCGGCGCGTCCCCGCGACGTCCGCGATGAACGGCGCCAAGAACTCCAACGGATTCTCGGTCCCGTTCGGGCCCTTTCCTTCCCCGAACATGTCGGCGACGAAGACAACGTAGCCTTTGCCGGCGAGCGAGCGGCCGACCGCGACGTTCTCTTTCGTGACGCCGCGCCAGTTGGGCGCCATCAAGAGGAGCGGCTGACCTTTGGCGCTCTCGTCGTAGAGCAATTCGCCGCGGCACCCGAGGCTGCCGACCGAATACGTGATGGATTCGCTTCGCACGTGACGTCTCCCCGCGTGCTAGTCGTTCCGTAGCAGAGACTCGAGCAGGGCGGCGCTGACCTCTTCGAGATCGGCACATGCCAGGAACGTCGCCCGCGCGTGTGCAGCCTTTTCGCGCTCGGCAAACGACCTCCACGTGGCCGCACCGACGCGCTCGCCCTGGGCCTGGATGGTGAACTGCTGAGGCAACGAGCGCCCGGCGAAGATCGAGCGATTGAGGTCTTCGAGGTCCGGGATCGCGGCGAGGATGTCGCGCTGGATGGCGGCCGAGTCGGCGTAGAGGGCTTCGACTCGACGGGCGATCTCTTCCTCGCGATCGGCACAGGCGAGCAGCTCCGATTTGGATGTCGGCTCCGCGACCTGCGCCGCCCATTCTCGATAGCGCGCCGCTGCCATGCGTTCGGCGATGGCGATGAGGAGCGGGACCTGCTCCGGCGGGAGCCGCTGGACGACCGGGCCAAGAATCTCGGCAATGTTGGGGAGTCTGCTCTCTGAGGATGACATTTGCACCTCCGCTATCGTCCTCGAAGGACCCGCGTCAACGGCCAGTATCCGACATGGACGGCTCCTTCGGACAGCGCTATGGGATCGACGCGACGAGTGCGGTGCCGGTGCGCCCGGACGGCCCCGTCGCGTTTCGGATGCAATGCCCACCAGCCGATCCCACGCATGAGCTGACGGGCGTGCTAACGCAGATTCTTGCCCGCTAGAGAACCCTAAAGGAGGACGTCATGAAGGGAACCATCGTAGTCGTCGGAGTGGTCGCTGCGCTCGTCGTCGTTCGACCATCGGAGGCGCAGGTGATCAAGAACGGATCGCTCTCCGGGGTCGTCGTCAGCAAGGGGATCGTGTTGCAAGCGCCGGGCTCCGCGCCGGTGTTCACGACGCCGGCCGCGGGCAAGGGCGTCTTCGTTCTCACCCAGTTCTGCAGATCGAACTGTCCCGATCTGAGCGGCAGCACTCTCGGCAAAATCGGCGACAACGGCATCGGGTGTACGACCTACAGTCCCGGCATTGCCTTCCCGCCCGGCGAAACCCTCACCTGTACGAGCCAGGGCTGCGATTTCGCGGTGCCGTGCACGATCACCGGGGTGGTGACCAAGAAATAGATCGAACGAATCGGGTGAACCAAGGAGGATTCATGCCTGACCTCACCCCGTACGCGCCCCCGCCCGTCTTCGCTCACGAAGACGGCGAACATCACAGCGTGCCGCGGGTACTGATCGCGCCTGCGAGATATATCCAGGGCAGCGGGACCCTGGACCATCTCGGGCGCTATCTCTCGATCGTGCCGAGCCGACGCGCCGCGGTGCTCCTCTCGGCGGGCGGGCGGCATCGCGACGGCGCGCGCCTCTCGCAGAGCCTGCGCAGCGCCGGCGTCGACGCCGAGCTGGTCACCTTCGAGGGCGAGTGCTCGCGGGAGGAAGTCGAGCGCGTGGTCGCCCTACTCCGGGCCCTGACACCAGCCCTCGACTGCGTGGTCGCGGTCGGCGGCGGGAAATGTGTCGATGCGGGAAAGTGTATCGCGTGGCGCCTGGCCGTTCCGGTGGTGATCTGCCCGTCGCTCGCGTCCAATGACGCGCCCTGCTCGGCGCTCTCCGTGATGTACAGCCCGGAGGGGGCCTTCACGGGTGTCGAGTTCTTTCCTCAGAGTCCCGCGCTGGTCGTCGTCGACACGCGGGTGGTGGCCGAGGCACCGGTCCGCTACCTCGTCGCGGGCATGGGCGATGCGATGGCCACCTGGTACGAGGCGCGCACGTGCCTTGAGAATCCCGCGGCCCGCACCGTCCTCGGAGCGCGGCCGACGCTGGCCGCAAACGCGCTCGGCGAGTTGTGTGCCACTACGCTCTTCGAACACGGCACCGCGGCGGTGACGGCGGTGCAGCGCCGGGAAGTCACGGACGCCCTCGAGCGCATCGTCGAGGCCAATACGCTGCTGAGCGGCATCGGGTTCGAGAGCGGCGGCATCGCCGGTGCGCACGCCGTTGCCCAGGGTCTCACCGTGATCCCCTCGGTGGCGCGGGACTATCTGCACGGAGAGATGGTCGCGATGGGACTCCTCACGCAACTCGTGTTCGAGAGCCGTCAGGCGGAGGCGAGGCGGGTCGCCGAGTTCTTTGCCGCGGTCGGGTTGCCGATCCACCTTGGACAGCTCTCGCTCGGCGCCGACGACAACCGGTCGCTCCGCACCGTGATGGAAGCAGCGCTGACGGTTCCGTTCGTCGGAAACGAGCCGCTTCCCGTCACCGTGGACGGCCTTCTTGCCGCGTCCCGACGAGCCGACGCATTGGGACGGCAAGTGGCTCAGGCGACGGGCGAGGCAGCCTACCGCGCGCTGCATGGCTAGGAGGTCCGAGGCTCACCTCATTTTTCGCTCGATGAACTGCCTCCGCCGTGGTACTGGACGCGCGAAGGGAGTGAGGCGGATGGGGATGCAGATGGGTGGGTGGCGGAAGGAAGCCGGGGCACACGTACGCTGCTCGTGCTGCGGGCGCATGCGATCCTGGACCGAGCTCGGCACCTTCACGACTGATTTCTCGTTCGAGTTCGGCCTCGCGGCCGGCACGCTCACGCAGACGGTGCTGTATTGCCGCGATGCTTCCGAGTGTAGAGGAACTGCCCAGACCTTGCGTCTCATTAGCCCCGGTGCGCCCCTCGCGGCGCCCGGCGACCTATGCCGAGGGCCCGACTCCGCCGCAGATTGACGCGGCACATTTGGCACTTTCCGCTTCCGGCCACGGTGGCCTCTGCAGGATCTCTTCGCCCGATAGCTCCGCGAAGCGCGCGAGCGCCTGCTCCGCGTCGGTGACGTCGAAGATCTCGTAGCGCTGGATGCGATCACCGTCGGTCAGGGCGACGGCGGCGAAGACGTTCTCGAACGGGCCGCCGTCGGGCACGGTGCCGAACGTGCGAATCATCGCCGCGAGCGATCCGCCCGCCCTCGTCGACCTCGGTCAGAAAGAGGGTTTCGAGCTCGACCGGGCCGTCAGGGGGGCTACCGCTCCACAGATGCCGTTCGAGCGCCAGGCGCTCGCCCGCCGTGCCGATGAGCGACCGCGCGAAGCGCGCGTTGGGTGCCAGCAGGGGCACTCCCTGCATGTCCGCAAGCCAGAAGTCGATGTCCCCCGAGACCAACGCTTGACGACGCCGGTCTTCGAACCACGCGTCCGCCGTGCATGCGGCGCTCGCGCCGATGGCGTCGAAGCGGGCGAAAGCCCGGTCGAGCTGGTCGACTGCGTAGACGTCGAGGCGACGGATCCTCCCCAACTCGTCCAGCTCGCTGACGCTGATCTGGGGGATTTCGAATGCGCCGCCGTCGCGGGTGCCGATCCACGCGAAGTGCGAGAGAATCCCACGGTCCGACAATCTGACGTGGTCGACGTGCAGCCGGACGTCGGGCGCGAGATCGACCAGCGCGCGCCGTAGCTGGAGGTTCGCCATCGTGTGGGAGGTCCTTGCAGCCTCGGCCGAGAAGCCGTAGGTTACATGTAACCACAAGGAGGCTCGACGATGCCGTCCGTATCGAAGCGCGGGTCCCGCAACCGAACGCCCCTCCCTTCGCGTCAGAAAGTACAGGCGCATCGCGAGCGCTTGCGCGCCCAGGGGCTTCGGCCGATCCAAATCTGGGTGCCCGATACGCGGGCGCCGCGGTTCGCCGCACAGGCCTCGCGGCAGTCGCGGCTCGTCGCGTCGAGCCAACACGCGTCCGAGGACCAAGCCTTCATCGACACGCTGTCGACGGGGGTCGATGAGTGAAGCGCGGCGAGGTCTGGACCGCGGCCGGCGGCAAGGACTACGCCGGCAAGCCGCGTCCGATCGTGATCGTGCAGGATGATCGGTTCGACGCGACCAGCTCGATCACGATCTGCGCCTTCACGAGCGATCCGACCGATGCTCCGCTGTTTCGCCTCGTCGTCGAACCGAGCGAGGCGAACGGACTCGGGACAGTCTCGCGGCTCATGATCGACAAGGTCACGACGACGTCCAAAGCGAAACTCGGGAGGCGCATCGGCAGGCTCGCAGCTGACGACATGGTTCGTCTGAACCGGGCCCTGATGATCTTCCTCGGCCTCGCGGGATGAGTGGGCCCAATACGGATTCGAATGAGTTACCCATGAGCTGCGCACGCTGCGGCCACGTGAACCCTGCGCGCGCGAAGTTCTGCCTCGAATGCGGCGCGCCCATGGATGCCCGCTGCGCGAGTTGCGGGACGGAGCTCCCACCCGCCGCGAAATTCTGCCTCGAGTGCGGCACGGCGCTCACGACCGGCGCGCAAGATGTGAAAGAGAGGGACCGTCCCCCTCACGAACCGCGCGCCCAGACACCAAAACACCTCGCCGACAAGATTTTGCGATCGCGCTCGGCGCTCGAGGGCGAACGCAAGCAAGTGACCGTGCTCTTCGCCGACGTGAAGGGCTCGATGGAGCTCGCCGAGCAGCTCGATTCGGAAGCGTGGTCGGAGATCATGCAGCGCTTCTTCCGCATCCTGTCGGACGGCGTCGAGCGCTTCGAAGGCTTCGTCGACAAGTTCACCGGCGACGGGATCATGGCGCTGTTCGGCGCGCCGATCGCGCACGAGGATCACGCCCAGCGCGCGTGCTACGCGGCGCTGCATCTGCGCGACGCGCTGAAGCGCTACGCCGACGAGCTGCGGCTCTCGCGTGGGATCGACTTCTCGGTGCGCATGGGGATCAACTCCGGCGCGGTGGTGGTGGGCAAGATCGGCGACGACCTGCGCATGGAGTACACGGCGCAAGGGCACACGGTGGGCCTGGCGCAGCGCATGGAGCAGCTGGCGGCGGCACACGCGATCTGCCTGAGCGAGGCCACCGCCAAAACCGTCGCCGGCTACTTCAAGGTGCGCGATCTCGGCCCGGCGAAGATCAAGGGTGCCACGGAGCCGGTTCGCGTCTTCGAGCTCGAGGGCGTGAGCACGCTGCGCACGCGCCTCGAGGTCGCGCGGGCCCGCGGGCTCACGCGCTTCGTCGGCCGCGACGCCGAGATGGACGTGCTGGAGGCGGCGCTGGCGCGCGCCCGCGCCGGGAACGGGCAGGTGATCGGTATCGTCGCCGAGGCGGGGACCGGCAAGAGCCGGCTGTGTTACGAGTTCGCCGAGCACTGCCGCGCCGCCGGCATGCGCGTGATCGAGGGGCGCTGCGTGCCGTACGGCAAGAACCTTCCCCTCCTGCCCATTCTCCAAATCTTCCGCCACTTCTACGGCATAACCGAGCAGGACTCGGACCGCAGCGCGCGAGAGAAGCTCGCCGGACACCTGCTCCTGCTGGACGAGGGCTACCGCGAGGTTCTGCCGGTCCTGTTCGAGTTCTTCGGGGTACCCGACCCGGACCGTCCGGTGCCGCGCATCGACCCCGAGGTGAAGCAGCGCCAGCTCTTCGGCGTGTTGCGCACGCTCGTGCAGCACGGGGCCGAGGACACCGTCGCCCTCATCGAGGACCTGCACTGGATCGACGGTGCCAGCGCCGCGTGGCTGCACGAGTGGGTGGACGCCGTCGCCGGCACGCACTTCGTACTGGTCGTCAACTTCCGCCCGGAATTCGCAGCGACCTGGGTGCGCAAGTCCTACTACCAGCAATTGCCGCTCGTGCCGCTGAGCACCCAAGCGGTACATCAGCTCCTCGCAAGCCTACTCGGCCCCGACCCGAGCATCGCCGGACTGGCAGACGCGATCCACGCGCGCACCGGCGGCAATCCGTTCTTCACGGAGGAGGTGGTGCAGTCGCTGATCGAGTCGGGGACGCTCCAGGGGAGCGCGGGCAACTATCGACTGACCGCGCCGGTGGAGACGCTCGACGTCCCCGCCAGCGTGCACGCCGTGCTCGCGGCGCGCATCGATCGGCTGGCGGAGCGCGAGAAGCAGGTGCTGCAGACCGCCGCGGTGATCGGCAAGGAGTTCAGCGAACCGGTGCTCGTGCAGGTGCTCGCCGAGGTCGCGCCGCACGACGCTGCGCCGGCCGACCTGACCGCCGCGCTGCGGTCCCTCGCGCAGGCGGAGTTCGTCTACGAGCAGGCGCTCTACCCGGTCGCCGAGTACACCTTCAAGCATCCGCTGACGCAGCAGGTGGCGTACGACACGCTGCTGCGGGAGCGCCGAGCGCGCGTGCATGCAGCGGTGGCGCGGGCGACTGCCGAGATCCATGCCGAGAAGCTCGACGAGAAGGCGGCGCTGCTGGCACATCACTGCGAGCACGCCGGCGAGACGTGGCAAGCCGCGCTCTGGCACAAGCGCGCCGCCGAGTGGGCCGGGCTCACCAACGCCGCCGAGGGCGTGCGGCATTGGCAACGCGTGCGCAGCTTGCTGCGGACGCTCCCGCAGACCAGCGAGACCGCGCAGCTCGGCGTCACCGCGTGCTTTGGGAACCTCAACCTTGGCTGGCGGCTGGGCATGCCGAGCGGCGAAGCCGCGGGCATCTTCGAAGAAGGCCGGCGACTGGCCGAGCAGAGCGGCAACGAGCGGGCGCGGGCGGCCTTGCACGGCACCTACGCGGCGGTCCTCGGCCTCGTGGGCGGCTACTCGGACGAGTACCTGCGCTACAGCCGTGAGGCAACGCGCCTGGCCGACCAGACCAACGACCAAGGTCTGCAGCTCGCCGAACGTTCTTTCCTGGCGTTCGGCTGCTTGTTCGCCGGCCGCCTGGTCGAAGGGATCGAGTCCTGCATTGCAACCTGCCAACGGCTGCCGGCCGATCCCGCGCTCGGTGCGGAGTTCACCGGCTACAGCCCGTTCCTCGGCATCCTGCATGGGCAGGCATGGATGCTCGCCCTGCTCGGGCGCCTGGGCGAGGCCACGGCGGCGTGCGAACGCGCGGAGCATCTGGCGCGGGC
>JBGPOW010000100.1:0-15335 GCA_041488235.1 Binatia bacterium
CATGTTCCCGCCGCTCGTCCCATCCGGCACGTTCAGCGGGACGCTCGCCGGCACGTCGAACGGTTGCGAAGCGCTCCTCGCATTCCAGCCGTTGACCGGCACGCTGACGTTCAAGTGGACGGCCTACCCGACCACGCCGATCACGCCGAAGACGACCACGGTGAACATCACTGGGATCGGCGTCAGCGGCAGTTCCCCCCAAGGTTTCTTCATCGCCCCGTGAAGTGACTATTACCTCCAGTTCAGCTTCGGCTCGCAGGGCGGGACCGGCGCGTTCACGGGCGGCAACGCCTCTATGTCGAACAACGTGATCATGAGCGAGAGCATTGGGGCCTTCTTCGGGCCCTGTGCGTTTCCGAAGGGTGTGAACACACTCCACTTCGCGGTTGGTACCCTCTCGATTTCCCAGGGGTTGCCTTTCCCGTGAGCAAGAACGGCATCATCCAGGCTGGCCGCCGTGCAAACCGGCCTTCCTCCGACGTGGGACTACAAACGTTCGAGAAATTCCCAGAGCGTCGCTCGATACGCCGCCGGTTGCTCCGCATGGACTAGGTGTCCGCAATTCGCGATCGTCACTCCCGATCCTTGGGAGAGCTGCGCCAACGCGCGGTCCTGCTCCGCGGGACTCAGAGCGGCCCCGATACCTCCCGCGCGGATCACGAGAGCCGGGCATTGCACGCGCCCCAAGTAATCGTCTGGGTCGTAGCCCCGCGTCGCTTCGAGGTTGACGGTGGTCCGGAGGTTCTCCGGATCGACCTGCGTCAGGCTCTCTGCGTACTCGCGACGGAGATCGTCGCTCATCCACGGTTCGCCGGGCCACAACTCGAGAATCTCCTCGGCCGTCATCCCGGAGGCGGCGACGGCCTCCATGAGTTGGAAGAGCGTGTAGTCCGCTTCGGGATGTTCAGCGGCGTAGAGCGGCGGATCCTCGAGCACGAGGGCCCGCACGGAGCTCGGCCGGTCTGCCGCAACCTTGAGCGCCTGCAGGGCGCCAAGCGAGTGGCCGACCAAGACCGCCGGTACCTCCAATCGCGCAAGGAGGAACGCGTCGAGATCAGACGCATGATCCAGCCACGTGTATCGACCAGGTACCCGCCCTGACTGGCCGTGACCACGTGCGTCGAGCGCGAACTGCTGCCAGCGCGTCGAGAAGCCCTCCATGCACGCTTTCCACCGCTGCCACCGCCCCGACACTCCGTGGAGCCACACCATCGGCGCACCGGAATTCGGTCCCTTCGCGTAGTTGATACTCACGACGTCTGTCGCAAGCGTGTGAAGCGAGAACATGGAAGCTTCCTCCCTGTGGTCGTGTGGTGACTGCGTCTCGCGTCCGCACACTCCTTCGAATGCGTCGTAAACATCTTTCGAAGGTGACCGGGTCCATTGCGTTCGACAATCCGTAGCGCGGACCTTTCGCGAGCGGAGCAGCCATCGGTTGGCTGCCTCGCTTACCGCGTTTGCGCTGACATCAGGAATCTCGCACGCAACGGAAGCCGACGTGCGCGGTCGTCGAATCGCGGGTGAGACCGATCCGCGCCGCCGGGCGGTAGCGAGCGCAGTACTCAGCGGCACAGAGGAACGAGCCGCCTTTCAGCGCGATGAGATCTCCATCGCGGACGGGGCTACAGTGGCACTGCGCTTCGCCCGTGAACGGCGACACCGTCCATTCCCAGACGTTGCCGATCATGTCATGGAGGCCGTAGCCGTTCGGCGGGAACGATCCGACTTCTGTCGTTCCCGGCTCTCCCGCGCGCGCGAAGTACCACGGGAACGCGCCGGTCCAGACGTTGGCCATCAAGCCGCCCGCGCAGGCGAACTCGTCGCCCCACGCGAATGGCGCGCCGACGAGACCGCCGCGCGCTGCCGCTTCCCACTCGCGCTCCGTCGGCAAGCGCTTGCCGCGCCAGGCCGCATATGCCTCGGCGTCGGCGAGCGCCACGTGCACGACCGGATGATCGTCGCGACCGGCGATGCTCGATTCCGATCCGTGCGGCGCGCGCCAGCTCGCCCGCTCGCCGAAGCGCCACCACCGCGACGGATCGTGGAGGTCGATCGGCCCGGCGCTCATCGTGAACAGCGCCGATCCCGGCGGCTGAGTGCGCTCGGCGACGGTCACGTAGCCGGTGGCGGCGACGAACTCGGCGAACGCGCCGTTGGTGACCGGCGTGCGATCGATGCGAAAGCCTGCGACGTCGACGTCGCGGATGGGCTTTTCCTCCGCGTAGTGCTCGTCGGATCCCAGACGATAGCGGCCGCCGGGAATCGCGATCATGTCGACGTCGGCGGTCATCACACGCGAATGCCGAGCGAATCGATGAACCGCTTCATCTCGAGGACTGAAAAGTCGTGCGTGTCGACGGTGATGCGCACGCGCGTGATCGTGCCCTGGAAGCGGTTGGCGTCGTGATAGAGCAGCGAGACCTGGTTGCCGAGATCGGCGCCGATGGAGAACCCATCGTAGGAGGTCGCGACCAGGGTGCGTGCGAAGGTGTACTGCGCCGCTTGGCGGTCGCCGATCCACAGCGCGCCGCTGCCGTCGAAGGGCCGCGACGTCATCGTTTGCACGTAGCGAACCGTCACCGGACCGTCCGGCAAGGTCTCCGTCGTCTCGAAGCGCTCGCTCCACGGCAGCATGTTCTGCTCGTAGATCAGGCGGCCGTCCTTCACGTGCAGGACGTAGCCGGCATGCTTCGAGCCGTGCGCGACCAGCACGCCGTTGCCCTTGCCCGGCGGCCGGACGAGCTCGACGGCGATCTCGTGGCTGAAGCCGCAGACGAACGGGGCCGCGTGCGCCGAGATGGAATCGATCGGCGGGCGTAGCTCCCATTCGGGGCGCAGGCCGCGACGTTGGCGGTCTTGCGCCATCTTGATGACGACGTTGCGGTCGTCGAGGGGAAACACCCCGTGCGCATCGGCTTCGGCCGTCCACTTGGCGACGAGCTCCTTCACTTTCTCCGGGTTCTCCGTCGCGAGGTCGTGAAGCTCGTTCGGGTCTTTCGAGAGATCGTACAGCTCCCACACGTCGTCTTCGAACCGCGTCCCGCGCACGTGGCGCGTGACGAGCCGCCAATCGCCGTCGAGATACCCGCGTTGCCCACCGAGCTCGAAGTACTGCGTGGTGCGCGTCGCCGCCGCGTCGTCGGCGAAGGTGGCGAGCACGCTCGCGCCTTCGACCGGCTTCAGCTTCCGCCCGCGGTAGATCTCGGGTCGCGTGACGCCGGCCGCCTCGAGGATCGTCGGGTAGAGATCGACGACGTGGACGAAGCGCTTGCGCAGCGCGCCGCGGGCCGTGATGCGCTTCGGCCACGAGACGATCATCGGATCGGCGACGCCGCCGAGGTGCGCGTACTGCTTGTACATACGAAACGGCGTGTTCGAGGCGCAGGCCCAGCCGATCGGATAGTGCGGGAACGTCGTGTCGCCACCCATCACGTCGTGAAGCTCGGCGGCGGTCTCGATCGGGACGGGCCGTCCGAGCGCCGAAGCGAATACGTTCGGTGTTCCGTTCTGCGTACCCTCGGCCGAGCCGCCGTTGTCGGAGAAGACCATGATGAGGGTGTTCTCGCGCAGCCCCGACTCCTCGAGCGCCGCGACGAACCGGCCGATGTTGGCGTCGACGTCGGTGACGAGGCCCGCGTACACTTCCATGTAGCGCGCGAAGACACGCTTCTGTATGGGATCGAGCGTGTCCCACGGGTCGGCGCCGGGTGAGAGCGGCGGCAGCGCCGTCGTCTCCGGCACGACGCCGAGCTTGCGCTGCCGCTCGAGGCGCGCCGCCCGGACGACGTCCCATCCCGCGTCGTACGCGCCGGCGTACGCATCGCGGTCGCGTGCACGGACTTGCAGCGGCGAATGCGCGGTGGGGAAACAGAGCTGGAGATAGAAGGGTTTGTCCGGCGCGAGTGCCTTTTGCGTGCGGACGTAGGCGATCGCGCGCTCGGTGAGATCGTCGGTCACGAAGTAGTCGTCGCGCGCGGGCGGCTCGATCGGCGCCACCCCATCGATGAGCTCGGACGGCCGGAAGTAATCGGTCGAGTGTCCCTGGTACCAGTAGGCGCGCTCGAACCCGCGCGCCGTCGGCCAGTTGTGGTAGGGCCCGTTCGGGCCGTTCGAGGCGGCGAGGTTCACGTGCCACTTGCCGACGTGGAGCGTCGACCACCCGTTGTCGCGCAACACCTCCGCGAGCGTCGCCGCCTCGAGCGTGAGGTCGCCGCGATAGCCCGGGTAGCCGCTGTCGATGTCCGCGAGCCACCCCATGCCCGCCGAGTGATGGTTCAGCCCCGTCATCAGCGCCGCGCGCGTCGGCGAGCACATGGCGCAGGTCCGGAAGTTCGTGTACCGCAGGCCGCCCGCCGCGAGCGCGTCGAGCGCCGGTGTGCGGATCTCGCTGCCGTACGAGCCGAGGTCCGCGAACCCGATGTCGTCGAGCACGATGACGACGATGTTGGGCGCCCCCGCCGGCGCCGCGACCTCGCCGCCGTACGCCGGACGCGAGTCCTCGAACGACTCCGCGATCTCGGCGCGCTTACCGTCCTCGATCGCCGGCGGCGTCCGGAGCCGGCGGAACTTGGTCTGCACGCTCACGAGCGCGGCCGCGCCGAGCGCGGTCACCGCCGCGCCGCTCGTCGCGCCGAAGAGGAAGGCGCGACGGCCGATACCGCGGCGCTTCGATTTCGGTTCGTCGTCCATGGTCGTCCTCACTCGCAATGCGTGAACGAACGGCCCTACCGCCGGCGAGGAAGAACAGCAAGCACGGCGGCTTTCGGTGTCGCCGGCAACACAGCTCCGGTGAATCTGCCCTCTTTATGAGGCCTTGTCATAGCTATGAGACAAGGCTAGTTTGGCCGTATGGCGCACGAGGCGAACATCTCCGAGTTGAAGAATCGGCTCAGCCACTATCTCGCTCGCGTCCGGCGAGGCGAATCGATCCTCGTGCTCGACCGCGACCGGGTCATCGCACGACTCGAGCCCGCCGGCCGTTCCGCTTCCGATGCGACCGACGACTCGCGTTGGCTCGATGATCTCGAGCGCCGTGGTGTCGTCCGGCGCGCGAGTGGACCGCTGCCTCGCCGCTGGCTCGCGCGGCGCCTGAAGCTCAAGGCCGATATGGTGCGCGCGCTTCTCGACGAGCGGGAAGAGGGGCGATGAGGTTCTGGGACAGCTCTGCGCTGGTTCCGCTGCTCGTCACGCAGGCGAGCTCGGCGAAGACCGATGAATGGCTCGCGGAAGATGGAGAGGTCGCGGTCTGGACGATGACCGCGGTCGAGCTCGCATCGGCGCTCATGCGCCTCGCACGCGAACACGCAATCGACGAGCGCGCGGCGCACGAGGCTGAAGCCCGCGTCGACGAGCTGCTGCGGTCGTGCCACACGATCATCGACGTCGAGGCCGTCAAGGCGCAGGCGCGCCGCCTGCTACGTGTACACCCGCTCCGTGTAGCCGACGCGATGCAGCTCGCGGCCGGGTGGGAGTGGGCTGCCGGCCGCCCGGCGAATCGGGTATTCCACACGCTCGATACGCGACTTGCCCTCGCCGCTCGGCGCGAGGGCTTCCGGGTGATTCCGGAACCGACGTAGAACCTGGCATGCTCTTGCGTCACCGCGCGCGCGTCGTCTAACTGTCGCGCATGATCGTCGTCCATCATCTGAACGACTCCCGGTCGGATCGCATCCTGTGGCTGCTCGAGGAGCTCGGGCTGCCGTACGAGATCACGAACTACCAACGCGACACGAACACGCGATACGCGCCGGCGGCGCTGAAAGCGGTTCACCCGCTCGGGAAGTCGCCGGTGATCACCGACGGCGACCGCACGATCGCCGAGTCGGGTGCGATCATCGACTATCTGATCCGCCGCCACGGCGGCGGTCGCCTGCAGCCCGATCCCACCTCGCCGCTGTATGACGAGTACGTCTACTGGCTGCACTACGCCGAGGGCTCGGCGACGTTACCGTTGCTTGTGCTGATGTACACTATGTTGATGGGCGGGGGCGCGACGCCGCCGCTGCAACGGCGCATCGACGAGGAGATCGCCAATCACCTCGGACATCTCGAGCGCGCCCTCGCCGGCCGCGAGTTCATCGTCGGCGGCGACTTCACCGGGGCGGACGTGCAGATCACGTTCGTCGCCGAGATGGCGACGTTGCTCGGACAGATCGGACCGTATTCGAATCTCAAGGCCTACCTCACCCGGATGCACACAAGACCCGCGTATCGACGCGCCATCGAGCGCGGCGGCCCCTCGATGATGAACGTCTGAATGGCCGGAGTGTTCGATCCGGCCGCGATCGCCCCCGAGACGCTGCGATTCAATCGCGAGCTCGAAGCGACGCTCGCCTCCGCACCGTCGATCCTCGACGTGCCGCCGCAGGTCGTCCGCGAGGCGCGCGCCGCGGGCCGGTCCATTTTCGGTCCGGTCGTCCGGCTGCCGGAGGCCGAGGAGCGCGCGATTCCCGGACGCGCCGGCCCGATCCCGCTCCGCGTCGTCCGCCCGGCACGCGCGCGCGGCGCCTACCTCCACATCCACGGCGGCGGCTGGGCGCTCGGCGCGCACGACCAGCAGGACATGCTCCTGAAGATCGTCGCCGACGCGACCGGCCTCGCCGCGGTGAGCGTCGGATACCGGCTCGCGCCCGAGTGTCCCTATCCCGCCGGCCCCGACGATTGCGAAGCCGCCGCGCTTTGGCTCGTCGCGAACGTCGAACGCGAGTTCGGCGGCACCGTCCTCGCGATCGGCGGCGAATCGGCGGGCGCGCACCTCTCCGCGGTCACGCTGCTGCGCCTGCGCGACCGCCACGGCCTCACGCCGTTTCGCGCCGCGAACCTGACGTACGGCCAATACGACTTCGCGATGACGCCGAGCGTGCGTCGCTGGGGTCCGCGCAACCTCGTCCTCTCGACGCCGATCATCACGCAATTCGTCGACTGGTTCGCGCCGCCGCACCTGCGCGCCGACCCCGACCTGTCACCGCTGCACGCCGACCTCCGCGACATGCCGCTCGCGCTCTTCACCGTCGGCACGCTCGATCCCCTCCTCGACGACTCGCTCTTCATGGCCGCGCGCTGGACCGCCGCCGCCAACGACGCCGAGCTCGCGATCTACCCGGGCGGCGTGCACGCGTTCAACGCGTTCCCGATCGCGATTGCTGCGGAGGCGAACGCGCGGGTGTTGCGGTTCCTGGCCGATGTGACGGCGTAGAGCGCGAGACTCGTTGCAGCCAATTCCGGTGTGCGTCATAACGACGCACATGCGCACCGCGACGGTTCGTGAAGCTCAGCACAACCTTCCGAAGATTCTACGATCCGTCAGCCGCGGCGAAGTCGTCGAGATCACCCGTCGCAACCGTGTCGTCGCGCGGCTCGTGCCCGCCGCGCCTCAGCCCGCTGGCGGACTTCCCGACTTCGTCGCGCGGGCGCGTGCGATCTGGGGGCGTAGCCGCAGAAAACCCACGAGTGAGGTCGTGATCGAGGCTCGTGCAGAGCGCCGGTGATGATGTGGCGCGATCCGAGCGTCCACGTTTCGCTGTACGTTCCCGAGGCGAGATCTGCGCGCGTCGCACGGCTGGTCCGGCGTAGCGGTGACCCGATTCCCTTCTCTCAGCTTCACGAGCTCGAGCTGACCAACGCGCTCCGGCTCCGCGTGTTTCGCCGCGAAGCCACTCGGAAGCAAGTCGACGCGACGCTGGCACGTATCGCGGAGGATCTCGACGCGGGTGTCCTGCACCGAGTAGCGGTCGATTGGCCTCTCGTCCTCGCCCGCTGCATCGAGCTCGCGGACCGGCACACGCCGCAACTCGGTTGCCGTTCACTGGATCTCCTCCACGTATCGGCAGCAACGATGTCGGCGAGCGAACGCTTCGTCACCGCTGATCGGCGCCAGAGCACCGCGGCACGGCGGGCCGGCCTGGTGACGACCCGCATCGCATAAGCAGGCTCGCATCGGCGATGAGAAGTCGTTCGGCGCTTACGTCCCCGGCCTCCCCGGCTGCGTGGCCGCCGGAGAGACGCGGGAGGAGGTGTTGGCCGCTTGTTCTATCGGTTGGACGACGGGCAAGAAGGTGAGGCCGTCGCACCGTCGTTTTCGGAGGATCCTGCCGTGAAGAAACCAGGCTTCGCATGGCTGGCGCCGAATGGAGAGCTATTGGGCGTCGAGTTCGACGATGTCGTGTGGGCTCGTTAGTCTTCGCCGGATTCGTCCACGACGCTCACGAGGCCGTGCGCGTCGCCGCTCGAAGCTGGAAGGAGCGGATAGATCTTCTTGATGTCGAGCGATGCGGCATAGCCGTCGTTCTTGATGCAGAGCACGAACTGTTGGCCTCGTACGGCCGGCCCGAAGATCCAGGGAACGTCCGCCGAGCTCGCGGCGATCGAGGCCGAGCTCGAGCGCCTCGGCGGCTGACGCGTCTCAGGGACAGAAGAGCGAGCTCTCGACCGACGCGCCTTTCAGCTTCACGGCGAGCGTCGTGAAGAGCGCGTCCGTTGCCGCGTCGTCCGGAATGTTGATCTTCGCCGCCGGCGCCAGCACCGGCGCACCGAGGAACGCTTCCTTCTTGAGCTTCAGCCGCGCACGCGGCGGAAGGTTGAAGATCACGGGCGCGTCGCCGTTCACGGCGACGACCGATCCGGCGCCAAGCACGAGCATCTTCGCGACGTTGATGACCACCACGACCGTCGCGGGATCGAGCACGATGTCGAGCTCCGACCATTCGTCGGCGCTGCTGTCGAGCACGATCGTGTCGACGTTCACGACTTGGCGGCCGGGTCCCACGCCGAGCGTCGCCACCTGACCGGGGTTCACGGCGATCCCGGTCAGGACCTGCGTCGGGGACAAGCTCGCGAGCGTCGCCGACGCGGCGCTCAGCTCGGCGACGGCCTGCCGGCAGATCGCAACCTCGGGATGCGCGCCCGTCGTATCGACGCCGCCACCGAACTCGACGTACTGGAGGCTCTTCACAGTGCCACCGCCGGTCGCGACGTCGCCGTCGATGAAGACGCTGGTACTCGGCAACCCGTCCTCCTTGTAGCCCCGGAAGGTCGCGGCGGTCGTGCCAGGGCCGCCGCTCATGATCACGTCGCCGCCGAGCGTGAGCTCGGCGTCGAGCTTGCCGCTCAGTCTCCCGAGGCGACCGCAGAACGACCCATTGCTCGAGGTTGGCACCGGCTCGCCGTAGATCTTGCCGGACCTGACGTTCACCTTGTCGCCGACGACGTCGAACTGCGACGCGGCACCGAGGCAGGCGCAGAGGTCCTCCGGACACTCCGTTCGACATTCGGCGCTGCAGCCGTCACCGTCGGCGACATTGCCGTCGTCGCACGTCTCCGGCGGATCGACGATACCGTCGCCGCACACGGAGGCGACGGCGGCCGTCGAAGAACCCGACGCGAGCGCCGCGAGAAGCATCACGGTGCAGGCGGCGATCAGGACGTGACGGCGCATGGAGGTCTTCGCTCGGCGTCGGGCGGGGGTGGAAGTCGACTCTAGTCGATAAGAAACTCTAGGTCGACACGAAACTCTAGCCAGGATCACGGGGCGGATGACTGTGCCGGCGGACGTGCGAACCGACACGACCCTTCTGCCCATGAGACCGCTGAAGAAGTAGAACGACCCAGAGGATAGCGAATGTTCTCATCGAGGATCACATGGCCTGCGCTGCTCGCCACAGTCATCCTGTCCCAGCCCGTCCTCGCGCAGTCGACGGAATGCGCGCACGCGCACGTCACGTACCGTACGGTGCAAGTGGACGGCCTCTCCATCTTCTACCGCGAAGCCGGGCCGAAAGACGCACCAGTCATCCTGCTGCTGCACGGGCTCCCGTCGTCGTCGCGCATGTTCGAGCCGCTGCTCACGCGCCTCGGAGGCGAGTTCCACACGGTCGCGCCCGACTATCCGGGCTTCGGGCACAGCGACGCGCCGTCACCGAAGGAGTTCGCGTACACCTTCGACCACATCGCCGCGGTGATGGAGCACTTCACCGAGGCACTGCACCTGACCAAGTACACCCTGTACATGCAGGACTACGGCGGACCGGTCGGCTTTCGGATGGCGCTCGCGCACCCGGAACGCGTCGAAGCGCTGATCGTGCAAGACGCCGTCGCCCACAACGAAGGCCTCGGCGCGAACTGGACGACGCGGCGTGCGTTCTGGGCCGACCGCGCGTCCCACGAGGCCGCGCTGCGGACCAACCTGCTCTCGCTCGACACCACGCGGACGCGCCACGTCGGCAACGACCCGCACCCGGAGAAGTACGATCCCGATCTCTGGACCGACGAGTACGCGTTCCTGAACAAGCCAGGCGAGGCCGACATCCAGAGCGATCTCTTCTACGACTACCGCACCAACGTGGACGCCTACCCGACGTGGCAGGCATGGATGCAGAAGACGCAACCGCGCCTGCTGGTGCTGTGGGGAAAGTACGACCTATCGTTCGAGCTGACGGAGCCGGAGGCGTACCGGCGGGATGTGCCGAGGGCGGAGGTTCACGTCCTCGAGGCAGGGCACTTCGCGTTGGATACCGCCGCGGATGAAATCGCTGATCTCGTGCGGCGATTCATTTCGACGCAACATTAGGGCGACCAATGTCTGATGCGCGACTCGACAGTTCAGCTGCGTGTCGCTGCCGCGCCGATCCACTGGAGGCTGCGTTGCAATTTGCCGACGGCTACGCGAGCCTCGCCGCTGGATGAGCGAGCGTCGGGCGCGCAGACGAAGCGCGAAGCGCGGTCGCGGCGAGTCGCGGCCGGGACCTGTGGCAGCAGTGAGCACTGCGGCGCCGTCGCATCTGCCGGTGCTCATCCTCGGGAGCCTGCCGTTCATCGCAGTCCTGGTGCTACTTGCGCCGTATCTCTGGCCGCTCGACCGCGCGCCGGCGGTGGAAGTTTCCGACATCTATCGCTACCACGCACCGATGACGGAGCTGCTCGCCTCCGGGCTGCGACGCGACGGCGAGCTCCCGCGCTGGAACGTGCAGGACTTCGCCGGCATGCCCACGCTCGGCGACCCGCAGACCGAGATGTACAACCCGCTCCACTGGCTGCTGTTCCTGCATCCGAGCCTGCACGCCTTCGGGTTGCTGATCGTCGCCTACACACTCGTCGGCGCGGTCGGGTTTCTGGTGTTCGCGCGGACGGCGGGGCTCGCAATCGCCGGTGCCGCAGCCGGCGCGGTCGCCTTCGCGTCGGGCGGTGCGCTGCTGCTGCGCTTGGTGGTGGCTGGGCACACGGTCTTCGCGCCCTTCTTTCTCGTCCCGCTCCTGCTCGCCGCTCTCCATCGCTCGGCGCACGCGCCGCGCGCCGCGACAATCGCGGGCGCCGCGGCGCTCATCGGGCTGCTCATCGTATCGCTCCATCCCCAGGTCCTGTTCTACAGCGGCTGCCTGATCGCGGCGGTGTGCGTCGCAACCGTTCGCCATGCACCCCACCGTGCGCGCGCGCTTGCGACCGTCGCGGCCGCTTTCGCGCTCGGGCTCGCGCTCGCCGCCGTGCACGTGCTCCCGATGATCGCCTTCGCACCCGAGTTCTCGCGCGGCCAGCCGGCACTGTTCGATCCAGGAGAGTGGGCTGACGACACGCCCTTCGACTCGAGCCGGCTCACCGACATCGTCTCGGGTCGCGGCGCGGCGGCGGCAACGGGCGTCAGTTGGGAAACGCACTGCTACGTCGGCGGCCTCGGGCTCGTATTGGTACTGACGGGACTCTTCTCGTGGCCGCGCCGGCACGAGCAACGACGCCTCGCGTGGCTGTACGGAGCGCTCGCGGTCATCCTCTTACTCTTCGGACTCGGCCCTGCTGCGGGGGTCGCGCCCTGGATCGAACGCCTGCCGGGGTTCAACTACTTTCGGATTACGGAACGCGCGTTCGTGCTCCTCGGCTTGCCCGTCGCGGTGCTCGTCACGCTCGGCGTCGAGGCGCTGGTGCGCGCACCCGTCGAGCGTTGTCGGATCGCCGCCGGCGCCGCCAGTGTGCTGGTGCTCGTACTCCTTGTCGCGACCGGCGCCGACGCCGTACACGTCGCGGCGTTGGTGATCGGCATCGCCGGCGGTGCAGCCATGATCGGTGCCAGCGACCTGCGTTCCGGTGTCGGCGCGCTGCTCGTCGTCGCGGCGCTCGCACTCGACAACGGAGCGATCATCGCCCCCTACGTCGACACCCAGCCGGAAGCGACGATCGGCACCCTCGCCGACGGCGTCGCTCTCCCCGACAGCGCGGCCACCCGGATCGCCGAACTCGCGCGCAGCGACGAAGCGCCGGGGATCCCCGAGCTGGCGGTGCGACGTCACGGGCTCGAGACGCTCGCGGGCTTCAATCCGCTGATCCCCTGGCGCTTCCTCCTGTACGCAGCGTACGCCACAGGTCTCGACCCACTCGGCAATCACTTCGACATGGCGGTGCCGCTGCTGAAACGCGAGCAGCCGGTGCTCTTCGATCTGCTCGGCGTCACGCACGTTCTCCATCCGCCGTCGGAAACCACGGAACGGTGGCGGTGGGAGCGCAGCGCCGACGCCTTTCCTCGCGCGTACCTCGTTCCCGGCCCGACGGTCGAAGCGGAGGGCGAGGGCGACGCGATGCTGCCGCGCGAGGTCGAGGCGCTCGAGCGTTTGGCCGCGCTCGACCCGCACGCGCACGTGCTGCTGCACGGCCGAGCGGCGGAGGCGGCGCTGGCCGCGATCGGCGCCGTGCCGGGCGCTGAGCTCGAAGCGTATCGCCCCGTGCCGCTCGCCGCGCGTACGGCCAACCGCCTCGCCCTCGACGTGCATCTCGACCGCCCCGGAATCCTCGTCCTGAATGAGCCGTTCTTCCCGGGGTGGCAGGCGCGCGACGGGGCGCACGCGGTGCCGCTCCTGCGTGCGAACGTCCTCTTCCGCGCCCTCACCCTCGAACCGGGCGACCATCACCTGACGCTCGAGTTCGCGCCGGTGGCGTGGCGCATCGGTTGGTGGATCAGCGTCGTCGCGGTCGCATTGACGCTCGCGCTCGCGGCGTCACCCGTCAATCGCGCGTTTGCTCGTTCACCGACGGGGCGCCCGCCGCGGTGAGACGAGATGAGGATTCGATGCCTCCATCGCGAAGATCCCGAGCTTGTACCCCTCGCCGTTGCGCGGCTCCAGTGTCCCCTTACTCAAGAGGTCGCATGGTTCGAGAAGTCTGCGCACGGCGTACCGCTCGAGGAACCCCACGTGACCGGCTGGGCGCGACGTCCGGTCCGGAACCGAACCGGCGCCGCGCTACGACTCGGGAAACCAAAGCTGGACGCGGCGCTATCGTTTACGTAAACGGGGTGCGCTACGGATGCGGCGACGACCAACCAACCAGCATGCATAGCTGAGCGCACCTGTGGCAAACCTTCCCATCGCTCGCTCCGGAGATCCACTTTCCAACCCGCCGACAGGTTTCCCTCTGTTCTTTGACAAGCGGAAGCCTCGCGTGGTCACCGCAGACCCCTGGGCGTTTCTCTGTCATCTCGCGGCAGAGAGACTCACGGGGGAACAGCGGCGCCGTGCTTTTGCGTATGTCGAACAGGCTTTCGATTTCTGCGAAGCAGCGCACGCTCCACACGTACGCTCCAAGCCGCTGCTGTACTACTATTCCTTCCTCAATCTTGTGAAAGCTGCATTGGTGCTCCGCCGCATCGCGATTCCTCCCGCACCGAAACACGGCATCAGCGATCCGCGCGCCAACGCAAAGGTCAGACTGAATATTACCGGGCAAAGAGTCGACGCTGCACCCCGATCGCACAGCCATTCCGAGATCTTTCCTGAGTTACTTGCAGAACTCGGATACGCCCCACGGAAACAGAGCTATAGGATCCTCGATTTATTTAGGCAGATACCCAATCTCCATCGGACGTTCACGCAGGTGATGGGCGAGACACCTTCGTTCGCGCCGATCGGGCGTTTCGATTTTCTACGCGACAAGGATGTCGTCTGGATACGTGTCGTGCTTAAGCGCGGCGACAAGGACGTCGAGGCGACCCTTCCCACAATTCGATCGCGAGGTGATTTTCGGTCACTTATGACTCAAGTCCGCACCACATCGCCCGATGAACTCTGGCTTGAGAGTCGCGCATTTCCAGGTCGGCGGCGTGGCACCGATAACGGCTTGCGCCAGCTCGCGCATTCGGTTCGGGGAATCGGAGTTGCAGCAATACTGACGACCCAGGGGTATCGTTTCTACCTCTCTGCGGCGCCACCACGATCGCGAATTCCGTATTTGGCAGCTTCGTACGCGATCATGTTTTACCTCGGCTCAATCACGCGATATCGCCCTCACGACTTCGAAAAAATCATTACCGGCAGACATCAGTGGTTGGTCGAGGAGTTCCTCGCCAGTCAACCCACTCAGTTCATCTACGGTCTAGCCGCTGAGCTTGCCGGAGTTGACGTAGTGAGACCGTATGCGGCGGTCGAATAAAACGCGGACGCTACGGCCATTCATCGGGAGCCTCGGAGCGTAACACGCGCAACCGCTGCCGCCGATGCTCATCGGCGACTACCACTTGAGAAAGGACGGGTTGTCGATCGCCACGTGGTCGGAACGTGTCCGGTATGCGTTACGACTACCGGCGATCCGTCCACAGTGCCGGTCTCGACGCGCCTAGCTACGTCCCCGTCTCATCCACCGGCACCCCCACCGTCTCCTGCCACGTGCATCCTTCTTTGATGCACCTCCGGACGGTCCCTGCCCGCTTCGTCGTCTTCTCCACGACGAACGGCGCGTGGCACAGGGGGCACGGCTGCGGGACGGGCTGGTCCCAGCTCGCGAACGTGCACTTGGGGTAGCGGTTGCAGCTGTAGAAGATCTTGCCGCGGCGGGAGCGCTTCTCGAGGATCTCGCCTTCGCCGCAGTCGGGGCATTTGATGCCGAGGCTCTTCGGCTTCACCATCGGCACGATCGTCTTGCACTCGGGGTAGCCGGAGCAGCCGAGGAACTTGCCGTAGCGGCCGAAGCGCACGAGCATCGGCTTGCCGCACTTCTCGCACACCTCGTCGGTCGTCTCGGCCTTGGCGACCTCGATCTCGCCGGTCTCGTTGTCGCGGGTGAAGTTCTTGGTGTTCTTGCACTCGGGGTAGCGGCGGCACGCCAGGAACTCGCCCTTGCGGCCCCAGCGGATGACCATCTGATCGCCGCACTGGTCGCATTTGATGTCGGTCGGGCGCTCCTCGGCCTTGACGTTCCGCATCTCCGTCTCGGCCTTCTCGAGATCCTTCGCGAACGGCTCGTAGAACCGCTTCAGCGCGGCCACCCGCTTCTGTGAGCCGTCTTCGATGCCGTCGAGCGTCTCTTCCATGCCGGCGGTGAACTCGACGTTGAGGATGTCGGGGAACGAGTCGACGAGGAGATCC
>JBGPOW010000101.1:0-15290 GCA_041488235.1 Binatia bacterium
GTGGAGATGGTCGAGGATGATCTGATCGTCGACCGCGACGAACGCCTGGTTCGGGCACTCACTGCACCTGACGCGCGGTTTCTCGCACACGCTCCGGACCCACTCGTTGTGGCACGCGGGCGCATAGCCCTTCGTGCCTTTCCGCGGATTCGTCCAGAGGCGCGGAAAAACGTCGCTGCGACCGCGGAAGAGTTGCCGGAACAGCGCCACCTTCTCGGCCGGCGTCGTCGGTACGGATGCTGGCTGGCGTACTGGCACCCTGAACGAGGCCGGCTCGGGGCCAAGCGCGACCAGCGCAGTCTGCAGATCGGCGAGACGGGTGCGAGCATGCTCGCGATCGCTCGCGAGACGGGCAAGCAGCGCCTCCTCCTCCGCGATCGCGGCGAGCAACTCGTCTCTGCGCACACGATCCGTCATCGCGTGAGCTGTCTATGCCAGATGGGTGCGGACTTTCCAGGCCAGACTCGCGTCGTATGCTGTTGGTTGGCCCGCTCTGCGAGGGTCGAACCTCCGGTCCTCTGCGTGCTAGGCTCTGCCAAGAGAAACGCAACGCGAAGGAGTTGAGGCGGGTATGCGCACGAAGGCGACGAACGTCGTGGAAATCCGAGACCCGCGTCTGGGCGAGGTGGTCGCGCGACTCGTTGACGCGTACCGCCCGGAGGAAATCTATCTCTTCGGCTCCTGCGCACGAGGTGATCAAGGCCCCGACAGCGACTACGACATCATGGTCGTCGTTCCCGACGATGTCTCGCCAGAGCGCAAGCGCAGTCGGCTCGCGTACGAGCGCCTTTGGGGCACTGGAATTGCGGCGGACGTCCTCGTCTGGACCCGTACGCGGTTTCAAAGCCGACTGCGTCTCACGGCTTCCTTGCCTGCGACGGTGCTTCGAGAAGGAAAGCTCCTCTATGCCGCATGACCCAGTCCGGGTCGCCGAGGTCCGGAGCTGGGTTTCCAAGGCTGCGAGGGATCTGCTCGCCGCCGATCATGAGCGAGCTGCGACACCGCCCGTCTTGGAAGACGTCGTCTTCCACGCGCAGCAAGCCGCCGAGAAAGTGCTGAAGGGGTTCCTGACCTGGCACGATCGACCCTTTCGGAAGACGCACGATCTCGTTGAGATCGGTCAGGCGTGTCGACATCGACTCGTCCCTCGCGAGCCGGCTGTACGCGAGGCAGCTCCTCTCACCGAGTATGCGTGGAAGTTCCGCTATCCCGGTGAACCCGAAGAACCGACTCGGCAGGAGGCGGATGCGGCGCTCGCCGTGGCGCGCGGGCGGTCTACGAGGCCATCCTTGCTCGCCTCCCGAGCGAGGTCCGGCCATAGGCTGTGGTGCTCTGGAACTCCCCGCAGAAATCGGTCACGGAGGCTGCGTCCCCAGGGGACGATGAGCGGGTAGAACGCGGTAGCTGCGGGGAGGACTTCGCTGCGCAAGACGCGTCCCGCCTCGCCCGGTTCGATTCCCCCCGCCTCCATCCCTTAAGCCGCTGACGTTCCAGGTGCTCTCGCTTCGCGGGCGTCTGGCGTCCGCTGAACGCGTGCCGGAAACGTTCCGGGGTCGCGGGTGCCGCGGCTGAAGAGGGGTCGCCGGCGACCCCTGCCGTGGCCGCTGTCGCCTGCGCGGTGTCCGCAGGCGGCTCCAGCGCGGCGTCGAGTTTCTCCACCGCGGCCGTCGTGCGGGCCATCAACGCTGCGATGGAATCCAACCGGCGCCGCCTTGAGACGCTGCTGCACGCCGATCCCGCCGCGCTCGCGACGTGTGACGCGCACCTGCGAGCCGTGACGATCGCGCTCGCACGCCGAAGCTAAGGGCCTCAGCGATGACCTCGTTCACGCCGACTTGTACCCGACGTGCCCGCGCGCTAGCTCACGAAAATGGCGCTCACCGAGAGTCGCGACCTTCCGCTCGGCACGCCGTGCCCCGATTTCCGGCTGCCGTCAGTCGACGGCAAGACCTTCGGACGCGACGACTTCCGCGAGGCCAGGGCGCTGGTCGTTATGTTCCTCTGCAACCACTGCCCGTATGTGCAGGCGGTCGAGGACCGCATCATCCAGCTCCACGTCGACTATGCACCCCGGGGCGTGCAGATCGTCGGCATCTGCTCGAACGATCCGACCGACTACCCCGACGACCGTCCCGAGCGTCTCCTTAGCCGCTGGCGGGAGAAGCGCTACGGCTTTCCGTACCTGATCGACACGTCACAGAATGTCGCACGCGCCTTCCACGCCGTTTGCACACCGGACATCTTCGTCTTCGACGGCGACCGGCGCCTCGCGTACCACGGCCAGATCGACGACAACTGGAAGGAGGCTGCGAAGGTCCAGCGCCACGACATCCGTGAGGCGCTCGACGCCCTGCAGACCGGACGTGCACCGGCGCGCGAGCAGACGCCCTCGATCGGCTGTTCGATCAAGTGGGCCAAGTGAGAGCTGGCTGGGTCGCGTAGGAGGCAACGATGACGAGCTACAAGAATGTGTCGATAGAGAAGCAGGGGCCGATCGGGGTGGTAACCTTCGACCGGCACGGCAACCGGAACGCGTTCAACCAGGAAACCATTCTCGAACTCACGGACGTTGCGCGCAGCTTCCATGACGATCTCGACACGCACGCGGTCGTCCTGACCGGCACGCGCGAAGCGTTTTCGGCGGGCATCGACCTCAAGGAACGCGCGGGCGGGATCGCCGCCGCCGGTTCCGACCTCGCGCGCCGGCAGGTGTACTACCGCGGCGTGCGTCTGTGTCAGGCCTGGGAAGACATGCCGCAAATTACGATCGCGGCGATCGAGGGTATGGCGGTCGGCGCCGGGGTCGCGATTGCGATCGCCCTAGACTGGCGCGTGATGGGCGCCGACGCGTTCCTGTACGTTCCCGAGGTCAAGATCGGCCTGAATCTTCAGTGGGGCGCGCTGCCGCGGCTCATCACGCTGGTCGGCCCGGCACGCGCCAAGCGGATCTGCATTCTCTGTGAGCGCATGGGTGCCGAGCAAGCCAAGGCGTGGGGCTTGATCGAGGAGATTGCGCCGAATGGCGAGACCGTGGCGACGGCACTGCAGCTGGCCCGCCTTGCCGTGTCGATGCCCACAGCGACCGTTCAGATGGTCAAGCAGGCCGTGAACGCGACCGCAAATGCACTGCATAAGACGGCATGTTTCGCCGACGCAGACCAGAGCCAGCTCACGACGGGCTTCACAGCGGCGCGCGATGCGAGCGCTGCCTTCGTAAACCGCCGCTGAACGTACCGCGGCGTCAGCCGTGGTGGGAGAATATCCCCGGGGCCGTCGAGCGTGCGGCACCAGGCATCGAGACGTCGTGCGAGATCCTTGGTGCCTGACGCGGCGATCGGCAGCGCGTGGACGACGTTTCTCGGGCGGCGCCGCTTCGAGTGGCTCGGCGAGATCCCGCAATGCGCGCCGTCGACGCGAACGTATGCGATCGCGCTCGGCCCCTGCTAGTCTCCGCGCGCGAACGGTTCAGCTCGCGGAGGGGCCCGGACCTTCGCGACGAGAGGTGGAGATGGAAATGCGACGAACTGCGATCGCTGCATTTTGCGCCGCCGGCTTCTTCGTAGCTCTTGCGGTGCTCCTGCTCACCACTCCCGTGCTTGCTGCGCCCACGTTCTTACCGAACCTCTCGGACGAGAGTGCGGCATGCAACGAATGCCACAAGCAGCAGACGCCCGGGATCGTTGAGCAGTGGGGACAGAGCAAGCACTATCGCGGCAACGTCGGATGCTTCGAGTGCCACGGCGCCAAGACCGGCGAGCCCGGGGCCTACGACCATCTGGGTCACACGATCCGCACCATCGTCACGCCGCTCACCTGCGCGCGTTGCCACGAGAAGGAGGTTGCCGAGTTCGAGGCGAGCCGCCACGCGAAGGGCGCCGAGATCCTCGGCTCGCTCGACAACACCCTCGCCGAGGTGGTCGAGGGCAACACGGCGTTCTTCGGGGGCTCGGCGCTACTCGCGAACGGCTGTCAGCAATGCCACGGCTCCGCCGTGAAGGTGGACAAGGACGGCAGACCCACCCCGGATACGTGGCCCAACTCGGGGATCGGCCGCATCAACCTCGACGGCTCACGTGGCAGCTGCTCGGCTTGCCACCAGCGGCACGCCTTCTCCGCCGCTCAAGCCCGGCATCCCGACACCTGCGGCAAGTGCCACCTCGGACCCGATCACCCGCAAAAGGAGATCTACGAGGAGTCGAAGCACGGCATTTCATTCGCCGCCAACGCCGGCGTCATGCGCATGGACCAGCCGAAGTGGGTGGTCGGCGAGGACTACGCCGTCGGCCCGACCTGCGCGAGCTGCCACATGAGCGCCACGCCGGGCCAGGCGGTGACCCACAACGTGGGCGCCCGCATCTCGTGGAACAATCGCCCCGAGATCTCCATCCGCCCCGACGTCGCCGACGCGAAGCTCGGTCTCAAGGACCCCGTGCCCTGGCAGAAACGGCGCGAGAGCATGAAAGAGGTGTGTTCTGCGTGCCATTCGCCAGGTTTTTCCGAGAGCTTCTACGTCCAGTACGACGGGCTCATTGAGCTGTACAACGAGAAGTTCGGCAAGCCGGGCAAGGCGATCGTCGATGCCATCAAGAAGGCGAAGCTCGTGGAGGGCGAGCCCTTCGCCAACAAGATCGACTGGGTCTGGTTCGAGCTCTGGCACCACGAGGGCCGGCGCGCGCGGCACGGCGCGTCCATGCAGGCCCCCGACTACACCCACTGGCACGGCCTCTACGAAGTGGCGAAGAAGTTCTACGTCGAGTTCGTCCCCGAGGTCCGAGAGATCGTCGAGAAGGGAAAGACGGCTGGCGGCGCCAAGGCGGATGCCGCCAAGGAAGTCGAGACGCTCATCGACGACACCCTGAAGAGCGACAACCACCGCTGGTTCATCGGTAGGCTGTCACCCGAGGAGAAGGCTGCGCGGGCCAAGCAGCGCGACGAATTCGTCAAGAGGTACTCGACGCAGAAGTGAGGTCGTGGCCGAGCAGGCGCTGGAGCGCGGGAAGCGAGATGCCCTTCTGGACCGCGGTTACGGCGACCGTTTACGTGTGTGGACCAGCCCCCAGCGAATCACCGAGATCGCCGCCATTCTGCTCGACCAAACCTCACCACGGACGCCGATGAGGAGTTCACGCTGGGCGATCACCCCGGGCGCGCTTGCCGGCTTCGGTGTGGCAACGCTGCTGGTGGTTGCGGGAGGGCTCGCCGCGCTCTACGAGCAGCGCGCGACCTCTCAAGCAGGCGACTGGACGCAACACACCCTCGACGTGATGGTGCAGATCGGCCGCGTGCGCGACGCGCTCGTCGACGCGGAGAGCGGGCAGCGTGGGTATCTCCTTACCCGGACCGATTCCTACCTGGAGCCCTATCGGCGCAGTGTGGCCGAGCTTCCCGGGTACCTGAGTCGGCTTCGCGAGGTCACGCAGGACGATCCAGGGCAACAGACGCGGCTTGACGCCATCGAACCTCTCGTGACGACCAAGCTCGATGAACTCCAGCACACGATCGACCTGCGACGGGAGAGGGGCGAAACGGCGGCGCTCGCCGTCGTCGTGACGGACGCCGGAAGGCATACCATGGACCAACTCCGGGCGCTGCTCGGCCAGGTCGAAGCAGAGGAGTCACAACTGCTCACCGAGCGCGTGGCGATCCGTGCAATGCGAAGCCGGGATACGGCGTCGCTGATTACGATGACGATCGGTGGCGGTGTGCTGGCTACGCTGTTTTCCGTTCTGCTCGTTGTTCGAGCCGGCCGAGCGCAGCTACGCGCCGAGGCGCGGGTACGGGAGACCGAAGAACAGTTGCGCATGGCGCTTTCCCGACATCTCGCGGACGCCGAAGCGCGCGCCCGTGCGGTGCTCGACACGACTGCGAGTGCCATCATTAGCATCGACGCCCAGGGCCAGGTGGCGACGTTCAATCAGGCGGCCGAGCGGATGTTCGGCTACGCGGCGGCGGAGGTCATCGGGCGGAACGTGAAGATGCTCATGCCCGCTCCGTATCGTGAGGAGCACGATGACTACCTTCGTCGGTACGTGGAGACAGGCGTCCGCAAGATCATTGGCGTCGGCCGCGAGGTCACGGGGCTTCGGAAAGATGGGACCGCGTTCCCGGTGAACCTGGCGGTGAACGACACCGTGCTCCATGGGGAGCATCTCTTCACCGGCGTCCTCCGGGACCTTACGCAGCAGAAGGAGGCCGACGAGCGCGAACGAAAACTCCTCGAACAGGCGCTACAGAACGCACGGCTCGCCGATATCGGGGCGATGACGACGCGCATCGCGCATGACTTCGGGAACCCACTGGCCGGCCTGCAAATGACGGCGCAACGCCTGCGGCTGCTCCTCTTGCATGAACCCGTGCAAGTCGAGCGAGTGAAGGCGGTCGCCGACAGCATCCTCGAGACGACGAAGCGGCTCGATACCATCGTTTGGGACTTCAAGGAGGTGGCGCGCGAGCCGCGGCTAAAATTACGGGACGTCGTACTGCCGGGCTTCCTTAAGGAAGTAGTGACCGCGTGGCAGCAGGAGGCCGACGGCCGCGGCATCGTCATCAACGTGGAATTTGGCGATCGTGAGCTGCCGGTCATCCGCGTCGACCCGGACAAGCTCCGGCGCCTGATGGATAACCTGGTGAAGAACGCGCTCGAAGCGATCGAGCACGGCCCCGGTGTGGTTCGGATTGCGGCCGCGTTGCAGGGAAGGGACACGGTGCGCATTCTCGTGGAAGATACCGGTCCGGGGATAGCCGAAGGGACGAACGTGTTCGCGCTGTTCGAAACGACAAAACCCACCGGCACCGGGCTCGGCCTCGCGATTTGCAAGCAAATCGCGCTCGTGCACGGCGGGGACATCAAATGTAGCCCTCGAGTCCCGCACGGCACGATCTTTTGCGTCGAGCTTCCCGTGCATGGTGCTCGCCCTGCGCGCATGAGCTCGTTGCGGACGCCGCGCGCGTGATCGCCGAGCGCTCGAGGTTCACGCGTAGCGCGGTGGGCGCCGAATCTAGCGGTAGCGAAGCGCCGTCGTACGCCGGCCGAACGGAGCTCCGGTACACCTGAAAGGATGAGCAACGTGCTTCGCAACGACACCTAGCAACATCGGAGCACTCCGAGTCGCGCGTCGTAGCGGCAGGAGGGACGTGGACCGCTCGGGCCCGCGAACGTGATCTGCGCGCACTTCGTGGGAACGGCGCCGACGAGAATGCGCACGCCGAGTGGCGCATCACTCGCGGTGACGGCATACGTTCCGGCGCGCGTCTTGAGACTCACGTGCACGAACCCCCTGCGCGGCGTGACGAGCACCCGCGCGCCCCATAGGCCTCCGACGGAGCCTGTGGGATCGGCATAGCGCCAGCGCGTATGCGTCCGATCCACGGACCAGCCGATCTTGGTCGCCGGATCGCGGGCGCCGGACGGGATGTCGAAATGGTCCCGCAGCTGACCGGTGCGGTCGAGGACCTGGATGCGCATGCCGTCGGCGCGCGGGTCGATCGTCGCGGCGAGCGCCGGCGGCAGCGCGAAGCCACCGCGGATGCCGAGGAGCGTCGCGCCCGGGCGGTCGAGGTGGGTCATGACGAGCAGCGGTGACGTCGCGAGCGGCACCCCCTGATCGACGTGCAGGCACCCCCTCTCGACGTCGCACGCGTCCGCCGTGCAGAGATCGTCGTCGTTGCAGCTCGGCGGCGTGCCTGCGACGCACACTCCGCCCACGCACCGCTCCTCACCGTTGCACGCGTCGCCGTCGCTGCACGGCGTGCCGTCGTCGACCGCAGCGTGGGTGCAGGTGCCGGACGAATCGCACACGTCGAGCGTGCACGGGTCGTGATCGTCGCAGTCGCCGCAGCCGGCGGGTGTGGCGGTGGCGGTCGGCGTCGCGGTGGCGGTGCGGGTCGCGGTCGGAATGTCGGTGACGGTCGCCGTTGCGCTTGCCGTCGTGGTCGGCGTCGCGGTCGCGGTGAGGATCGCAGTCGGGGTGTCGGTGACGGTCGCTGTCGCGCTCGGCGTCGGTGCTTCGGTGCCGGTCGGCACCGGGGTCGTGGTCGTGGTCAGCGTGACGGTGGGCATCGGCGTTGCCGTGACGTCGGCCGTTGGCGTCGCGGCGGGTGTCGGCGAGGGCGACGGCGTGGGGAAGACGACTGGGCAGTCGCCTTCGACTCTGAGCTCGCCGATCGAGATGAACGCCGCACTGCCGCCCGGCGTGCCGGTGATGCGGATCCCGTCGGCGCTGACCGGCGGGATGTCGAGGACGAAGCTCTCGTAGTTGACGTCGTTCGCGCCGGGATATGGCGGCGTGATCGTCAAGCCGCTCGCCGGCGTCCATACACCCGCCTGCAGCACCTCGACCGTCGGCCCGGATGAGAACCAGCCGCCGTCGTAGAACTGGACGCCTTCTTGGAACCGCACGCGGCGGAACGTGTGCGCGGCGGCGAACGTGTAGCCGATCCAGTCGACGCTCGCCGCGTTGTTGCCGTCGTACGTGTCGTACTGCTGCAGCGGGCTCGAGTTGCCGAGGGGCGGCTCGACGCCGTCGCGGATCACCTCGGGATCGCGATTGCCGCTGCCCGTCGGTGCCGTCACCGCGGCGACGATCGTCCCGAGCGAGGTCAGATCCACGCAGAGCGGCGTCGGCGTCGGCATCGGGATCGCCGTCGCCGTCGCGGTCGGCGTCGGCGTCGCGCAGATGCCGGTGCAGGTCGCGGTCTGCGTCGGGGTCGTCGTCGGCGTCGGCGTGTTCACACCGTAGCTCGCCGCGTAGGCGGCCGGCGACTCGGAGGCGAGGACGACGTGACGTGCGGCACCGCCGTCGGACCACGCGACGAAGCCGTAGCTCGTGCCGGCGAGCGTCTGCGGCGAGAGCGCGTTCAGCTCCGTCGTCGAGTTCACGATCACCGTCCGGCTGAACGGCGCGGCGGTGTCGCTACCCGCGACGCGCAGCACGAGCCCGCTCGGGCTCGAGGAGAACGCGAGGTCGACGGTGTTCGGGTAGAGGAAGACGCTCGTCGTGTCGGTGAGGCCGCCGGTGTCGGTGGCCGTCAGCTCGATCTCGAGGAAGGCGGGGTAGTCGTGATCGGGCGCGGTGAAGCTGCCGCTCGCGATACCGGCGAAGGTCTCGAACGTGTGCGTGTGACAGCTCGATGGGCAGTGATGGAGGATTACCTTCCAGCTGAGGTTCGCGTCGAGCAGCGTGCCGTCCTCCGGGTCGGTCGCCGCGCCCGCGAACGCGATCGTGTCGCCGACGCTCCATTTCGTCGATGCGAGCGGCGCGGTGATCGTCGCCGTCGGCGCCGTGTTGCCGGCGGTGATCGCGAGCGTCGCGACGCTGCTCGCTCCCTGGGTGTCGGCGACACGCAGCCGTACGGTGTACGTCCCGGGACTGGTGTACGTGAACGCGGGGGCGACGGCGGTCGAGTCGCCGAAGACCCCGTCGCCGTCGAGGTCCCAGCTGTATGTGATCACGTCCCCGGGATCCGGATCGCTCGCCGTCGAGGCGTCGAAGTCGACCGTGAGCGGCGTCGGACCGGTGCTGGTCGAGGCTACGAACGCCGCGACCGGCGCCTGGTCGAGCCCGGGATACGTGATGCGGCGCAGGGTGCCGCCGTTGAAGTCGACGTAGAACAGGTCGCCGCCGGGGCCGATCTCCAGATCGACGGGTGCCGCGGCGCCGCTCGCGAAGATGGCGCGCGAGGCTGGATCCGGATCGCCGCCGGGCCCCTGTGTCATCGTCCAGATGCAGCCGCGGTTGTAGTCGGCGAAGAACAGTGCGCCGCCGTACCCGGCGGGATAGCTGCCGCCGGAGTAGAAGGTGAGGCCGGTGATCGACGTGCCGCCGGTCATGGTGCACACCTCGCCGGGAACTACCGGACCCTCGTCGGCATAGGCGAAGAGCGGATCGGTGACGGCGCCGGGACGCCCATAGAGAGCTTGGCAGATGCTCAGCCCCGCAGCCTCGAAGCTCGGCTGGCGTCCGACCCCCTCGTAGCAGGGCCAACCGAAGTTCTCGACGATGCCGTCGGTGACGTCGCCGATGCGGTCGAGTTCTTCCCAGTCCTCCCAGCCGACGTCGCTGATCCAGATCTCGTTCGTGCCCGGCCGCGGCGTGATGCGGAACGGGTTGCGCAGACCGTAGGCGATGATGCGATCGTTGACGCCGGTCAGTGGATTGCCCGGAAACGCGGCGCCGGTCTCGGGGTCGACGCGCAGGACCGTACCGTTCAACGTCAGCTGCGTGCTGCCGGTCTCGACGTGCTGGCTGCGAAGCGAGCCGCCCGCGGCGTCGGGAGGCGTCTGCACGCCACCGACTCCGCCAGGCGGGTCGCCGCACGGGTTCGCCTGCGGGTAGCCCATCTGCCCCCAATCGGCGGTGAGAAAATTCGCGCCGTCGCCCGCGCTCACGTAGAGCGCGCCGTCCGGACCGAAGACGACCGTGCCGATCGAGTGACTCGAGAACTGCTGGCACCAGTTCTCGAGCAATACCTCCTCGGGTCCAACCATCGTGTCGCCCGATGCCTCGAGACGCGACAGTCGTCCCGCGACGACGCAGCCGCCCGATGTCGCCCCGGGCGGGTTCGGGCAGCTGTCCCAGGTGCCGCCGAACGACCCCCAGCGTGGCGGCGTGCCGCCGATCGCTGCGTCGAGGGTGTAGAGCACGTAGACGTAGGGCGTCGTCGGAAAGTTCGGAGGCAGGGCGAGACCGAGGAGGCCGCGATCCCAGAAATCGTGGGTATTGGTGCGGAGATCGGCGAAGACCTTCGGGGAGGGGTCGCTCAGGCTATCGAAGACCTTCACGATCCCGCTCTTCTCGGCGATGAAGACGCGGCCGTCGGGCGCGAAGCGCACCGCGGTCGGCTCCATGAGGCCGCTCACGACGACGGACTCTTCGAAGCCGTCCGGGAGCGTGGACGCGGACGCCGCAGCGGCCGCAAGGCAGGCGAGCGTGAGTGCCAGGACCGGAAGCAGGCTTGGGTGGGGGTGCGGCCGCCTCCGGAAGCGCGTCATACGAAGATACGAAAGTACCACGCGCCTCGCGGGCGAATTGGAAAGAACGTGCGCGGCGGCGACGATGCCGGCAAGCATCACCGCATCACCTGATCGTTGTCAGCGCACCTGCGGCGATCTCCGCTGCAATGCGGGCCAACCGGCGACGCTTCGGGACGCTCTGCCCGGGTTATGACTGCCCGATAGAGCGGAAGGCGTCAGACCATTTCTTTTGAGTCGGAGCGGACATACCGCACCACGTTCCGCGCGGGCTTGGCCTTGAACATGACCTGCACCTTCGTGAAGCCGAGCGCGTGAAACACGGCAGCGACGTCGCGGCTCCTTACATGAGGTGCTGCCAGAGGACGAGCACGATGATGGCGCCGATGACCGACAGCACGAATCCCGCGGGATGAAAGAACGAGCCTTCAACCGGCCTGGAAACCACGCTGCCGATGAACCCGCCGACGAACGAACCCACCACTCCGAGAACGGACGTCATCAAGAAGCCGAGGTGCTCCTGCCCCGGTACGAGAAGACGCGCCAGCGCACCCACGATCAACCCGACGACCAAGGTCCAGATGACGTGCATGACACCCATGGAGTCCTCCGTGTCGCAGTCGACGGACGCGAGGTTCTATGGAACCTCGCGTCCGCGCGTGACTGCGCAGCTACATCGTACGACGACCGTTCACTTGCCGGAGCCGTCAAGCCATTCAGCAACGCCCCCGTGGTGGGAACACGTGCCGGTATGAGGCGCGTGAGGCAACATCGCATCGGTTCTCACGAGCCAGCGGCAGCGTGGATCGACTCCGCGTCCGCGAGCTTCTTGCGCAGCTCGACCAGCGAGCGCGTCTGGAATGCTTCCTCGGTCAAGCCGAGGTCGAGCACCCCGCTTTCGAGCCACGCGTCGCGTCCGCTCATGACGGTCGCAGCTACCCGGTTCTTCACCGCGTCGTCGTTGCTCCAGAGCTCGTGGAAGAGCCGTCGGACCTTGCGCCGTGAGCTGCGGCAGAAGAGATCGGCGAGCTCTATCGCTTGCGCGGCCTCGGGGTGGCGCTCGTCGATCATGCGACGCGTGCGGCAAAGCGTCGCCGACATCGCGAAGAGCTCCATCACGATGTCCACGGCGCGGAAGAGGAATCCCTGCTTGCGCTCCATCTTGGCCTGGTAGACGGCCATGCCGTGAAAGCTCTCACGGGCGAGCTTGCGGCAGCTCCGTTCCACGGAGCGGAGGTGCGACGCGAGGGGCCCCCAGTCGCCATACTCGAATCGCGCGCGCACGCCTTTGACCCAGAGGGGCGGATACCACTTGGCGTAGAAGCCGAGGATCCCTCCGAGCGCGCCGAGCTTCTCGTTGGTCGGTTTCCTCGGATCGATTATCGCGCCGGCGACCTGGAGGTGCTTGTCGACCGCCTCGCGCGCCATGAAGAGGTGCATGATCTCGCTCGAGCCCTCGAAGATCAGGTTGATCCGGCAATCGCGCATCATGCGTTCGACCGGGATCGGGTGCTCGCCGCGGCCCTTGAGCGAAGCTTCGGTCTCGTAGCCGCGCCCGCCGCGAATCTGCAGCGTCTTGTCGACGATCTCCCAGGCGCGGACGGTGTTCCACTCCTTCGCCGCCGCCGCCTCGAGGCGGATGTCGTATCCGCCGCGGTCGGCCATCTGGCTGGCGAGCATCCAGATCGAGTCCATCGCGAAGGTCGTGGCCGCCATGTCGGCGATCATGTGCGCGACCGCCTCGTGCTTCCAGATCGGCACGCCCCACTGATGGCGGGCGTTCGCCCACCCGCGGCAGATCTTGAGGCACTGCTTGGCGATCCCGGCGCAGACCGCGGGCAAGGTGAGGCGGCCGGTATTGAGCGTGGTGAGGGCGATTCGCAGTCCCTTGCCCTCCTCTCCTATCAGGTTCTCGCGCGGGACGTGGACGTCGCGAAAGCTGATCACACCGTTGGCGAGCGCCTTCAGGCCCATGAAGTGGCAGCGGTACTCGACCTTCACCCCCGGCCAGTCGGTCTCGACGATGAAGGCGCTGATCTTCTTCGTCTTGGGATCGCGCGCCATCACGACGAGGAGCTCGGCGAGGGTGCCGTCGGTGCACCAGAGCTTCTCACCGTTCAGGATGAAGCCGTCACCGTCGCGTTCCGCCGTCGTGGAAAGGCTCGCGGGATCCGAGCCGACGTGCGGCTCTGTGAGCGCGAAGGCGGAGATGGCGCCCGCCGCGCAGCGCGGCAGGTACTTCTGCTTCTGCGCCGGCGTTCCGAAAAGCTTGAGCGGCTGCGGCACGCCGATGGATTGATGTGCCGAAAGGAGCGCGCTCACGTTGTTGTCGGAGCTGCCGACCATTTGCATGATCTTGCAGTACTCCGACACCGTGAACCCGAGCCCGCCGTACTCCTTGGGGATCTTCATCCCGAAGGCCCCGAGCTTGCGCAGGCCGTCGAGCACGTGCTCCGGGTACTCGCCGGTCTGATCGATGGCGATGCTGTCCACCTGGTCGCGGAGAAAGGTCTCCAGCTTGCCGTAGAAGCTCGTGAACTCCGGCCGCTCGCCGTCTTCCAACGGGAAGGGATGGATCAGCGGCAGCAGGAAGTTCCCGAGGAAGAGCTCCCGCAGGAAGGTGCGCCCGGCCCACTCGGTTTCGCGTGCCTGCTCGGCGACCTGCCGTGATTCCTGTTCGCTGGTGACCTGCGTCTTGGATTCATTCACGGGCTTATCCTCCTGGGCCTCAGCCGGCCCGACCTCGGTACTTGCCCTAGGCGCCGACCTGCTGGCAAGCGGGCATGCGGCGGGCCGTTGACCCGCCTCAACCGTCTGACGCCGGACACGGGTTGATTTCGGACGCGTCGGCCGAGGCCGTCCGCGGACCTCAAGCGCGCGCGTGCGGTTGCCGCCGCCGTTCACGATGGGTCGCCTGAGATGTCGACGATCCCTGCGCTTGGGGGGTGGCTGGTCATTTCGGTCCGAACCTGCTCGACGAGGGCCGGGATCGCCTCGTCGCCGAGCCCGGCGGTCTCGATCGGCGCGCCGACGTAGAGGTCGATCGCGCGCACGACGCGCGCCGTCCCGGCCGTCCTCTCGACGATCGTGAGCGGCACGATCGGCACGCCCGCGCGCAACGCCAGGTGGAAGCCCCCGCGCTTGAGCGGCCGCAGTTGCGCGTCCTCGCGGAACGTCCCCTCGGGGAAGATCAGGACCGAGATACCGCCTCGGATCGTCCCGGCGGCACGCTCGAGAGCCTCGATGGCCGTCGGCGCGCGCGCGCGGTCGAGGAAGACGTGGCCGGCAAGGACACCGATCCAGCCGAACACCGGCACCCGACGGATCCACGCATCGAGCACCGCGCGCCACTGGTACGGCAGCGCCGCCGCGATCGCGTAGCCGTCGAAGTGCGAGCCGTGAGTGGCCATGAAGACGTACGAACGGTCCCGTGCGAGCCGGTCGAGGCCGTGCACCCGGAGCCGGACGCCGCACGTGCGCAGGATCATCCCGCCCCAGAAGCGCGCGTGCAGGCGGTGGCCGAGCCGGTGCGAGCCCGCGGCGAGCGTCACCACGAGCGACGACGGGAAGACGACGAGCGTCCACAGCCCGACGGCGGCGTAGACGCCGACGAGGTAGAGTCGACGGCTCATGTTGACACTGAAAGCAAGCGCCGATTACGCTCGCAACCGCCCTGTGAAAGACCGCGACGCCCACGAGGGCGTGACCGAGAGCGGTCGCGATGAAGAATAGCCCGAGCCAGCTGGCCCTCACGCGAGCGCTCGACGTCGGGTCGATTCGCCGCGAGCTCGCCACGTGTACCCCGGCCGCCGAGCTGGTCACTCAGGGTAACGCGGCTCGAGTGCGACATCAGGGATTCCGCACACCTGACCACGGCTGACCACGTCAGGTCCCGTCGGGTCTTGCGGTTCGGACGGGTTCGATTCCCCCCGCCTCCATCCCTTAGCTCGCTGACTTTCCAGGTACTCCCGCTTCGGCGCGGTCTGGCGACCCCGAGACCGGCGATGGTATCCTCAATTCGCTCGCGCGATTTTGTCACCGAATCTCCTGGACGGGGAGCGAACGTCCGAGAGCGGGCATTTCCTCAACCAGAATGGCCGTCAATGCTTCCTCCATTTCCACGAGGGACCACGATGAACCGCATGCTCGACGTCACGACCTCCATGTTTGCGACCGTGAGCCGCCTCGGCGCCGGCGTCGCAGCAACACCTCCGGCGCGCCGTCCGCTGCAGCTCCTCGAGGTGTACGAGTTCGAGTCGTGTCCCTTCTGCCGCAAGGTGCGTGATGCGCTCACCGAGCTCGACCTCGAGGCGATGATCTA
>JBGPOW010000102.1:0-15164 GCA_041488235.1 Binatia bacterium
CAGGTCGCGTTGGTGCGCGTCGGCCGGCAATGGTACATGCAGCGCCTGGTGAGCGCCGGTCTCTTCCTCGCCGTGATCGCCGCGGCACTCTGGGGCTTCGCGCCGGTCGCGACCAAGGGAGCGCTCGCCGGCTACTCGCCGGAGCTGATCAGCGTCGTCCGTCTGGGACTCGCGGCGGTGCTCTTCCGCGCCGTCGCGGGGCGCGGCACGCGCTGGCTACCGCGCGACCCGTGGACGTGCGTCGCCGGCGTCGCCCTCGGCGTCGACTTCATTCTCTACAACTACGGCCTGCGGCGGACGACGGCGGCGCTCGCGGGACTCGTCATCAACGTCGAGGTGGTCTCGACGATCCTCCTCGCGCGCTGGATTCTCGACGAGCGGTTGACGTCTCGGCGCGCGCTCGGCGCAGCAGTCACGCTCGTCGGCGTCGCGTATGTCGCGGCGGACGGCGTGCGTCTCGCAGAGCTCGTCGCACGCGAGCGGATCGTCGGCAACGTGCTCGTGATGCTCGCCGGGATCGCGTGGTCGCTCTTCGCGATCGCGCAGCGCCGCGCGCCGCGCGACGGTAGTCTCTTCCGCATGCTGACGCCGATCTTCGTCGTCGCCGCGCTCACCACGGCGCCGGGCTTGCTGTTCCCGTCGGCGTGGCGGAATCCCGGCGGCCCAGGGCCGGCGGCGATGCTCGCGCTCCTCATTCTGCTCTGCACGGTCGCGGTGTACCTCGTGTACGCGCGCAGCCAGGAGCTCGTCGACGTCTCCGTGCTCGCGATCGTGCTCGCCGCGATCCCGATCTTCGCGGTCGTGTTCGCACACGTCGTGCTCGGCGAGCCGGTGACGGCACGCGTCGTGGGCGGCGGTGTGGTCATCGTCGCGGGCGTGCTCGTGATCGCGACCGAGCGCGCGCTGCCGACGACACCGGCGGGCGCACCTGATTGAGCTGCGCCCGCCCCGCGGTGATTCCGACGCCGTCTACGGAAAGATCGGCGTCGTCTGGTCGATCGATCGCAAGAACGCGACGAGATGCGCGCGCTGCGTCGCGTCGGTGACGAAGTGGTGCGCCGTGCCGCCGTTCGCGTCCTGCGAGCCGTTCAGTACCTCGCCGAGCGTTTGCGCGAGGCCGTTGTAGAAGTACGGCGCGCTCTCGTGGACGCTCAGGAGCGACGGGATGTTGAAGCCGTTCGCGCCGAGCGGCGCGATCGCCTGCGACACGTCGGCCGCGTTCGAGCGGACCTCGTTGACGCGGCCGCCGCCGAGCGTGAAGGTGCCGACGTTGATGGGCACGCCGGGAAATTGTCCTGCGTTCGGTCCTTGCGTATCCGTCTGGCGCAATTCGGCACCGATCACCCGCTCGTTCCCGAAGCCGAGGGCGATCTCGGGCGACGGCGGCGGAGCGAAGTCGACGGTCGATCGCGTCCACTTCGGACCGCCGTGGCACGTGGCGCAGCTGAAGTTAGGAACGACGAGGCCGACCGTGCCGAAGAGCGTGCGGCCGGCCACGACGTCGGAGTCGTCGGCGGGTACCGGCGCCCGGCTCGAGCGCACGTCGTGGGCTACGAATACCGCGATGGCGTCCTGCAGGGCGTCACGACCCGCGTTCGCGACCGGCAGGAAGTTGGTGACGCCGTTCGGCGTGGTGAGTTGCAGCTCGCGGCGCGGCGTACTGAGGTTGCCGCGGGTGACCCAGCTTCCGCTCGGGGTGCCGGACGGCCCGGCAGCGGGGCCGTTGTTCGCGATCGTGTACTCCAAGATCGTCGCCTGGTCGGCACCGGTGTCGTCGACGCCTCCCGCGACGTAGATCTGGTTCGTCGACAGTGTCCCCGCGATGCCGAAACGCGCCCGCGGCGCCGGCACGCTCGTGTGCGGTGTGGCGACGACCGTGACCGCCTGCGCCAGGTACTCTTCGACGGTGCCGAGCACGGTGCCGGCGGCATCCTGGCCGCCGATCACGAAGATGCGCGACTGCACGCCGCGGAGGGCGGTCGCCGCGCCGTGGTTTCGTCGTAGCGTCAAGCCCGCGGGGGTGAACGCAGACCAGGTGCCGGATCCCGCCGGGTCCGCTTGGAAGCGTTGGACGGGATTCGGGTTGACGACGCTTGGGCTCGCGTCCGACCCGGTGTTGCCGGCGACGACGTGGACGAGCTGGAGCGGCTCGGCGGTGTTGACGCCGCCCGCGACCGTGACGCCGAATTCCGCGACGGCTGTTGGAAGCGAGGCGACCGTCCGCCAGGTGTTCGTGTCGGGGTTGTACTCCTCGACGGTCGCGAGCGGCGCCGCATCGTCGAACGTGCTGCCGTAGCCGCCGATCGCGTAGATCCGCGGTCCGGCGCTCGTCTGCACGGCGGCCGCGCCGAGTGAGTGCCGCAGCGTGAAGCCTTCGCCATTCCGTTTCTTCACCTTGTCCGTGCGCGGGTTGAACTCGATGACGCTCTTGTTCGTCGGCACCAGCTCGCCTTGGCCGTCGCCGCGGCGCCCGCCGATGATGAAGATCCGTCCGTCGGGAAGCGTCGCGGTGGCGAAGTCGCGCCGCAACCCCAAGTAGTCTTTGTTCGGCAGCTTCTTGGCGCGAAAGAGATCGTTGGTGATGCCGACGACGCCGGTGACCTGCTGGAATTGCTCGAGCGCTTGCAGCTCAGTCGGCGTCGCCGTCGAGGTGCCGCCGATGGCGAAGAACAGGCGGTCATCGTCGATGAGCCCGCGCCCGCCGAAGACGTTCCGCGTGTTGAGCTCGAAATCGTGGAGCTCGTCGCGCACCGCGCTCCAGTTGAGGATGCGCTGATCGAGTGGGTCTGCCTTGTCGAACGTGCCGTCCAGCGGAATCGTCTGACGCGGGCCGCCGTCGAACATCCAGGTGACGTTGTCGGAGCGGCCGGCGGGGTGGCACACGATGCAGCCGCCCCAGCTCTCGCTCGACATCCGGCCGCTCGGACCCCGGCCGGTGTAGAAGAGGCTCGCGCCGAGGAGCGCGGTCTCGTCGACGCTCTTGCGCTTGGGGAGCTTCGTCGCGGCGACGTTTGCCGCGATCAGCGGCGCCGTTGCGTTGCTGATGTCGACGACGGTCAGCGAGCGGCTGATCAGATTGGTGACGAACGCGCGGGTGCCCGCGGCGTTGATCGCGAGACCGCGCGGGACCTCCGTGAGCGTCTTGCGCTTCGCGCGGTCCTCGAGATCGACGCGCACGATCGTGCTCGGCCCGGCGACGAGTGGGGCGCCGATCGTCGGAATCCCGGCGCCGTCGACGGTCAGCCGGACGAGCAGGTCGGAGTTCTGGATCGCGACCCACGCGTCCGAGCCGTCCGGCCGCCACGCCATCGCGACCGGATTGCTCATGAAGAGCCGGGGCGCCGGCGTCGTCGCGAGGTTGATGCCTTGATTCAGGTTGAGCGGCGCGGTGCGACGGACGTTCGGGTCCGTCTGCGCGGCGGTCACCTCGGTGCGGCCCGAGAAGAGCGACACCAGGCCTTGCGTGTTGGAGTTGAAACGTAGCGGTCCGTTCGGCGACGCGCCCGTGCTCACGACGTACACGAGGCCGGTCGTCGGATGGATCGCGATCGACGCCAGCTGGTTCGGGAACGCGCCGGTCGGCGTGGTGAACGTCTGCGGATTCGTCGAGGCGACGGCCGGCACCTGTGCGGGCGCGGGCGCGAGCTTGCCGTTGGCGTTGAAGCCGACGCTCGCGAGCGGGCCGAGGACGACCGGATTCGGCGCGCCCGAGGGCGCGAGCGCCGCCGAATCGAGCGCGACGACGCGCCCCTCGCGCTGGTCATCTTGGCCTTCGTCGACGAATGTCTTCCCGCCGCGCAGCTGGCCGTAGAAGAGCGCGACGAAGAGCGTCTCGTCGCCGTCGTCGCCGTCGCCATCGTCAGTGATCGCGAGCGCGCGCGGCGCGGTGCCGAACGGGCTCACGTCGCGCTCCCCGGTGATCGTCTGCGACGTCGTGTCGACGATCTGGACGCTGTTCGAGGCGGCGTTGGCGACGTACAGATGGGTGCCGTTCGGCGACAGGACGACCGCCGCGGGCTCCACCCCCACAGGAAACGTGTTGAAGACGTGGCGTTCGCCGAGATCGACGACCGACACGGTGCCGTCGGCAGCATTGGCGACGAACGCACGATTGTCTTGTGTGATCGCCACGCTCACCGGATCGTGGCCGACCGCGATCTCGGCGGCCTTGCTCGGCTTGGGCTTGTCGAGTTTCTTGAAGACCGTGATCGTGTTCACGTCGGGATTCACGACCACGAGCAGCGTTTGGTCGGGCGAGATCGCGATCGGGCTCGACTGCTGCGGCGCGGCGGAGGCGAGGCGGGGCGCTGCGGTCGCGATCGACAGGACGACCAGAAACGACACGGACGCGCGTACACCCATGGCTCGGCCTCCTCTCGAGGTCGCCGTAGCTACGCTGCGTCGCCCGCTCGCGTCAAGACGCAACGCGCTTTGCCAGCCCCGTGCGCGATGGCGTAATCGTAACCACCATGGCTGACACGATCGAGTCGATTCTCGAGCCGGACCTGGCGATCGTCGATCCGCATCATCATCTCTGGGATCGACCGACCGAGATCCTGAAGAACCTGCCGCCGTCGGATCACCCGTTCATGGAGATCGTGCGGCGCGTGCCGCGGTATCTGTTGGACGAGCTGCTCGCGGATCTGCACGGCGGCCACGCCGTGCGCGGCACCGTCTACGTCGAGTGCGGCGCGATGTACCGCGCCGGCGGGCCCGAGCCGCTCCGCTGCGTCGGCGAGACGGAGTTCGCGAACGGCGTCGCTGCGATGACGGCGAGCGGTCTCTACGGCGCGGTGCGTGCGTGCGCCGGGATCGTCGGGCACGTCGATCTGACGATGGGCGCCGACGCCGCGGACGTGCTGCGCGCACACGTCGCCGCGGCCGGCCGCTTTCGCGGCATCCGCCACAGCGCGTCCTACGACGACGATCCGACCGTCCTCGGTCCGCTCGCGGGCCGCTCCCCGCGCGGCCTCTATCGCGACGCGAGATTCCGCGAAGGTTTCGCGGTTCTGCAGCAGCTCGGGCTGTCGTTCGATACCTGGCTGCTCGAGCCGCAGCTGCCCGATTTGATCGACCTCGCCCGTGCGTTTCCGGAGACGACGATCGTCCTCGATCACGTCGGCACCCCGCTCGGCATCGGTGTCTACCACGGAAAACGCGAGGAGCGCTTCGAGACCTGGCGCGCCAACATCGAGAAGCTCGCCGCATGCGCCAACGTCGTCGTGAAGCTCGGCGGCCTCGCGATGCCCTTCGCGGGATTCCCGTGGTCCTACACGAACCGCCCCCGGTCGTCGCAGGAGTTGGCGCGCGCGTGGAAGCCGTACATCGACGTCTGCATCCAAGCGTTCGGGCCGACGCGCGCGATGTTCGAGAGCAACTTCCCCGTCGACGGCTACACGTGCAGCTACCGGACGTTGTGGAACGCGTTGAAGCGCACCGCGTCCGGCTACTCGGCAGACGAGAAGGCGGCGCTCTTCAGCGGCACCGCGACGCGGGTCTATCGCCTGAGTTTCGACTGACGCGACGTCGCGCCTTTGGTTGCGTCGTCACCACCTACGCCATCTCCGGCGCGATCACCTCGAGCTCGCGACCTTTCGTTTCCGGCAACCACAGGAATGCCGCGACCGCGGCCAGCACCCCGGCGCTCGCGATCACCGCGAGGGCGGGGCCGATACCGCCCACCCTCGGCGCGAGCGTTCCCGCGATCGCGAGGCCGCACGTCCCTCCGACCGTTCCCGCGGCGGTGATCCATCCTGTGGCGGCGCCGCGAACGCTCGTTGGGAAGAGCTCCGTCGCCCAGGCGCGCACGACCGTCGTCTTGCCGCCCTGACAGAACACCATCGCGGCGAAGGCCGGCCACAACGCCCGCGAGCCGCCGAGATAGAACGCCAGCTCCGCGACGGTAAGGCCGACGAAGAAGATGCCGGCCGCGGTGCGCCGGCCGTAGCGGTCGGCGAGCTCGCCGCCCACCCACCAGCCCGGAAGGCCGATGCCGCCCGCGCCGATGAACATCGCGCTCACCGCTCCCGGCGACCATTGATGCTCCGAGACCGGCACGTAGCTCGCGAACGCGAAGCCCGCGACGTCGTAGCTCATCGCGAGGAAGGTGACGGCGAGCGCGGCGAGCAGCCGGCCGCGATACGCGCGTGGTAACCGCCGCGACCGTTCGCGCTGCGCCGCCCAGCGGCGGCTTTCCGGCAACGCGCGACGGAGGAACGGCAGAAACGTCGCTGGGACGAGACTCACGAGACAGAGGCTGCGCCAGCCGCCCGGCCACCAGGCGATGCCGGCGAGCAGGAACGCCGGGAATCCCGAGCCGCCCGTATTCACCGTGCCGAGGATGCCGTGCGCGGCGCCGCGTCGCTCCGCCGGCATCTCCTCCGCGGCGATCACGGTCGCGGCGAAGAGGGCGCCTTCTTCGAACGCGCGCGCCGCGCTCTGCCAGAGGACGAGCGCCGTCAGCGTGCGCGCCGTGGCGGTCGCCGCACCGAATACCGCCAGCAACGCGACGCTCACGAGCAACAGGCGCCGCCGTCCGACGCGATCCGCGAGCGGTCCGAGGATCAGGACGGCGAGCGAGCCCACGGTCACGAGGGCGAGCGCGTACGACAGCTCCGCAGCCGACGCGCCGAGGTCGTCGCCGACGAACGGCAGCGCGATGCCGATCACCGACCGGCCGTACCCCTCGAAGAAAATGGCGAGGCCCAGGAGCCACAAGAGCCGACGCTGCGATGCGTTCACTCAGCCTCGTCGGCGACGAGCCGTGAGCAGCGGGGGCACGCCGACCGAGGCGGCACGGCCGCCGTCACGAGCGTTGCCGTCTCGGGATCGTACGTCAGGACACGGCCGGTGAGCGGCGTGCCGACGGCGAGGAGCGCCTTCACGATCTCCGTCGCGACGACGGTGCCGAGCAGCGCGTCGCGTAACGTCGCGAGCGCGTCGACCACTGGCGCTGCGGGGCCGAGCGCCGCCGCGGTGCAGTCGTGGCACGGGGGCATTTCCGCGGCGCGTCCGGCCGCGATCCAGAACCGGCGGCACGCAATCACGACGTCGCTCGCCGCGTCCGCGTCGACCAGCGCGGCGTCGAAACCGGCACTCGCGTCGTCGGCCGCACGGCGCGGCGTCGTCGCGTGATGCGCCGCGACTTGCGGCGTCGCGCCGGACGGCAGCGGTTCGAGATGCACGCCGGGTTGCTGCGGGTCGACGAGCGCGCGCTGCTCGGCCGCTACGGCAAGCGTACCGACGCCGGCTGCGGCGAGATACGCGACGACGCGGTCGGCGGCCGCCCCGCGTGCCGCGACGGCGACACGCGCGGCGGCGAGACGTTCCTGTCCGCGCGGACCGATCTCGCTGAGGATCAGCTGGCGACTGTACCGCTCGACGTACGCGTCGTCGCGCGCCATCGTCCCGCTCAGGCGCCTTGCCAGCCGATCCAGAGGTTCGTGCTGAGATAGCGGTCGCCGAAGTCGCAGAAGATCGTGACGACGGTGCCGCGCTCGAGCGTGCGCGCTACCTTCAGTGCGCCCCAGAGATTCGCGCCCGACGATTGTCCGACGACGACACCCTCGATCGCGCCGAGCTTCCGCACCAGGTCGTACGCGTCGTCGGTGTCGACGGGAATTTTCCCGTCGAGCTCCTCCTCGTGGTAGATACCGGGTACGATCGAGCTCGCCATGTGCTTCAGGCCCTCGAGGCCGTGGAACGCGTCGTCGGGCTCGACGCCGATCACCTGCACGTTCGGGTTGCGCTCCTTCAGATAGCGTCCCGTCCCCATGATCGTGCCGCCGGTGCCGAGGCCGGTGACGAAATGCGTGACGGTGCCTTCGGTCTGCTGCCAGATCTCCGGGCCCGTCGTCTTGTAGTGCGCTTCGGGGTTCGCCGGATTGAAGTACTGATCGGGCTTGAAGTACTTCTCGGGATCGCGCGCCAACACCTCCCGGCAGAGAAGAATCGCGCCGTCGGAGCCGTCGAACGGGCTCGAGTAGATGGCCTTCGCGCCGTACGCAGCGATGATCTTCTTACGCTCGGCGCTGACGTTCTCGGGCATGACGAGCTCGACCGGATACCCGAGCACGGCGCCGCAGAGCGCGAGCGCGATGCCGGTGTTGCCCGACGTCGAGTCGAGGATCGTCTTGCCGGGGCGCAGCTTGCCGCTCGCGAGCCCGTCCTGGATCATGTTGAACGCCGGGCGGTCCTTCACCGAGCCGCCCGGGTTGAAGCCCTCGAGCTTCGCGAACACGCGCACCTCCTCCGGAAGGTCGCGCGCGAGCGCGCGGATCCGCAGGAGCGGCGTGTTGCCGATCAGACCGAGGACGTTCGGAGCCTGCATGACCGCTCGCCGCGAAATCGGACGCAGCCGTGCCGGCGTCGTCGACGGATGCTCAACGCGCGCCGCCGGCGATCGCCGGGACGATCGAGACCTCGTCGCCCTCTTTCACCGCGGTCTGGAGATTGTCGAGAAAGCGGATGTCGTCGCCGTTCACGTAGACGTTCACGAAGCGACGCACCTTGCCGTTGTCGTCGCAGATCCGCTCCTTCAGACCAGGGTGGTGCGACTCGAGATCCTGCACCAGGGCGGCGATCGTCGCTCCGCTGGCGCTGACCGACTCGGCGCCGCCGGTGAGCTTCCTGAGCGGCGTGGGGATGCGAACTTGAATGGGCATGATCCTTCTCCTCTCTTTACGCGCAAGCCGGACACGCGGGGTTGCGGTGCAGGCGAACGTGCCGCCATCGCCCGGCGAGCGCATCGTACGTGAGCAGACGATTTGTGAGTAGACTGTCGCTGCCCGTCAGGTAGCGAATGGCCTCGGCCGCCTGCAAGAGACCGATCGTGCCGGCGAGCGAGCCGAGGACGCCCGCCTCTTGGCAGGACGGGACGTCGCCGGCAGCGGGCGGCGCGCCGAAGAGACAGCGGTAGCACGCGCTTTCGCCGGGGATGATCGTCATCACCTGGCCGAGGAAGCGGAGGACCCCGGCGTGCACGAGCGCGATCCGCAGCCGGACCGCGGCGTCGTTCAAGAGGAACTTCGCCTCGAAGCCGTCCGTCGCGTCGACGATACAGTGGACGTTGCGCAGCAATGCGTCGGCGTTGATCGTGGTGACGCGCTCGCGCCGCGCCTCGACGACCGTCGCGGGATGACGCGCGACCAGCTTCGTCGCCGCGGATTCGACCTTGGCGCGTGCGAGGTCGGCGGTGCGATGCAGCAGCTGGCGGTGCAGGTTCGAGAGCTCGACGACGTCGGGGTCGAAGAGCACCAGACGCCCGACGCCCGCCGCTGCGAGCGCCTCGGCGGCGGCGCAGCCGAGGGCGCCGACGCCGACGACGGCGACCGTCCCGTTCCGCAGCCGTTCGCGATGGGCGTCGGCGCGCGAAGTGAATTCGCGCGCCTCCTCGGCCATCACGTCGGTAACCGCCGAGCGGCTCGTTTCCACTCGGCCATCGCGTCAGTAGCCGCCGAGCGGTTCGTTGCCGCCGGGCGGCACCGCGGCGCCGCGGCCGGCCGTCTTCGTCGCTGGCACGGGATCGATCAACGACGGTGCCGTCGCGGCGGTGCTGACACCTTGACCGACGCCGTAGCGGCTCGTGAGGTCGGCGAGCAAGAGCGCCGTCGCCGGTCCATCGCGGTCCGGCACCGCGGCGACGGGCGCGTCGTCGGCCGCTTTCTTCTTTTTCTTCGGCTTGGCGTCCTTGTCGTCACCGCTCTTCGTCGCGGCGAGCTCCTCCGCGTGCTGACGCTCGCTGAGCGCGGCGCGCGCCATCTTCTCGTGGGCGTCGTCGCCGGCGCGTGCGTAGGCGTCGGCGAGCGTCGCGACGGCGCGCGTCGCCGCCGGCGTGTCGGGGTAGTTTTCGAGGAGGCCTTTGATGCGGTTCTCGCCCGCGGGGAGATTCTTGCGCTTGAAGTAGTAGCTCGCGATGTAGAGCTCGTGGTCCGCGAGTGAGCGGCGGCAGTTCGTGAGCTTGCGACGCGCCTTGGCGGCGAACGGGCTCGTCGGATAGCGGTCGATGACGACGCGGAACCAGCCGTGCGCGTTCTCCGACGCCGCCTGATCGCGGTCGGTCGTCGTCATCTGGTCCATGTAGCTCTTGCCGAGGAGGAAGTAGACCTCGGGAAGATGCGGGCTCATCGGGTGCATGCGCTGGAAGTCGTTGAAGGCGGCGATCGCCTCCGGATAGTGGTGGCTCTTGTACTGGGCGTGCGCGATCCGCAGCTCGGCTTCCTCGGCGTGGTCGCTGAAGGGGTACTGGTCGAGCAGCTCCTTGTAGTGATTGACCGCGACCGGGTAGTTTTTCTTCGTGAACGCCTCCGACGCTTGCTTGTAGTACTCGTCGGCGCTGAGCTTCTCTTTTTTCGCGCTGCAGCCGGCGAGTAGGGCGATCGCGACGAGCGTCGAGATGGCGAGGCGAGTCATGCGTGGTCCTCCGAAGCGGACACCGCGCGGCGCCGCGTGAGCGCGACGCTAACCGAACGCCGGCAAGGACGCAATCAATCAGCGCGTCTCGTGCGGCGGTTGTCGGCCGCGCAGAACGAGCAGGGCGCCGAGATTGAAGGTGGCGTGCGCCACGGCGGGGGCGACGAGCGATCCGCCGTGCGTCGCGAGGAGACCGAGGGCCGCGCCGATGAGCGCCGCCCATGCAACGTAGACCCAGTTCACCGCGTGCAGGAGGCCGAAGAGCACGCTCGAGGCGCCGAGGCCGATTTCCGGCAAGAGGATGCCGCGGAAGAAAAATTCCTCGGAGGCGCCCGAAAGGAGCGCGATGACGATGATGTCGCGCGTGCGCAGCGACCGGCTCAGCGGGACGAGCACCGTGTCGCGCACGTGCCGCATTCCGGGCGTCCAGTAGAGAACGGGCATCACGAGCCAGAGGAGCGCGCCGAAGGTCGCGCCGGCGCCGATCGCGCGCGCCGTCGGCCGGCAGAGCGACGCGAGCGGCAGCCCGCGGACCCCCGCCCACACGAGTCCGAGCGCGATCAGCGCGAACGACAACGTCCACTCGAGACGGAGGAAGCGTACCCGGCTCATCACCTTGACCTCGCCGGCGATCGTACCATACGAGCGGCGGGCGGGCAGGGGCATGCGGGAGCTTCTCGACATGTGGAGCAACACGCGCATGGTCGTCCTGACGGCGATGTGCGCCTCGCTCTATGCCGCGGTCTTGATCCCGTTCATGGTCGTGCCGCTGATCCCCGGCCTGACGCACTTCCGCCCGGCGAACGCGCTGCCGATCGTGTGCTCGTTCCTCTTCGGTCCGGCGGCCGCGTGGGGCGCGGCGTTCGGCAATCTCATCGGCGACTTCTTCACCGGTCTCGGCCCCGGCGACTTCTTCGGCTTCATCGCCAACTTCCTCTACGCGCTCGTTCCGTACCGCCTATGGCGCGCGTGCACCAAAGCCGAGCCGCTGCCGCGCACGCTCGGCGGCTGGGTGCTGCTCTTCGCCGTGATCGCCGTCGCGTGCATGCTCTGCGGCGCGACGGTGGGCTTCGGCCTGCAGCTCCTCGGCTTCGTCCCGTTCGCCGTCCTCGCGAATGTGGTCTTCGTGAACAACCTCGTCACCAGTATCGTCCTCGCGCCGCTCCTCCTCGCCGTCCTCTACCCGCGCGTACGTCGCGCGCGGCTTCTCTACGGCGACATCCTCGGATCGCCTCGTCGTGCACCCGCATGGCGGCGCATCGTCGGCGTTGCGCTGGCCGTCGTGGGGACCACGGTTGCGTTCGTACTGGGCAATCTCGCATCCGGCGGCTGGCTCGACCCGACGACGCTCGCCGCGCTCTCGCGCAACGCGCGCTTCCTCGTCGTCGTCCTCCCGCCACTCGCCGTCGCCGTGTTCGGACTGACATTGCTCTAGTCATTATCGCGCGTATGCGGCCGACGACCATGTCCGGAGCTTGCCAGTTTCGAGGCGCGCGATGGTGTATGACGTCGACCATGGAGCTCGATCCGACGCGCTGCTACCGGGCGCTACTCACCCGTGATGCCCGATTCGACGGGCGCTTTTTCACCGCGGTGCGGACGACCGGCATTTACTGTCGTCCCATCTGTCCGGCGCCGACACCGAAGGCGGTGAACGTTCGCTTCTTCGCGTGCGCCGCCGCCGCGGAAGCCGCGGGCTTCCGTGCGTGCCTGCGCTGCCGCCCGCAAGCGGCACCGGGCACGCCGGCGTGGCTCGGCTCGGCGGCGGTCGTCTCGCGCGCGATGAGGCTGATCGCGGCCGATGCGCTCGACGACGGCGATGTCGAAGGCTTGGCGGGGCGCGTCGGGCTCGGCGGGCGGCAGCTGCGGCGGCTGTTCGCGGAGCACCTGGGGGCGTCGCCGGCGCAGGTAGCGCGGGCGCGGCGAGTGCATTTCGCGCGCGCGCTCGTCGACGACACGGATCTGCCGATGGCGGAGGTGGCGTTCGCCGCCGGCTTCCGCAGCATCCGCCAGTTCAATCACGCGATCCGCGCGCACTTTCGCGAGTCGCCACGTCGCTTGCGCGCGCGCCGGATGAGCCGTGACGCCGCCGCCGACACGTCGTCGCGCAAGGGCGGACGCGCGACCGCCGCCCCATCGCGCGCGACGGATGCGGGAGGCGACGCGACGCCGCCGGGCCTGGTCGTTCGCTTGTCGTACCGCCCGCCGTTCGATTGGGCGGGACTCCTGCGTTTTCTCGGCCGGCGGGCGACGCCGGGTGTGGAGCTCGTCGACGGCGACGTCTACCGGCGGACGATCGGCACTCCCGACGCGCACGGTGAGATCGAGGTGCGACATGCGGCGGCGGAGCGGCATCTGGTGATGGAGATCCGCCTGGCGGAGCACGACGACTTGATTCAGGTGGTCGAGCGCGCCCGGCGCCTCTTCGACCTCGCCGCCGATCCGTTGCGCATCGTCGGTCAACTGCGGCGGCGACCGGAGCTGCGCGCCGCCGTCGACGCGCGGTCGGGCGTGCGCGTGCCCGGCGCGTGGGATGGATTCGAGCTCGCGGTGCGCGCCGTTCTCGGCCAGCAGGTCACGGTCGCCGGTGCGACGACGCTCGCCGGACGGCTCGCCGCGACCTTCGGAACACCCGTCGCGGCGAGCGCCGGCCTCACACATCTCTTTCCCGCGGCGCACGTCGTTGCCGCGGCCGACCTGGCGCCGATCGGGATCCCCCGCGCGCGTGCGGCGACGATTCGCGCGCTCGCCGCCGCCGTCGCGGAGGGAACGCTCCATCTAGACGGCGCGCTCGATCTCGACGACGCGATCGCGCGGCTCGTCGCGATCCCCGGCATCGGCGAGTGGACCGCGCATTACATCGCGATGCGCGCGCTCGGGGAGGCCGACGCGTTTCCGGCGAGCGACCTCGGCCTGCGGCGCGCGCTCGGAAACGGCACCGGTCCGCTCGCGGCGCGCGACGTCCAACGCATGGCGGAAGCGTGGCGCCCGTGGCGGGCGTACGCCGCGATGCATCTCTGGGCCACCTTGGAGGAGGAACGATGAGTGACGTGACACGACTCGAATCCGCGGAGCTGGCGCTTCCCATCGGCACCATCCGCGTCGCGGTACGTGAGGGGACGCTCTGCACGCTCGGCTTCACGGATCGGTGGCAGCGACTCGCAGATGGGCTCGCGCGCCGTTTCGGCGCCGTCGCGCTCGTCGACGCCGCCGATCCCGGCGGCGTCATCTCGGCGCTTCGGCGCTATGTCGATCGTGACGCCGCTGCGCTCGATGCGCTCGCCGTCGAGACCGGCGGCACGCTGTTTCAGCGTCGCGTGTGGGCGGCGTTGCGCGAGATCCCCTACGGCACGACGGTGTCGTACGGCACGCTCGCGCGCCGCATCGGTGCCGCGTCCGCGGTCCGCGCCGTCGGCGCGGCGAACGGCGCCAACCCGATCTCGATCGTGATTCCCTGCCATCGCGTGATCGGCGCCGACGGGACGATGACGGGGTACGGCGGCGGCCTCGACCGCAAGCGCTGGCTCCTCGCACACGAGGCGGCGCGGACGACCCGGTCGTCGCGGACGACCCGGTCGTCGCGGACGATGCCGCTGCCGTTCGCGAGCGCCGCCGCCGGCTGACGCGACTCGCACCGGCCGGCGCGCGGGCATTCTCGCCTCGTCGTGCTCCGGTGTGGACCGGTGCGGTGCAGCTGATCGCGGCTCGCCTGCCGTCGCGTTCGCCGGCGGGCGGCATTGCGCGCCGCAGACCGTTCCCCTACACGAGCGCGGATGACTCGCGTCACCGACCCCGCGCTCTCGTCGCCGTCGTGAGCGCCGCGTCTCCGCGACTCGAGGTTCGAGACCTCACGTGTCGCTTCGCCGACCCGCCGGCGCAAGCGCTGGCCGGCGTGTCGATCACCGCCGGCGCGGGTGAGCTCGTCGCGGTCATGGGTGAGAGCGGCGCCGGCAAGTCGACCTTGCTCCGTTGCGTGAACGGCCTCGTGCCGTCGCTTGCACCGGCGGAGTGCGGCGGCGAGATCCTGCTCGACGGTGCGGCGGTCCTGGGGACGCCCGTCGGCGCGCTCGCCGGTCGCGTGGCAATGGTCTTTCAAGACTTCGAGGCGCAGCTCTTCTCGACGAACGTGCGCCTCGAGATCGCGTTCGGCCCGGCGCAGCTCGGCGTCGCGCCCGACGAGATCGAGCGCCGCGTCGCCGACGTGCTCGCGCGTGTCGACCTCGAGCACCTCGTCGGCCGCGATCCGCGCGCGCTCTCCGGCGGCCAGAAGCAACGGCTCGCGATCGCGAGCATCCTCGCGATGGCGCCGGGGGTCATTCTGCTCGACGAGGCGGCGACCGACCTCGATCCGATCGGACGGCGCGAGCTCTATGCGACGCTCGAGCGCCTGCGCGGCGAGGGGATCGCGCTCGTCGCCGTCGAGCACGAGATCGATCCCGTCCTCGGCGCCGATCGACTGTGCCTCATGCGCGGCGGGACGGTCGTCGCGAGCGGCCGGGCGGCGGATCTCGCGCGCGACGTCGACGCGTTCCTCGCGTGCGGCGTCCGCCCGCATGATCTCGCGGTGCTCGCGCGGCGGCTCGGTGTCGACCTGCCGCTCGACGTCGACGGCGCCGCCGCGGAGCTGCATCGCCGCGGCGCGCGAGCCGACGCGTCCGTGCTCGACGCGGCGGGATCGCGCGGCGGCGCGGCGAGCGCACCACCCATTCTCGAGGTGGTGCACCTGAGCCACCGCTACGCCGACGGCCCGAGCG
>JBGPOW010000103.1:0-15157 GCA_041488235.1 Binatia bacterium
GCCCGCCGCAGGAAAAACGGCACCGTCACGTCGAGGCCGGGGCGCTGCAGGGCGACGAAATTTCGAAAGCCGCTGCGCGTGTGATGTGCCGGTCGATCCGCCATGTGCCCCTCCGCCGCTCGTACGCAGCGAAGGATACACCGCGCGTCGCGCCCTTCCGAGTGCCAGGTGCGCGATTTCTCATAGTCCCGAAGCGTCGCGGATCGCCGGTTGCACGATATTCACTACTACGGTAGTGAATCATCGTGGATTCTCTGCTGCAGCGCCTACGCGAGATCGGGCTCGGCGAGTACGAGGCCAAGCTCTACCTCGCGCTGGTGAAGCGGCATCCGGCGAGCGGCTACGAGCTCGCGCGCGCCTCGGGCGTGCCGAGCTCGAAAGTCTACGAGGTGTTGGCGCGGCTGCGCGAGAAGGAGCTGGTATTCGTGACCGACGGCGGCCGCGCGACGCGCTACATCCCGACCGATCCCGACGAATTCGTCGAGCGCTACGCGCGGCGGATGACGGGCGCGCTCGCGGGGCTCAAGCAGGAGCTGCAGGCGCTCGGTGACGAGGACGACGTCGGCTACGTCTGGAACGTCCACGGGCGCGAGGCGCTCCTCGAGCGCGCCATCCATCTCCTGGCTCGCGCAGAGCACACGGTCCTCGTCTCCGCGTGGGACGAGGAGCTCGGCGCGCTTACCGCGCCGATCGCCGCCGCGCATGCGCGCGGCGTGCGTGTCGCGGTGATCGACTACGGCACGCTCGCCGTCGAGGCCGACGCCGTCTACCCGCACCCGATCAAAGATACGATCGCCGCCGAGAAAGGCGGGCGCGGCGTCACGCTGTGCGTCGACTCGCGGGTCGCGCTCCTCGGGCTCGTCGCCGACGGCGGGCGCGCGTCCGGCGCGTGGAGCAGCAATCACGGCTTCGTCGCCGCCGTCGAGGACTACCTGAAGCACGACATCTACGTGCAGAAGATCGTCGGCCGCTTTCACGACCTGCTGGTGCGCACGTACGGCCCGAACTTCGCCCGTTGGCGCGACGTGTTCGCCGATCGAGTCCTGCCGGCGTCGGCAACGGCGGCAGCAGGGTCGAAGCGGCGCCCGCGCGGAAGGCGTCCCGAGAGGAGATCACGATGAAGATCTACATCGACGGCCGACTCTACTCGCGCGAGGACGCCCGCATCTCCGTCTTCGATCACGGTCTCCTCTACGGCGACGGCGTGTTCGAGGGTCTGCGCATCTACGCGCGCCGCGTGTTTCGCCTGGACGCGCACCTCGCCCGCCTCGCGGCGTCGGCGCGCGCGATCGGTCTCGCCCTGCCCCTCGACCATGCGCAGCTCGCGGACGCGGTGTGCGACACCGTGCGCGCGAACCGTCAGACCGACGGCTACATCCGCCTCGTCGTGACGCGCGGCGACGGTCCCCTCGGTCTCGACCCGACGACGTGCACGCATCCGCGGATCATCATCATCGTCGCCGATCTCGCGGTGTATCCTGCCGCGCTGTACGAGAGCGGCGTACGAATCATCACCGCCGCGACGCGCCAGGTGCCCGTCGCGAGCGTCGATCCGCGCATCAAATCGCTCAACTATCTGAAGAACGTGCTCGCGCGGCTGGAGGCGCACGCCGCCGGCGCCGCCGAGGCGTTGATGTTGAACGCCGACGGCTTCGTCGCCGAGTGCACCGCCGACAACGTCTTTGCGGTGCAGGCCGGCATCGTGCGGACGCCGCCCGCGACCGAAGGGGCGCTCGACGGCATCACTCGCGCCGCCGTCCGCGAGCTCGCCGTCGAGAGCGGTCTCGAGTTCCGTGAGGAGCGGCTCGCGCGCTACGACCTCGTCACCGCCGACGAGTGCTTTCTGAGCGGTACCGGCGCCGAGCTCGTGCCCGTCGTGGCGCTGGACGGGCGCCCGATCGCCGACGGGCGCCCGGGCGCGGTGACGCGTCGGCTGACGGCCGGCCTGCGCGCGCTCGCCGAGCGCGAAGGTGACCCGGTCTTCTGATGATCCTGCCTGATGCCGCCGGCTACGGTGCGACGGACGGCCGGGCGGCTCGGCGCGGAGCGCAGCTCAGCCGCTGAGCTCCTCGCGGCGCGCGCGACGCTCGAGCAGCTCCTCCACCTCCTCGAGCGAGACGGCGCGCAAGCGATGCAGCTCCGCCGGAAGCACGGCGTACGGGAGCGCGGTCAGCATCTCCCCCGGGTGACGCCGGCCATGCGCGCGCGGCGGCGTCGTCGGCAACTGCCAATAGTACGGTGGCGGCACCTCGCCGTCGTAGGCGCGCGCCAGCTCACGCTGGAGATCGGGGGTCGCATGCGTTCCGAGGTTCGACATCATGTCGCGTTCCCTCCCGCGGCTCTGAGTGTACAGCCGCGCGGACGCGCGAGCCCATTGCGCGCAATCCCTAGATGGCGGAGAAAAATTCCCTATGCCTGGGGTCGACCCCGCGCTCCTCACCGGCCTACGTGATCCGCGGGCGTATCCCGATACGCCGTCAGAGGTGGAGGTGGTGCAGACGCACATCTCGTGCGTCTTCCTCGCTGGCGACGCGGTATACAAGGTGAAGAAGCCGGTGCGCTTCTCGTTTCTCGACTTCTCCACGCTCGAGCGCCGCCGGCACTTTTGCGAGGAGGAAGTGCGTCTCAACCGACGCCTCGCGCCCGCGGTGTATCGCGGCGTCGTCCCCATCGTGCGCACACGAGACGGCTACCGCGTCGGCGCGAGCGGCGAGCCGGTCGAGTACGCCGTGCACATGCAGCGCTTGCCGCCGGAGCGGCTGCTGCGCGCCGTCGTCGAACGCGGCGAGGCCAACGACGCGCTTCTCGAGCGCATCGCGGCGAAAATCGCCACCTTCCATGCCGACCCGAGCACGCTGCCCGTGACGACTGACGGGGCCCTGCCCGAGGAGATCGCCGGCACGCTGCGCGAGACGTTCGACGCGTTGGCGGCTGCCCGCGACGTGCCGAACCTCGACGCCGCGATGCTCGCAGATCTCCGCGTCCTCACCGGGGCGGCGCTCCGGCGCGTCGCGCCGATTTTGCGACGCCGTCGCGATGCCGGACGCGTCCGCGAGGGCCACGGCGACCTCCGCGCCGATCACATCTGTTGCACGGAGGCGCTGCCGATCATCGACTGCGTCGAGTTCAGCTCGCGGCTGCGCACCTGCGACGTCGCGTCGGAGGTCGCGTTCCTCGCCTCCGAGCTCGATTTCCTCGGCGCGGCCGCGCTCGCTGACACGTTCGTCGCGGCTTACGTGCGGCTGAGCGGGGATGCAGAAGTCCCGGCGCTGCTGCCGTTCTTTCGCGCCTATCGCGCCGCGGTGCGTGCGATGGTCGCGACGCTGACGGCCGCGGAGCCCGAAGTCGACGCCGCACAGCGCGCACAGCAGCGCGAGGACGCGCGCCGCTACCTGGCGCTCGCGACGCGTCGCGCGTGGGAGGCGCAAGGGCCGCTCCTCGTCGTCGTCATGGGGCTGAGCGGCAGCGGCAAGTCGCGGCTCGCGACGGCGCTGGCGGACGAGAGCGGTCTGCTCGTGCTGCGCTCGGATATTCTTCGCAAACGCCTCGCGGGATTGGCACCGCTCGCGCGCGCGACGACCACCGCTGCCGTCGCGCGACTCTACTCGGCCGCCCACTCCGCCGCCGTGTACGGCGCGCTCGTCGTCGACGCGGCGCGGGCGCTCGCCTCCGGCCGGAGCGTCGTGCTCGACGCGACCTTCCAGCGCCGCGACGACCGCGCTCGCGTCCGCGCGCTCGCGACGCGCGCCGGCGTGCCGCTCTTCTGGATCGAGTGCCGCGCCGCGACCGCGACGATCCACGACCGCCTGCGCGCACGCGCCGCGCGCAGAGACGACCCGTCGGACGCGACCGTCGCAATTGCGGACGATCAGGCGCGGCGGTTCGAGCCGCTCACCAAAAACGACGAGCCTCGCCTGACGCTCGCGACCGACTACGACCGCGATCCGCTCGCGACGGCACGCGCGTGGTTGGTTCGGCAGGTGGCCACGTTGGACGATATGGCATTCGCGTGCTAGATCGCGCCCCGTGCTGAGCGCGCCCTCTTTGGCGGCCCGCCGCTTTCGTCAGGCGGCAGGACTCGCCGCGCTCGCCGCCGCGGTGGGGCTCGCCTTCGGGCTCGATCTCGGACGCGCGCACCTGTGGGATCCCGGTGAGGGACGCTACGCCGAGACGGTGCGCGAGATGCTCCTTACCCACAACTGGATCGTGCCGACCCTCGATTTTGCGCACTACTACGACAAGCCGCCGGGCTTCTTCTGGGTCGTCGCCGGCTGCTTCCGCGTTTTCGGCGTGAGCGAGTGGGCGGCCCGGCTGCCGGCGGCGCTCTCGGCGGCTCTGACGATCGCCGCAACGGTCGCCTTCGCGTGGCGTCGCCTCGGTCCGCGCGCGGCCGTCGGCGCGGGCATGATCCTCGCGACCGCCGGCGAGTTCGTCGTCCTCGGCCGCTCCGTCCGCATGGACATGCTGCTCACGGTCGTCGTGACCGGTACGCTCTACTACGCGTACCTCGTCTGGACGGATGAAGGCGGCGCGCCGGGTACCGCTACGCACCGGGCACCGACGTGGCCTCTCTACGTACTGCCGGCGATCGGCCTCCTCGTGAAAGGTCCGATCGCGATCATTCTGCCGGTGCTCGTGCTCGGCACCTTCACCGCCCTCACCGGCGAGTATCGCCGACTGCGACGTTTCCGTCCCGGTCCAGGGCTCGTCGTCGCGCTGGCATTGGCGGGAAGCTGGTACGTCATCGCCGCGGTCCGCGCCCCCGAGTACCTCTGGTCGTTTCTGTGGCGGCAGAACGTCGATCGCTTTCTCGAGGGTGCGAGCGGCATGGGTCACAGCGAGCCCTTCTGGTTCTACTTCTGGGTGCTGCCGCTGACGTTTCTGCCGTGGACGCTGTTCCTGCCGGGCGCGTTTCGCCGCGCGATGAAGCAGGCACGCCACGGTCACGATCTCGACGTATTTCTGCTCTCCTGGTCCGCCGTCGTGTTCGTGTTCTTCACGATCTCGCGCGCCAAGCTCGCGACGTACATGCTGCCGCTCTTCCCGCCGCTGGCGCTGCTCATCGCGGCCTATCTCCGCGACGTCATCGCCGCGCCGGCGCCGGTGCGCGCTCGCGCGCTGATGCTGCCGACGATTCTCTGGGCCTTGGGGCTCGCTGTGTTGACCGTCGCGATCGCAATCGGCGTCGCCGTGACGTACCCGAGCTTCGCCTGGCGCGCGGCATCGGCGCTGACGTTGCTGATCTTCCCGCTCGGCGTGCTCGCGCTCGCGCGCTCGCAGCGCTGGCAGCTCGCGCCGGGACTCATCGCGGTCGCCGCGCTCGCCTCGCAGATGCTCTTCTACCGCGCCGCCGTGCCGATCGTGAACGAGTTCAGCAGCTTGCGCGCAGCGGCGGAGGTTGCGCGCGCGCTCCCCGACGATGCACGCATCCTCGCGTTCAAGACGCGCGGCCACTCGTTCACGTTCTACGATGGCCGCAGGCTCACGCGCGTGCGCTCGCCGGAGTCGGTCGCGGCGGCGCTCGAGGGTGATGCGCCGGTCGGCCTGCTCACCAAGGCGAAGTACCTCGATCGGATTCAAGCACACTTGAGCGAGCCCGCCTGCGTGTGGTGGCAGGGGATCTCCGGCCGCGTCTTTCTCGCGAATCGGCCCTTTCCCGATACGGCGCGCCACGCCGCGCTGCTGCCGCGCGTCGAGGGCAGCACGACGCTGGTTGCGAGCTCACCGCACTGCTGACGGCGTGGTGCTACCTCGCTGCGTTGCGCGGCGACGGGCGACGCCGTTTTGACCGCGTGCCAGCTGATCGCTAATCTTCGAGTCGTGCGTACCCACCGCGCCGAGCTCCTCTTGGGGTACGCGCTCGAGCTGCTCATGAGCGCGCTGCACGGCGCGCGGGTCGCGCTCGGATGCATGATCGGCGACGGCGACGGCGAGGACGAGAACCTTCGACCGCCCGCCGCTGGCGACGACGCGGTGTTTCGTCACGGCGTCGGCGAGACGCCGACGCACACCGGCGCGTCTGGTTCGCAGATGACTCGCGATCCCGAGGCGCTGCGCCGCGCGCTGGCGACGGTTCCGCCGCTGCCGGCGAGCTACAGCGACGACCGACTCGTCCTCTTGGCGCGCGATCCGGGGACACTCTTCGCCTACTGGGACCTGGCGCCCGGCTTCGACCATCCACCCGGCGCGCGCGACGGGCGCCTCGTGCTGCGCATCGAGGACCTGACCTTGCTCGACTTCCAGGCGGCGCGGCCGTGGCGGCACCATGATTTCGAGATCGAGGGCCTCGTCGGCTCCCGTTACGTCGAGGTCGCGCACTCCGCCGGCACGTACCGCGCACAGCTCGGCTGGCACGGCGTCGACGGCAGCTTCGCAAGCCGCGTCCGATCGTCGATCGTGACGACGCCGCGCGCCGACACGCCGGGACACGAGCCGCTACGCTGGATGACGGTGCGGGTCGACGGTGGATCTGGGCACGCCGCGCCCGATGCACCGGCGCGGCTCGCCGCCGAGGAGGCAGCGGCGCCGCGTGGCGCGCCGAGCTCCGCGGACTTGCATCGTCGCGCCCCGAACTCGGCGGACCTGAACCGACGAGCCCCGAGCTCCGCTGAGTTGCACGGACACGCGCCCAGCTCCGCGGACCTGCACCGCCGTGGCCGGTGAGCAGGGCCTGCTCGCGCTCGTGCTGCATGCGCACCTTCCCTGGGTGCGCCATCCCGAGCACGCGACCTTCCTCGAGGAGACGTGGCTCTTCGAGGCGATCACGGAGTCGTACCTGCCACTCCTCGAGACATTCGAGCGTCTCGCCGAAGACGACGTGGCGTGCCGCGTCGCGATCTCGCTCTCGCCGCCGCTCTGCGCGATGCTTCTCGACCCGCTTCTACGCGCGCGCTACCTGCGTCACCTCGAGAGCCGCATCGAGCTCGCGGAGCGCGAGCTGCACCGCACCCGCGGCGACGCGCGATTCCAGCCGCTCGCGGCGCAGCACCACGCGGCATTCACGGCGGCTCGTCGTCGACTCGTCGACGGCAGCCGCGGCGATCTGATCGGGGCGTTCGCGCGTCTCGCCGACGCCGGCGTCGTCCGCCTCATGACGACGGCGGCGACGCACGGCCTGCTGCCGCTCCTCGCGACGACGCCGCAAGCCGTCACCGCGCAGGTCGCGGTCGGCATGGCGGAGTTCCGCCGCGTCTTCGGCCGCGAGCCGGCGGGGTTTTGGCTCCCGGAGTGCGGGTACTTCGCAGACCTCGACCGAACCCTCGCGGCGGCGCACGTGCGCTTCGTCTGCGTCGAAACCGACGCGCTTGCGCTCGCCTCGTCGCCACCGGCGTACGGCGTCTATGCGCCGATCTATTGTCCCGCGGGAGTCGCGGCGTTCGCCCGCGACGCCGCGGCGTCGGCACAGGTCTGGAGCGCGACGATCGGGTACCCGGGCGATCCCGCCTATCGCGACTTCTACCGCGACATCGGCTTCGACCTCGCGTACGAGTACGTCCGGCCGTACCTGCCGCCGACGGGCGAGCGCGTCGCGACCGGACTCAAGTACCATCGCGTCACCGGCTCGGGTGATCGCAAGGAGCCGTACGATCCCGCGCTCGCGCACACCACCGCCGCGCGCCACGCGGCGCACTACGTCGAATTTTGCGCCGGTGAGGTTGCACGGCTCGTCGACGCGTTCGACCGTCCGCCGCTCTTGACCGTACCATTCGACGCCGAGCTCTTCGGCCATTGGTGGCACGAGGGACCGCTCTGGCTCGAGCTGCTCTGTCGCGAGATCGCGGCGGATGCGCGGCTGCGGATGGTGACGCCGGACGAATACCTGGATGCGTACGCGACCAACCAAGTCGCCGAGCCGAACTCCAGCACGTGGGGCGCGAGCGGCCACCACGAGGTCTGGCTCACGGAGGCGAACGACTGGATCTATCGTCACCTCCATCATGCGGCGGAGCGCATGGTGCGGCTCGCGCGGCACCATCCCGCGGCGGAGGGCGCCATCTGCCGCGCCCTCGATCAAGCGGCGCGCGAGCTCCTGCTCGCGCAAGCCAGCGACTGGCCGTTCATGATCTCGCGCGGCACGACCGTCACGTATGCGACGAAGCGCGTCACCGATCATCTCGCGCGCTTCACCCGCCTCGCCGACGAGATCGAGCGCGACGCCGTCGACGGCGAATGGCTCGACGCGATCGCGGCGGCCGACGCGCTTTTCCCCGCGCTCGACTACCGCGTCTTCGCCTGAGCTACTCGAAGATGCCGCCGACGATCGGCAGTCGGCGTACGCACGGCACGGCGTCGCCGATCGCCCGCGTCGGAGCGGTGAGCACCCGCGCCGGCGACGTCAACACGCGTGTCGGCGCCGCGAGCACCCGCATCGGCGCCGCGAGCATCCGTGTCCAGCCGAGTACCGTCCCTACGGCGTCGGTTGCCAGCTCCGCGGCGTAGCGGACCACGCCGCCGACGCTCCACGAAGATGACGGTGCGACGGCTTCGGGCCCGAGCCCGAGATTGTCACGGGAGCGATCGATGTCGTTCCACAAGCGGCGCATGCGATCGGGCTCGAAGCCGCGCGGCCGATCGTCGTCGCGCGCGGTCGTGCGACGCGAGCGCGGACGTCGTCGCGCGCCGTTCGATTGACCCGTGCGCGTGAACTCGTCGATCGGCGGCACGGGCGCAACCTTAGCATCGGCGTGCGCGCCTTTCGAGGCCGTCGGTCGGGACGCGCCTTTCGGGCACGGTCGCGTTCGGCTAACATCCGCGCTCCATGCCGCGTTGTCCGCTCGTGTCGTCGCCGCTCGTCGCCGCGCTCGTCGCCGCGCTCCTCCTCGCCGGCGGCTGTCACTCCTCCGATCCGCGGCAAGCGCTCGCCGAGCATTTCATCGACGCGCTGTTCATCAAGATCGATCAGCCCTCGGCACGCGAGCTCGCGACCGGGCTCGCCGCCTCGAAAATCGACGAGGAGATCCGTCTCAAAACGGGACAGGCGATCGACGAGTCGACGCGCCAACCGACGATCCACTACACGTTCGTGCAGCTCGGTGGCTCCGAGAACGAGAGCGCATCACTGGTGTACGACCTGCACGTGTCGCCCGACGGCGCCGACTCGTTCACGCAGCGGCTGATCCTGACGCTGCGCCAGGACGGCGGCGCGTGGAAGGTCGCGAACTACACGCTCGAGTCGCCGCCCGTACCGGGGTGAGCGCCCGGCTGCCGTGCGTGCCCGGCGTGTACGCGCCGCGCCGGCAGGCGTAGGCGTGAGATGCAGAGCGCGGCGGCGAGCGTCAGGACGACGATGAGCGCGATCGCCGGCGTGTAGGTTCCGGTGCGGTCGCGAATGGCGCCGACGATCGGCACCGCGGCCGCCTGCGAGAGCACGATGAACGGGCTCATCCGCCCGGCGATCGCCCCGTAGTGCAGCCGCCCGAAGCACTCGCCGAGGATCGTCGCCTGCAGCGTGGCGTTGCCGCCCATCGCGTACCCATAGACGAGGACGTACAGGACGAGCACCGCCGGAACGCGCGCGAAAGGCAGCAGCACCAGACCCGCCGCCTGCAGCAGGAAGCAGGCGACGATCACCCGTCGTTGATCGAAACGGTCGAGGAGCGCGCCGAACCCGAGCTTGCCGACGACGCCGACACCCGCCGTCGCCCCGAGCGCGAGCGCTGCATGCGAGGCGTCGACGCCGAGGTCGAGCAGCAGCGGAATCTGGTGCAGGAGCACCGCCGACAGGCCCATCACCGTCAGCGAGAACGCGAGCGCGATGAGCCAGAAGTTCCGGTCGCGCAGCGCCTCGCGCACCGTGACGGAGCGCTCGAGCTCGCCGGTGAGATCGAACGGTCCGCCGGGCGTGCCGCGCTCGATCGCGGGGAGCTCCGCCGGCGGCTTGCGCATGACGAGCGCGACCGGCGCCAATCCGGCGGCGATGACCGTGGCGCCGATCACAACGAACGCGCCGCGCCAGCCGACGTGCTCGATGAGCGTCTGCGCGAACGGCACGAAGACGACGCCGCCCATCGAGATCCCGGCCGTCGCGAGGCCGAGCGCGCGCCCGCGGCGGCGGAGAAACCACCCCGCGACCGCCGTGTTGCTCGGGATCGGTCCGAGCGAGCTCGATCCGAGCGAAAGGAAGAGCGCCAGCAGCGCGTAGTACTGCCAGAGCGAGTGCACGCGGCTGAGGAGCATGAACGTGCCGCCGAGCACGACGACGCCGAAGAGCTGCGACGGCCGCGGTCCGTAGCGGTCGACGATGCGGCCGACGAACGGCGAGTACAGCGCGCCGAAGATCGAGATCGACGAGAAGCCCCACGAGAGCTGCGCCCGCGACCAGCCGAACTCGTGGAGGAGCGGCGTGAAGAAGACGCCGAAGCTGTAGAAGACGCAGCCGACGGTCAGGCAGTGGGTCAGGAACGCGACCGCGACGATCCGCCAACCGTAGTACGTGCCGCCCGCGCGCCGCGCATGCGTGGCGCATTGTGGTGACATCACCGCGGCGCAGCAAACGTCGCGTCGCCGTCAACGCTCGAGGCCGCTCTGGCGCAAACGCGTTTCGAGAAGCGCCAAGCGGTCGTGCCCCCAGAACGGCTCGCCACGGAAGAGGAAGAGCGGCACGCCGAACACGTGGTCCTCTTCCGCCTCGGCGACACAGCGCGCGTAGTCGCGAGCGCCCTCGCCGGCAAGGAAGGATTCGTACTCCGCCGCCGACGCGCCGCACTCGGCAAGAAGCGTCGCGATAGCCGCCGGCACGTCGAGCTCGAGCTCGCGGCGAAAGAAGCGCGCGTACGCCTCCTCCGTGTAGCGTCGAAAACATCCCGCCCGCATCGCGAAGAGCCCGCCGATCAGTGCCGGCTCCGTGTCGTAGACTTTGCGCGGTCCCTTGATCACGAGACCGCGCGGCGTCGCGAAGCGACGCGCATCGAGGTACGAGTAGCGCGCCTTCCATTCCGAGTTCTGGCTGCGCTCACCCTTGCCCTTGATGCGCAGCTGGTACGGAATCCATCGTACACGCACGCGGAAACGATCGTCGAGCGTGAACGCGGGACCGCTCGCGAGAAATGCAAACGGGCTCTTGTAGTCGTAGTAGAGCTTGATCTCGTCGAGCGGCGCGGCCACGTCCATGCGCGCGTACTACGGGCGGTCGGGCCGTGAATCAAGCCCACGCGCAGCGCCGGCTCGCACCATCGCGGAGAGATTCGCCGTCCAAAAACATGCGGTGCAGTATGACGTTGCCATGGCGCCGCCGTGCACAGGTGCTCGGGTGCGGAATCGCCGCGACACGGCGCACGATTCACATTCGATGGTTCGTGATTACCCTGATTGTGTTCGACACTCGCGCGAAAAAATTTGCGCGGCGCATGATCGACGTGGAGGATATCGCTATCGGAGCCAAGCAGACGATTTCGGAAGGCGGCTTCACCGACGACCTCTGTACACCCGACACCGTCTCGCCGGCCCAATTTCAGGAGATGTGGTGCGGCACGCCCGAGCCTTCCGCCGAGTTCAAGCTGGCGCTCGCCGTCCTCGAGCAAGCGGTCGAGGATTTGCAGCACCATCGCGGCGCGAGCGCGTCCGAGCCGCAGCGCCTCTACGTGCAAGCGCGGCGCTGGGTGGCGTCCAACGACCGCCGATGGCCGTACTCGTTCGCGAACGTCTGCGACATGCTGAACCTGTCGTGCGGACGCATGCGGACGAGGCTGCTTGCGGAACACCCTACGGCGAGGCTCGACGTCGTCGGCGCCGGAGTTCCGCTCGAGGTCGTAGGCACAATCGACGTCGATGTGCGCGACGAGGCCCCGCTCGAAGAGGAGCTGCACCGTCAGGCGCGCGCCTGACGTGCCGCTGAGGCTGTCTGGCGCGCGCCTGACGGTGCTCAGGCCATCGCGCTCGGTCGCTTTTTGAAGTCGGCGTACCAGCGCGTCAGGTTGGTGCACGCGGGATCGATCGGCACCTGCGCAAACTCGGCGAACTCGAGCGCCGCGTACAGTGTGCAATCGGCGATCGACGGCCGCTCGCCGGCCGCGAACGGCTTGCCGCCGATGCGCGCGTCGAGCGCTTTCAAGGTGTTCCCGAGCTGATTGCGTGCGTTCTCGGCAGCGTCCGGCGACTGTTTCAACCGGTTCGCCATGAATGGATGCGTGTTCTGGAAGATGGTCGCGATGCGAAAAAGCACGCCGAGCTCGGCGATGCGCTCCACCTCGCGGACGCGGGCGCGCTCGAGAGGCGTCGTGCCGATCATCGGCGGCGTGGGGTGGAGATCCTCGAGATACTCCATGATCGCGAGCGACTCGGCGAGGCAGCTGCCATCGTCGAGCTCGAGAACAGGAAGCCCGCCGAGCGGGTTCTTCTTCAGGAATTCCGGGGCACGGTTCTCGCCGCTCATGATGTTGACGGACTCACAGGAAATGCGAAGGTCCTTCTCCGCGAGGTAGACGCGCAGCTTCTTCGGGTTCGGGGCGCCGACGAAATCGTAGATCTTCATTGCTCGAGTCCTCCGTGGAATTCGCGCACGCGTATGCGTGGTCGCGTGCCGCTTCTGCCAGCGGCGACGAGCTGACACAAATCCCCCGCCGCGCATCTGATGCGGGCGTCGGTACCTCCGACTAGCCGAAGATGCGCTCGAGGCGCCGCAGCTGCAGTCGACGCATGCGACGCTCCGCATACGCGTCGCAGACCGCTCGCCACCAGTCGGTAATCACCCCTCGGACGCGTACCTGAAGCCGCGCCGTGTTCACCACGCCGCTTCCTCGGCGGCACGCGGGGTCGCCGCGTCATTGCTCCAGCGCAGGGTGTACCGCGGCACCGGCTCGTCCTCGTCCGCGGTTTCGACGTGCGCTTCTGGAGCCGCGTCGCGTGCGGCGAGATCCTCACGGACCAACGGACCGGCACCGAGAGGACGCAAGCAGGCGCCACACCCGGTTCGCGCCGCCTCACCGACTTCCACGACGCACTCCTCGTCACAGTGTGGGCACGTCACGACGCCGTACCCGGGGCCGCGGACCGCTCCTTTGCTCGACCACTCAGCCGCCATGCGCGCGGCGCGCGCAGGGCCATCATGCCGTCGCGGAGGATCTCCGAGCCGCTGCACGCACCCAACACACACGGTCGCGTCGACGAGTGCGCCCGCGGGCAGCACGCATTCGGTGCCGCAACGGTGGCACACGATCTCTCGACTTCCTTTCATCCGACGCTGTCTTCCCGCAATCTTCTCCAGCGCTTTCATCATGTTCATCTGTTCCTCCGCCATCCATATCGCATACGCATTTGTCACGTTCGTTAATGCATGGTGACCGCCGGATGAATTGGCCGCGCTCATAAAACCGTCATTCACCTCGCGTAGCGTTCGCCGCGTTTGCCAAACGTCGACGATCACTATCGACACGGCAACAACGAGGCGCGCCTGGACCAGTCCCGGGCGGAATCGACGCCGACGATTTCGATCCCTTCTGCGACCATCTTCTCGTGCGCGATTCCGATACCGACGCCGTCGTCGGAACGTACCGCATCCTCACTCCGGAAGGCGCTCGCGGAGCAGGCGGCTACTACTCCGCAACCGAGCTCGACGTCGGCCTCGCCGACGGGAGCGCGCGGCACCGGCCAGCAGCCTCGGCGTGCGGTGCTCGCGACCGGCCGAGCAACCTCGGCGTACGGTCGCCGCGGTCAGCGCACGGCTCGCGTCGGCGGCCGTGCCGGGGACGTCGTTGCGCCACGTGGCCCGTGGCGCCGCCTGACTGCGGTGCCGACGCCGGGTTCGCCCGCGCCGGGCGCAGCGTCGCTTGCGGCAGCGCTCGCGTCGTGAGCGACGTCGCCGAGTGTCGGCGAAAGATTCGTCACATCCATCAGGCTCCGCGGCTCAGTGACCTCGGACACGACGCGGACGACTTCGACGGCCTGACGACCGAGCGCCGCGGCGATCGTTTGCGACCGGTGCTTCTGCAATGCTCGTCGCATCCCCTTCCATCGCCGACCGACGACGGCGCGATAGCGCTTCTGGAACCGCCGGCGGAGTCGCGTCGCCTCGCGCTCGTAGCGCGCGGCGATCTTGCCGATCACGAAGATGGCACGCGCGCTCAGACGGGGCCTGCGACGCTCGCAGAGCGCGCGCAGGTCGACGATCGCCACCTCCGCGTCCTGATGACGGCCGAGCAGATCCTGGAGGTCGGTGACGACGGCCGCGAGCCGGCGCGCGGGCTTGCCGTACACGTCCGCGTGCGCCTCGAGCGCGTACCGCAGCCGCTTACAGCGGATACGCAGCTGGTGATACGTCGGCGCGGCGGACGTGGCGGTCACGTGATCGCCGAGCTTCCGCACCTTGCGCATACGCTTGCGGATGAGGGCCGGCGCGGCGTCGACGATCGGCAGTCGCGCGTGGCCGCGACGCGGCAATGGACCGCGCACCATCGTCGCGAAGCGCCGGACGAACGCGTCGTAACGTGGGCAGTCGAGAACGCGCATCATGCGGCGTCGGGCGGCCAACCGGCGACGGCGGAGGACATCCGAGACCACCGTCAGCCCTTCGGCGTCGGCGCGCTCGATTTCCGCGCCCCAATCGTCGAGGTGCGCGAGCTGCACGTCGAGGTCGCGGACCGCACCGAGCGCGTTCGCGATCCATTCCAGCGTCGCGGTGGCAGCGACGAAGCGGCGCGGCAGCACGTCCTCGAAGAGCGCCAACATCGCGCGCAGCCGGCGGATCGCGACGCGCATGTCGTGAAGCCGCTCGGGCTCGTCGCCGAGACGGGTACCGGGCTCGGCATCGAGCATGTCGCCGAAATACCGGCGCAGCGATGCCAGCGCGACCGCGCCCGTCGTCGTCGCAGCGTCGATCACGCACGCCTGCGCGTCGAAGAGCAGCGCCGGGACGATGCCGCGGACGTGCAGCGCCGCCGCGAATTTCGACTCGTCGGTCGCGGCGAGCATGACACTGTGGCGGCAGGTCTCCACGAACGGCTCGAGCTCCGCGGCATCGACGCCGGGCGCGACCTCGATCTCGACACGATGGAAACGCACCGAAGCGGGCGTGTCCTTCGTTGGAACCGTGGTCACGTCGAGCGCCAACTCGCCGACCGTCCGTCCATCACGCTCGATCGGGAAGCAGCGCCGCCGGGTCTGCAGCTCGACGATCGGGCGGACGGGATGCGTACCCACGACCGCGCTCAGCCGGTCGGCGAGC
>JBGPOW010000104.1:0-15052 GCA_041488235.1 Binatia bacterium
ACGTACGCGACCTTGCACATGTGGACGCAGATCGTCGGCAAGGTGCGACTCGCGCAGACGCCGTGGGTGAATCATTCGTGGTCGGTGACGCTGTACGTGACGTCGCGCGGCCTCACGACGTCGCCGATCCCCCACGGCACGCGCACGTTCGCGATCGACTTCGACTTCGTCGATCATCAACTGATCGTGGAGAGCAGCGACGGCGCACGGCGGACGCTGCCGCTCGCGCCGCGCTCCGTCGCCGAGTTCTACGCCGAGCTGATGCGTCTGCTGACCGACCTCGGCCTGCCCGTCCACATCCACACGAAGCCGAACGAGGTCGAGCGCGCGATCCCGTTCCCGCGCGATCGCGAGCATGCGACGTACGTCGCGGAGCACGCGCACCGCTTTTGGCGGGCGCTGGTGCAGGCGGATCGCGTCCTGAAAGCGTTCCGGACGCGCTTCATCGGAAAGAACAGCCCGGTGCACTTCTTCTGGGGAAGCTTCGATCTCGCCGTGACGCGCTTCTCCGGCCGTCCGGCGCCGCCGCATCCCGGCGGCGTGCCCAATCTTCCCGACGCGATCGCCCGCGAGGCCTACTCGCACGAGGTGAGCAGCTGCGGCTTCTGGCCCGGCGGCGACGTGCTGCCGATGCCGGTCTTCTACGCGTACGCCTACCCCGAGCCGGACGGCTTTCGCGACACGCCGATCGCGCCCGCGGGCGCGTTCTACAGTGCCGACCTGCGCGAGTTCCTCTTGCCATACGACGAGGTCCGGACGGCCGCCGCACCGGACGAGGTCCTGCTCGCCTTCCTGCAGAGTACGTACGAGGCGGCGGCCAGCCGCGGCCATTGGGACCGAACGGCGCTCGAGCGCGCGACGTCACAAGCAAGCCCTGCGTAGCAAAGAGACGCCTCGGGACCGGGGCGCCTCGACACCTCACGTCAATGCGGTTGCACGACCGCCGAAGGAGAGCACGAAAATGCGGCGCGATGCCGGGTCGTCTACGATCGCAAAAATCGCGGGACGCACGGCTCGCGGCGCTCGTCGCGCTCGTCCTGGTCGCGGTCACCCTCGGCGTCGCCGCAGCCCGCGAGCCGGAGCTCGAGCGACCGCGGCGCGAGGATCGCGGTGACCTCATCGTGCTCCATCTCAGCGGCTCGTACTACGAGATGGGACGTCAGCAGGCCGCTCTCCTCGGTCCTGAAGCACGCGCCGTCTACGAGCTCCAACTCCACCAGTACAGCGAGTTCCGTGCCCGCGCCGGTGCGGGATTCAAACTGCTCGATGCCGTCGGGCTGCCGCTCTGGGCACACATCGCGCTCCATAACGAGCGCAGCGGCCTCTACGACGAGCAGAAAGGCCTGGCGGACGGTCTCGGCGTTCCTCGCGTCGATCTCCTCCGCGCCGAGCTCACGCTCACCGGCGGATCGACGGTCTTCGCGGCGACGCGCACGGCCACCGCCGACGGCGGCGCGATCCTCGGGCGCAACGCCGATTGGTCGGACGGCTACGGCCGCCGGCGCCCGGTCGTCGCTTACTACCACCCGACCAACGGCGACCTCGCGTACGTCGCCGCCGGGTGGCCGCTCGCCGGCGTGCCGGTGATCGGCGTGAACGAGGCCGGGTTCGCGCTGTCCTTCAATTTCTTCGTGACCGACACCCCCGCGAGCCTATGGTTCCCCGAGTGGCCGCACCGGCGGGCGCTGCAAGTGGCGCACACGGTCGAGGAAGGCATCCGAGTCTTCACGCATGCACGCAGACTCGGGATGCCGACCTTCATGGTGATGGCGGACGCCGGCGGGGACATCGCGCTCCTCGAGTGCACGGTACATGGCTGCGCGGTCTTCCGTCCGGACGGCGACTGGTTCGGCCACGCGAACCACGCTCGCACTCCCGCCATGATGCCGCTCGACCGCTACCGGTCGGAGGATTCGCTTCGCCGGCGGGCCGCGATCGAGGCCGCCGTGCAGCGCCGCGCCGGCACCATCACGCCGGTGATCGCCGCCGAGATCATGCGCGACCGTTCGACCAGCCCGTACGTGAACGAGCCGGTCGTCGCCAACGTGCACGTGCTGAACGCGGCGGTCGTGCAGCCGGCGTCGCGAACGCTCTGGCACTCGACGACGATGCAGCCGCTGGCGCCGTTCGGCGAGATGGTGCCGTTCACCGTCGGCGACGCGGCGGCGACGCAGCCGGCACTGCCCGCCGACCCACGGCTCGGGACGCCGAGCATGGAGCACGAGCGGCAGGTCGTCGAGGAGGTCCGCCGCGCCGTGCGCCTCTTCGACGAAGGCGAGACCGCCGCCGCGGGCGCCGTGTGGGATCGGCTTGCAGACGCAGGCGAGTCCCTGCTCGAGCCGCACCGCCTGGCGTGGGCGCGCGCGCGCGTGCGCTGGACGACGGGGAAGCTGCGAGGGGCCGATGCGCTACTCGTCGAGGCCGCAGGAGAAGGCGCGCCCTTCGAGGTGCGTGCCCACGCGCTCGTCGCGCGGGCGTTGATCGCCGATCGAGAGGGACGACGCGCCGACGCGGTCGGCCTCTACCGGGAAGCGCGCGCCTACCTCGACGCCCATCCGGAGTACAGCGACAAGTTCGTCGTCGCCCCGCTCACGGAGCGCGTCGCGGCGGGTCTCGAGCGTCCGCAAACCGTGGGAGAGTTCCCGCGTTTCGGGGATCTCCAGTACGTGCCGCGCTGAACGGAGGCGCCGGAACGGCTCAACCCGCGGCGCGGTGCTCCTCGACGCACTGGAGGGCGAGACCGCCGTGGCTCCACGCCGCGCCGGCGGCCATGGCCATCGCGACGAACGTCACCTCACCGATCTCCGCGTCGCTCGCCCCCGCCTTCACCGCGCGCTTCGCGTGCGCGTCGATGCACCACGGGCACTGCGTGATCTGCGCGATGCCGAGGGCGATCAGCTCCTTCGTCTTGACCGGCAGCGCGCCTTCCGCGAACACCTTGCCGTCGAACTCGAGAAATGCGCGGTACTGATCGGGGACGACCTCGCGCATGTGCTTGAACTGTTTCGCCGCGTCGACGCCATGGAACGTCATGCTCGCTCCTTTCGTGGGGAGCGCGATCGTAGCAACGCAGCGGACGAGCAGAAAGACCGATCAGGACGCGCGGCGCTCGGGCGCGTCAGTGGTCCCGTGCGCTTCGGCCTCGATCGCCTCGCGTTGCGCGGTCTCTTGCGGCCGCCCTTGCGCCAGCTCCTCGAGAAACGCGTTCAACTCGCCGCCGAGCAGGAGAAAGAGCGCGAGCAGGTACATCCAGAAAAGCAGGATGATCACGCCGCCGAGCGACCCGTACGTCTTGTCGTAGCTCCCGAACCGCTCGACGTAGTACGAGAACGCCGCCGACGTGCCGGCGAAGCCGAGCGTGAAGAGCGCCGCGCCGGGGCGGATCCACTGCCACTCGCGCCGCACCGCGGGACACACGTAGTAGATCGCGGCGACGACCAGCGTCACGGCGGCGACGGTGCCGACCCAGCGGACGACGACGGCGAGCGTACCGGCGAACGGCCCGAAGAGGCTCGTCACGAGGTTGACGAGCGAGCCGCCGAACGGACCGAGGACGAACGCGACGATCATCAGCAGCGAGAGGACGACCGTGAGGCCGATCGCCTCCAAGCGAAGACGCCACCACGGGCGATACTCGGTCGCGCGGTACGCGCGATTCAGGCCGACGATCACGGAGCCGAACGCCGACGATGCCGTCCACAGCGTCAGCACCGCGCCGACCGAGAGCAGCCCGCTGCGCGGTGTGCGCAGCAGGCTCTCGACGATGCCCGACAGCAGCGTGTACGCCGCCGCCGGCAGCGATTGGTTGGCGAGCCCGAGCAGCCACGCTTCGAGCCCGCGCGCCGGGAACATGCTCGCGAGCGCGAGGACGAAGAGCACCATCGGGAACATCGAGAAGAAGAAGTAGTACGCCATCGCCGCGGCGGGCGTCATGATGTCGTCCTCGCTGATCCGCCAGGCGAGGGCGGTGACGAAGCGCAGCGGATGGCGGCACGCGCGCGCGAGCTCTCTCCAGATGCGACCGGTCGACGGCTCGCACGGCGGCGCTGCGACCACGGCGGGGTCCGTCCTCTGCGGCGTCTCCGTCGGTGCTGCCTTGGAGGATGTCGCCGCCACGCGAGAGGCTCTAGACGTCGCCCTCGCGGCCGGAGGCGTGCACCACGTGCACGCCACGGGGCGGCGCGCCGCGGGTGACGTCGGTCGGAACGCCGGTCTTCGCGCGTACGGCGGTGCGCAGCAGCTCGGCGTCGACACGCGACGTGAGGCCGCTGCCGTCGAGGACTTGGAACGCGTGCGTCTCGAGCGAGGGGAACATCTGATAGACGTCCTGATGTACCTCGACGTACACGTGTCCTCCCGACTCGCCGAACTTGACCGGTTGATAGACGATCTCACCGGGCGTGCCGGTCTCGACCAGCGGATACAGCGTCTCGATGTCCTCCGGGTAGAGGCGGATGCAGCCGTGCGTCGTGAGCCGGCCGACGGTCCACGGATCGTTCGTGCCGTGGATCGCGTAGACGTCGATCGAGAGGCGGATGCGGTAGTCGCCGAGGGGGTTGTCCGGACCCGGCGGCACGACCGCGCGCGGATGCTCCATCGTGCGCTGAATCGACGCGGGAACCACCCACGTCGGGTTCTCGTCCTTCGACTTCACGGTGAAGGGGCCGACGGGGCTCGGCGCCTCCTCGGCACCGATGCCGATCGGCCACGTGAGCACCGGGACGCGCTCGCCGGCCATGGCGTCGGCGGGGAAGTAGTAGAGCCGCATCTCGGGGATGTTGATGATGAGACCGCGGTACGACGTGCGCGGCAGGATCGCGCGCGACGGCAAGAGGATGTCGACGCCGGCGCGCGGCTCCCACTCGTCGATGGTCGGATTGGCGTCGCGCACTTCGCGAAAGCCGAGACCGGCGGCGCGCGCGACCTCGAGGAGATTCTCGCCGGCGACGACCCGATGATGTTGCACGCGACCGACGAGCGGCGGCGTCTGCCAGCTCGTCGGTACGCGCACGGTGACGGCGGTGACGCGGCGGATCGGGCCGGTGTCGGCGATCGGCGCGTCGGATGCCGGGGCGGAGACGACGGCGGTGCCGGTGCGCGTCGGCGGCGGCGTGAGCAGGCGGTGCGTAGCCGTTTGGTATGCAACCGTGCGCGGGTGGGCGGTCGTCTCGGGCGCGCAGCCGAGCGCCGCAAAGGAGACCGCGCAGCAGAGTCCGACGAGCACCGTCAGCGCGAGCGCGTCACGCTCGCTGCGCCGGTTGCCATTGTCGCCGCAGGTCGCCGGCGAGCTCTCATGAGACGTGCGATAGGGGGAGGTCATAGAAAGGATGTTCAGCAGCAACCGCCATGCCACTCCGCGACGCGCCGAAACCGCCCAACGTGTGGGCACGGGCCCCTTTTCGATGACGAAGGAACGAGCAGGCGTGAAAACTTTGCCAAGCGCCACGGCAATTCCGCGGCGTTCACCCTGCGGCACGCAGGCGGTCGATCAAGGCGCGATCGGCGGGCGGGAAGTCGTACTCGTCGAGGCGCGCAGGCTCGACCCACTCGACGGCTTGCGCGGCGCGCGCCTCGATCGCGCCGTGCTCGTGCAGGCAGCGATAGAACGAGAGCGCGATCGTGGCATCGGTCTCCGGCCACATGACGACCTCGACGCGCTCGCCGACACGGAAGCTCGCGCCGAGCTCCTCGGCGAGCTCACGACGGAGACATTCCTCGAGTGACTCGTCGGGGTGGCGTTTGCCGCCCGGAAACTCCCACAGTCCGGCGTGCGGAGCCCCGGCGGTGCGCTGCGCGATCAAGTACCGGCCGTTCTCGTCGCGGATGAGCGCGGCGGCGACCTCGACGAGGGGCATACGCGCGGCGTCTTAGCGAGCAGCGGGCGCCGTTACAAGGGACGTGTGGGGAGCCGACGACGCCGTTCGGCTGCAAACGCACCCGTTGGAACCGCCGCGGTATCGCGTGACGCGATGTCGCGGCGGTGGGGTGGTGCGGGTCGTCAGCTCGCGAGGGCGAGGCCGCCGCGGCGGCGACGGCGTCGCAGCGGCGTGACGTGCGTATGCGAGGTGCGCAGCTGGCGCAGCGGAGCGCGATACGGCATCGCGGAGTGCCGTTCGCGCCACGACACCAGGCCGCGCGCGAGATACTCGGTCTCGATGCCGAGTGCTTCGCAGATGTTGCGGAACGAGAACGGCGACTCGTCGACATCCGTTGCGCGGATCCACTCCTCGGCTTCCGCGGCGTCCTTCTGATTTCGACCTTGAAGCTGAATCACGGCGTCGAGAAGGACGGCGAACATCAGCCGCTTCTCGGGCGAGTCGGACGCACGCGCCGACCAGCGGTCGAAGTACTGCTCCGGCAGCAATGCTTCCGGAACGAATGTATCGGGCAGCGAGTCCCTCCCGGAACCGAGTCCGACTTCAGCTACCTCGTTGGTATTCGCCTGCATGATCTACCCTCCACTGGCGCGACGATCCGCAACGCCTCGGTGCTCGCTGTGCAAGACGCGTGCACTCGCGGAGGGGGAACGTGGGTCGCCGTGAAACCGTCCGATTTTCACCGCTTCGACCCGAAAACGGAGGAGATCGTCGGGAGACGGCTGGTGATGTCGACGCGCTCGGCTTGTAAGAAGTGCAGCGGTTCGAAGCAAAAGGTGCACCTTCGCTCGAACGACGCCACCTCGCGACCCGATAGTCCGCTCACTCGCGTGATGGGCACGACGGTTGCTCTGCAGGAATGCGAGCGCGGCTCACAGCGTGCCGCGATCGGGGGAGGATGCTCCGATGCGCTTACAATTCGACAACTTGGAAGACCAGATCCTGTGGCACGTGGTTCGTGAGCTGAGTGATGCCCGTGACGGTGTCAGCATTCCGTATCTCGTGCAGACCCTGTCCGACCTCGGTCCCCAGGCCGTGACCCGCGTCATCGAACAGCTCCAACGCGAGGATGTGGTCACCCGTGCCGACGCCCCGGGTCCTGCGGGCCTGTCCTGAGGTCTCACGCCGGCGCGCTGCGCGCGTCCGATCGACGCCACGCGCGCAGCTGATCTAGACTCGCGCCGCCCTCCACGGCGGCGCGATGATCTACCGCTTCGACGACTTCGAGCTCGATTCGGATCTCTTCCAGCTGCGGCGGAGCACGCGGCTCGTGAAGCTCGAGCCGAAGGTCTTCGACGTCTTGCGCTACCTCGTCGAGCGTCGCGAGCGGGTCGTGACCAAGGACGAGCTTCTCGAGAATCTTTGGCCCGGCGAGTTCGTGAGCGATTCCGTGCTCCCGCGTTGCATCACGGCGGCGCGAAAAGCGCTCGATGACGATGCCGCGCGCCAGCGCGTCATCCAGACGGTGCACAGCCGTGGGTACCGCTTCCTCGCCGTCGTCGAGGCGGCGGACGCAGCGGCGACGGACCTCGCCGACGAGCGTCGCGTCGCGACACGAGCGCCGATCGCCGGAATGGAGCCGCACGATGGTGCCGCGCCCGCGCCGGGCGACGTTCTGCCCACCCCGCGACACGCGGCGGCGTTCGTCGGTCGTGACGCGGCGATGGCGACACTCCGCGCGCGTCTCGCCGACGCCGAGCGCGGTGTCGGCACGCTCGTGCTCCTCGTCGGCGAGCCCGGGATCGGCAAAACGCGGACCGCGGAGGAGCTGGCGCTGATCGCGCGTCGGCGCGGCGCGCGCGTTTTCAGCGGCCGCTGTCACGAAGGCGAGGGGGCACCGGCATTCTGGCCGTGGGTACAAATTCTCCGCACGTGCCTCGGCGCGGAGGAGCCGTCGCGTCTCGTCGACGACCTCGGCGCCGCCGCGGCCGACGTGCTCGCGCTCGTGCCCGAGCTGCGTCCGCGCTTCCCGCGTCTCGCGCCGCCGCCCGCGTTGCCGCCCGAGCAGGCGCGCTTTCGGTCGTTCGACAGTATCACCGCGTATTTTCAGCGCGCGGCGCGCGTCGCGCCGGTGGTGCTCGTGCTCGACGATCTCCACTGCGCCGACAAGCCGTCCCTCCTGCTCCTGCAATTCCTCGTGCGGACGATCCGCCAGTCGCGCCTGCTCGTCGTCGGCACGTATCGCGACGTCGAGGTCCGCCGGCAGCACCCGCTCGCGGAGGTGCTCGGCGAGCTGGCGCGCGAGCCGCACTGCGAGCGGTTGCCGCTGCACGGGCTCAGCGAGGGCGAGGTCGCGCGCTTCATCGAGCTCACCGCCGGCAGCGTCGCCGCGGCGCGCGTTGCCGCGACCGTGCATCAAATGACCGACGGCAACCCGTTCTTCCTCGGTGAAGTCGTCCAGCTGCTCGGCAGGACCGGCGGCCTCGCGCGCGACGACCCGGCGGCGCTGCGCGGGGCGCTGCCGCAGGGCGTGCGCGACGCGATCGCACGTCGCGTCGGCGGGCTCTCCGCCGAGTGTGGTCACCTCCTGCGCGTCGCAGCGGTGATCGGCCGCGAGTTCGGCGTCCACGTCCTGACACGCGTCGCGGAAGTACCGGCCGACCGTCTCCTCGATCTACTCGACGAGGCGGTACAATCCGGGATCGTCGCCGTCGTACCCGATGGCGTCGGCCGCTACGCGTTCACTCACGCGCTCGCGCGCGAGACGGTGTACGACGACGTCGCGACGCCGCTGCGCGTCCGGCTGCACGGGCGCGTCGGCGAGGTCATCGAGGAGACCTGCGGCGCCGATCTCGATCCGCATCTCGCGGTGCTCGCGCATCACTTCTCGCAGAGCGCGCCCGCGGGAGACGCCGCACGCGCGGTGCGGTACGGCGTCGCGGCGGCGGAACGTGCGACGCGGCTTCTCGCCTACGAGGAAGCGGCGGGACACTACGGACGCACGCTCCACGCCCTCGACATGGTGATCCCTCCCGACGACGCGACCCGTTGCGAGGTCCTGATCGCGCTCGGCGACGCAGAGGCGTCGTCGGGCGAACGCGAGCGCTCGCGCGCGACGTGCGAGCAGGCCGCCGCGATCGCGCGCCGCACCCGGAGGCCGGATCTGCTCGCGCGCGCCGCGCTCGGGCTCGGCGGCCGCGGCGAGATGGGAATGCCCCGCGACGAGCGTCTGCGCGCGCTTCTCGACGAAGCGCTCGCGACCCTCGACCCCGGCGACATCGCGTTGCGTGCGCGCGTGCTGGCGCGGCTCGTCGGCACCGCACCGTACTCGGAATCGATCGCGACGCGCATGGCGCTCGCCGCCGAGGCGGTCGCGCTCGCCGAGCGGAGCGGCGATCCGACGACGCTCATGACCGCGCTCGCGGCGCGGACGTGGGCGATGCTCGGCCCCGACCACGTCGCCGACCGGCTCGCGGTCGCGAGCGACATGCTCGCGCTCGCCGAGCGCATCGGCGACCGCCCCACGGCGTTCGCCGGCCACGAGTACCGCTTCGGCGCGCAGCTCGCGCTCGGCGACGTCGCGGCCGCCGATCGCGAGATCGCGCTCGCCCAGCATGTCGCCGACGAGATTCGGCAGCCGATCTATCAGTGGTTCACGACGTGGTGGCGGGGGAGTCGCGCCCTCTGCGACGGCCGGTTCGACGAGGCCGAACGCCTGCGTCACGAGGCGCTCGCGCTCGGCACCAAGATCCAACACCCGGGCGCGATGGCGATTGCGGAGGGGCAGAGATTGTGGCTGGTGGCCGAACGCGCCGGACTGAACGAGAGCCTCGAACCCGCGATGCACTTCCTCCTCGAGTACTATCCGCCCGCGGCGGTGTCGCTCCGCGCCGGTGAGGCGTTCTACCGCGTGGAGCACGGCGAGGAGGACGAGGCACGGCGGCAGTTCGAAACCCTGGCGGCCGAGGACTTCCGCGACTTGCCGCGCGACGAGCACTGGCTGGTCGCGACGGCGCAGCTCGCGGAGGTCGCGTGCGCGCTGCATGACCACCGCCGCGTCGCCGTGCTGTACGGGCTCCTCACGCCGTTTGCCGAGCGCAACGTCGTGCACGACCTCTTGCGCGCGTACGCGGGCTCGGCGTCACATCACCTCGGTCTCCTGGCTGCAGAGCTCGGTCGCGCCGGCGACGCCGCGGCGCATTTCGAGAAAGCGCTGGCGATGAACACGCGAATGGGCGCCCGGCCGTACGTCGCGCGAACGCTGTACGCCTACGCGCGGGCGCTTCTCGGCGTGGGTCGCGACGCGAGCCGGCGCAAGGCGCTGCGTCTACTCGACGAGTGCAGCGGCATCGCCGACGAGATCGGCCTCGAAAGTCTCGGCCGCAAGGCGGCGGCAATGCGTCCGCAGCTGCGTGTCGGGCGGTGATGTCGCGGATCGTCAAGCTTTCCGCAGGAAATCATCAGGCTCCGATCGGGACGTGCCCCGTGCGCGTCGACTAGGATGCGGGTTACGAGGCGACGATTGCTCGCCCGGGAGGTGACCGATGATATCGACGAGCTCGACGATGGGACCCGCAGCGCACGACGTTCCCCCGCCCACGATCGCGCCGCCGCCGGTGCGGCCGAAGGTCCAATGGCGGCGCGCCTGGCGCGCGATGCGCACGCTCATCGCCGATCCCGATCGGACGGACCAGGCCTTCGAGGCGATCGCGGCGCTCTCCGGCGCCGACTGGGAGCGCCTGTTTCAGCGCTTCGCGACCCATCGCGACGGACGGGCGCTCCTCGCAGAACGGCCGTCGCTCTTGGCGACGCTCTCCGACTTGCCGCGCTTGCGCGCCATGCCCGCGGGCACCTTCGGGCGCGCGTACGCGGACTTCATGATCGCGGGTGAGATCACCGCCGTCGGACTCGTCGAGGCGGAGCGCGTGTCGATCGCCGTGCAACAGCTCGAGACCCTCGACCCCGATCGCGAGTGGTTCGCCGATCGCCTCCGTGACGTCCACGACCTCTGGCACGTGCTCACCGGGTACGGTCGCGACGAGGCCGGCGAGGCGGCAAACCTCGCGTTCACCTTCGGGCAGACGCCGCTCCGCGGCATCGCGCTCATTCTCTTCGGGATCGCGCTGCAACCGCCGGCCGACGGGTACGGGCGGCGCACGTGGTACCGCTACCTGTATCGCGCGTGGCAGCGCGGCCGGCACGCGACCCGGCTGCCGCTCGTGCGTTACGAGGACCTGTTGCCGCGCCCGCTCGACGAGGTGCGGCGCGCGCTTGCCATCGCGCCGGCTTCCACGGTGCATCCGGAAGGGGTGATCGTCGCGAACGGTCCCGGCCGAGAAGGTCGCGGCGTCGTGGCGCAGCGTGATCGCGACGATGCCGCGATGCCTCGCATCGCCGTCGCCGCTGACGAGATTCCCTAGCCGCTCAAGAGGCGCAGTGCTGCGAGGAGGACGCCGATCAGGCCGCCGACGACGGCGCCGTTCAACCGGATGAATTGCAGATCCGCGCCGACGCGGTCCTCGATTTGCGCCACGAGCGCGTTCGTCTCGAGTGCCTCGAGGTTCTCCCGCACGGTGACGCCGATCTGATGGTGGTGGCGGCGCAGCAGATCGTCGGCGGTCTGCCGGATCCACTGATCGAACGCGCCGGCGCGCTCGGGGTCGTCGAGCAGCTCGACGATGCCGGCGCGCAGCTCGCGGTCGACGAGCGCGGCGAGATAGCCCTCCGGCTCGTCGAGGTCCTGCTCGAGCCGCGAGCGCAGCTGGGCGAGCATGTCGCGGACGAGCGGCATGGCCTCCAGGCTCTGGAGGAGCGCCTGCAGTAGCTGCTCCGCCTGGCCGAGCGCCTGCGGGTCGCCGTCGGCGAGACGGGTGGCGAAGCTGCGTACGGCGTTCGCGACGAGCGTCCGCAGCGGGTGCGCGGCATCGTCCGCGGCGTTGCGCAGCTCGGCCGCCGCGTAGTCGCACGTCGCCTCGATGATCTTCCGCTGCACGATCTTGCGCCGCAGGAAGAGCGGTACGAGGCGCTTGCCCTCGGCACGCAAGGTGCGCGCCGTGCGCTCGAGCCACCACTGCAGCTGTGCGCTCGTCCGCGGGCGCTCCGTCAAATTCGCCAGCGACAAGGCGAGCGTGCGAAAGGCGGCGCCGGCGCTGTCACTCTCGACGGCGCGCACGAGCCAACGCCCCGCCGCCGGGTCGATCGGCAGCTCGCGCAGCTGCTGCTGGATGGTGCGGTCGACGAACTCCGTGACCTCGTCCTCCGTGAGGATGCCGGCGACGGCGCGCAGCAGATCGCGCACCGGCTGCCCGACGCGCTGCACGTGGCCGGGGTCGCGCAGCCACTCGACGATCATGCGGCTCGGCGCGATCCGCTGCAGGCGGGTGCCGATGACATCCGGGGAAAGCCACTCGTCCTCGATCATCGAGACGATGCCCTCGACGATCTTCTGGCGTCGCGCCGGAATGATCGCGGTGTGCGGGATCGGGATACCGAGCGGATGCCGGAAGAGGGCGGTGACGGCGAACCAGTCGGCGAGGCCGCCGACGACGGCGGCCTCGAATCCGGCGGCGGCGAGGCTCAGCCACCACGGCTGCGGCGCGCCGAGGAAGATCGCCAGCCGGCAGCCCGCGGCGCCGCCGATTGCGACGGCCAACGAGATCGCGCCGACGTGGTTGCGCCGCGGCGACGGGTTGACGGGACGCGGCGCCTGCATGAGCCGCGGCGAGCTTAGAGCACCGCCGGGGCCGTGCTCAACCGTGCGCTGGGCGTGCGCCGTCTCGGCACCCACCGCGCCGAGCCGGGGTCCCTAGGTGCCGACCGACGACTGGGCGGTGCGGAACTCCGTCGCGCCGGTCACCCCGCGGTTGAACCCGGATGCGACGTCCTCCTCGTTGATCGAGGAGAGCCGCTCCCCGAGATCACGCCGCAGGTCCTCGCCGCTCTTCGGCGCGAAGAGCAGCGCCAGGCCGGCGCCGATCAAGAGGCCGGCGCCGAACACGCCGATCACGCTCGCGAAGTCGGCGGTCGTCGAGCGCCGCGATGCGAGGCCGAGCGCGTTCACGAGGTCTTCCCGTGTCGGCAGGCTCTCGATGAGGCTATCGGTGATCTTGTTCATGCTCGTCATGAGACACTCCTATTCGCTGCGGACGCGGGCGCCGGCGACGGCTGGCGTACCGCGTCGCCGATGAGCTCGCGCAAGAACATTTCGATGGCCAAGCGGCTGCCGAGACCGAAGAGAAAGCCGGTCAGCCGCGACGGAACGCCGCCGCCGAGGACGTAGCCGACGCCGGCAGCGGTCGCGAGCGATGCGTACGGGCGCTGGTCGGCCTGCTCGCGTAGGAACTGTCCGATCTCGTCGACGGCCTGCTCCATCGTCGACGCGAGGTGCTGCGCGTCGCGGTACGCTTCGCGCCCGCGCTCTTGAACGCGCAGCGGCCGCGACGCCCGCCGGCCGCGCTCGGCGCCGTCGCGCTGTTGCTCGCGGCCCGCCTGCTCACGGCCGGTCGGCTGCTCGCGACCGCCGGGCTCCGAACGCGTAGACTGATTTGGTTGCTCGTTCGCCATCGTTGTCCTCACAGTCTCGAGAGCAGCCGTCCGAGAAGGAAGCCGCCGGCGACCGCCGCGGCGAGTGCCACGAACGGGCTTTCCTTCACGAACGCGCGTGTCTGTTCGTCGAGGTCACGTAGCCCGGCGCTCGCATCCTTGAAACGCTCGTTCAAGTCGTCTGCCAACCCGCCGATGCGCGAGCTGGCTTCGTCTGCCCAGTTGCTCGCCGACTGTTCCATCGAAGCTCCTTTCGTCATCCATTGCGTCCGCGGCTGCTGAGCCACAGACCGAGAACCAATCCGCCGACGAGCCACGGAATCGGGTGCTCCGCGATCAGCTCCCGCAGCTGAAACTGACTCTGCACCGCGGCCTTGAGCTCGACGACCGCGTCGAGGAGATCGGCCTTGTCCTCCTCGATGGAGATGCGTAGCGCCTCGCGCTCGTCGAGCTCCGGGCTCGGCGTCGTGTCGACGCCGCTTACCCCCGTGGGGTTCACGGATTCACCCCCGTGGGGTTGACCCCCGTCGGATTCACACCCGCAGGGTGCGAGCCGCCGTTGCGCGCGGCATTGGCCGGATGTGCGGCGTCGCCGTTGTGGGAGCCGCGGCGACCGCGCTGGAGCGCGCGTGCCGCCATCGCGCCGCCGAGGAGAACGTGCGCGCCGCCGACGATGCCGAGACTGGCCGCCAACACGAGGTATGCGTTCAGGAAGACGACGACACCCGCCATGAGAATCCACCAGCCGCCGAACGCAAAGAGCGCCGGCACGACGACTTTCGTCGTCTGCGACACTTTCTCGGTGACCGCGTCTTGCACGTCGAGCTTCGCGAGCTCGATGCGCTCCGTCACGAGACGCTGACCGGCATCGATCACGCGCTCGACGGCGTCGGTCGCCGACGGTTCGCCGTGATCGCCGCCCGGAAGCTGGTCGGTGCCGCGATAAAGAGAGGTTTCCGTCATGTGCTCGCTTGCTCGCATAAAAATCCTCGTGAGGCCGCGCGCCAACGTCGCTCAGAGCAGCAAAGGGCACGCCATCGTCGCCGCGATCCGTCGACGACCGCCCGACCGGCAAGTCCGCGATTCGCCTTCGCGGTCGTCATCGACAGCGAAGCGGCGCACCCGCGGCATGTACCTTTTGACGATGCGTAGATGCACGGATTACACGCTGCGGCGAGAGGCGGCGGCGGTGCGTCGCGCAGCCGCTCCGTCGAGCAGCAGAGGCATTGCAACGAATGCTCGGCCCGCCGGCATCGACCGTCGCGCCGGCGTAGTGCGAGGCGCGGCGGCGCGGTTCTTGCGGAGATCGCGTGCAGGAGGAGCCACGAATGGCCACTGGTAAGATGGATCAAGCGAAGGGCCGCATCAAAGAGGCGGCCGGTGCGTTGACGGGAGATCGGCAGCTGAAGCGGGAAGGGAAGATCGATCAAGCGGCCGGCAAGGTGAAAGACACGGTGACGAAAGCGGCAGACGCCGTAAAACGTGCGGTGAAGCGACATTAGACGCGCTCACGAGACGCGCTCGCGTCCTTGACCGGGCGGCCCCCTGAGCGTGCGCGCGATTGCGCGACGCGCTTCCTGTGCACGAAGGCCCCGCGGCGCATTCGCACCGCGGGGCCTCCGTGTCTATGCGGCACTGCGCCGCGGACGTGTTCAGCCCGACGTCCGGCGGCTCTCGCCGGCACGAATCCGCAG